>CAZOXZ010000016.1:0-27486 GCA_964583865.1 uncultured Rhodanobacteraceae bacterium | reverse complement strand
CGCCGACGAGGTCGGCATCAGCATCTTCGGCACCAGCGCCAAGTGGATCGCAGCCATCGAGAAGGCCGGCATCAAGCCGCGCGAGACGCACAATCTGAAGCCGCTCAAGGCCATACTTTCCACCGGTTCGCCACTGGCACCCGAGAGCTTCGACTACGTCTATCGGGACATCAAGGAGCGGGTCATGCTGGCCTCGATCTCCGGCGGCACGGACATCGTATCCTGCTTCGCCTTGGGCAACCCGCTGCTGCCTGTCTACCGCGGCGAGCTGCAATGCCGCGGTCTCGGCATGGCCGTCGAAGCACTGGATGAAAACGGCAAGCCCGTGCGTGGCGAGCCTGGCGAGCTGTCCTGCCTGAAGCCGTTCCCGTCCATGCCCGTCAGTTTCTGGAATGACCCTGCCGGCGAGCGCTACCGCAAGGCCTATTTCGACAAGATCCCCAATGTCTGGTGCCACGGCGACTACGTCGAGATCACGCCGCATGGCGGCGTCATCATTTACGGGCGCTCGGATGCCACGCTGAACCCCGGTGGCGTGCGTATCGGCACGGCCGAAATCTACCGCCAGGTGGAACAGGTGGACGAAGTCCTGGATTGCGTGTGCATTGGCCAGAAATGGGATGACGACACGCGTGTGGTGCTGTTCGTGAAACTGCGCGACGGCCTGACTCTGGACGATGAGCTGCGCGACCGCATCAAGAAGCAGGTCCGCGCCAACACCACACCACGTCATGTGCCGGCCCGCATCCTCCAGGTGCACGACATCCCGCGGACCATTTCCGGCAAGATCACCGAGATCGCCGTGCGCGCGGTCATCCACGGCAAGGCGGTGAAGAACACGGATGCACTGGCCAACCCGGAGGCCCTGGACGAATACGTCAAGTTGCGCGACCAGTTGCAGTCGTGACCGGAGACGACGCGACGGCGGGCCAGGTCCCACTGTGCGTCGATCTTGACGGCACGCTGCTGCGGACCGACGCCGGCATCGAGTCGGGCTTGGCACTGCTGCGGCGCAACCCGCTGTACGCCTTCGCCATGCTGTACTGGCTGTTGGGTGGCCTGGCCCGACTGAAGCATGAAGTGGCGCAGCGTGCTGCAGTCGATGTCACCACCCTGCCCTGGGATCTGCGCGTGCTGGACTGGGTGCGTCAGGAATCCGGCCATCGCGATTGCCTTCTTGTCACTGCCAGCGACCAGTTGCTCGCTGAATCCGTTGCCGCCCACCTGGGCTGCTTTGCCGGGGTCATGGCCAGCGATGGCAAGGCCAACCTCGCTGGCGGCAACAAGGCCCGCGCACTCGTTGAGCGCTTTGGTGACAAGAGCTTTGATTATGCCGGTAATTCCTCCAGCGACCTGGCCGTGTGGCCCCATGCGCGAAAAGCCATCGTCGCCAACGCGTTCGACAGCACCCTGAAGCGCGCACTGGCCATCGATGCAGATGCCAAAGTGTTTCCGCGCCGGTCAGGACGTCTGCGCGACTGGATTGATGCCATGCGCTTGCGTCACTGGCCCAAGAACCTGTTGCTGTTCGCGCCGCTCATCGGTGCCCACGGACTCGGCAATCTGTCTGCCGTGCTGGCCACGGCCATGGCCGCCCTCCTCTTCAGCCTTTGCGCCTCAGGGACCTACCTGGTCAACGACCTGTTCGATCTTGCCGCCGACCGCCGGCACCCGCACAAGCGAAACCGCCCGTTGGCCAGCGGACGGGTGGACATGGCCACGGCACTGGCCATCGCCCCGATCCTGGTCATCATGCCATTCCTGGCGGGCGCATGGACGCTGCCACCGCCTTTCACGGGCTGGCTCGGCTTGTACTTGGTCCTGACACTCGCCTACTCAGTGAGCCTGAAACGGCTTTTTCTGGTCGATGTCGTGGTTCTGGCCGTCCTGTTCATGCTGCGCATTCTGGCAGGCGGTGCCGCTACCGGCGTCACAATCACAATCTGGCTCGCGACCTTTGCCCTGCCGATGTTTTTTGCCCTGGCGCTGGTCAAGCGGCTGTCCGAGCTGCAATCCCTGCGTGAACAGGGCCAGACCCGAGCCGCCGGACGGGCCTATCACCGCCGACACAGGCGACTGGTGCACAGCCTCGGCATCCTCGCCAGCGCAGTGGCGGTGTTGATCCTGGCGATGTATCCCGTCAGCGGCAACGCCACCGACCTGTACGCCCACCCGCATCTGCTGTGGGTGCTCAGTGCCCTGCTCGCCTGGTGGTCATGGCGGCTGTGGCAGCTGGCCAACAGCGGCCGCATGCATCATGATCCGATCATGTTCGCCCTGAGGGACTGGCAGAGCTGGGCCTTGCTTGTCGCCAGCGCTGCAATCCTGTGGATCGCCACATGACACAACGCATCCTCATCATCGGCGCCACCTCAGCCATCGCTGAAGCCACCGCGCGCCTGTATGCCGCCCGCGGTGACCGCTTGTACCTTCTGGCCCGCGACACCGACCACCTCACCCGCATCGCCGCGGATCTGGCCACCCGCGGCGGCGCCAACGTGGAACAGGCCGGGCTTGATGTCACCGACTTCGACGCACAAAGCGAGCGCATCGCAGCCGCCTGGAATGCCTTCGGCGGCCTCGACGTGGCCCTCATCGCGCACGGCTCCGGCGAACACGAACGCGAGGCATTGCATTCAGTCGACATCCTGCGACGCCAGTTCACCATCAACGCCACCGCCACCCTGGCCCTGATGGCGCAACTCGCCGACCGCTTCAAGGCCCAGGGCCACGGTACCCTGGCCGTCATCTCGTCCGTCGCCGGCGACCGCGGCCGCGCCGCCAACATCCTCTACGGCAGCGCCAAAGCCGCCATCAACGCCTACGCCTCCGGACAGGGCCAACGCCTGCACAAGTACGGCGTCAAGGTCGTCACCCTGAAACCCGGCTGGGTCGACACACCCATGACCGCCGGCATGAAGAAAAACGCCCTGTTCGCCAGCCGCGAACGCGTGGCCAAAGGCATCGTCCACGCCATCGACAAGGGCAAGAGCATCGCCTACCTGCCCTGGTTCTGGCGGCCGATTGCGACGCTCCTGCGCGCCATCCCGGCAACCCTGTTCCGGCGTCTGCGATTTTGAGGATTGTTTTCGCATACCCACAAGCTGGCTCAATGCCGGCACTGGTTCCTGATACGATCGTACTGACACGCCATGTACGGCCTCCATCAGCCACGGTGGATGCCAGATGTAATCCAATATTCGGCAAACCCATGGGATGCGGTCGGGAGAACATTATCTCGTGTTTCTGCTCGGCATCTCTTCAGATCCGGTGATACCACGAACGAACGGCACAATTCCCGGACTGGTGCCCCACTACCACACAACAAGCCAACGCCATGCACGAACATCCCCAACCAAACCCGCTTCCGGGCGATCTGAACCCAAGCCCGCCAACCTTGCACCGGCAGCCAACCACCCATGCCTGAACGCCACGCCATACTCATCGCTGGAATGCATCGTAGCGGGACCTCAGCCCTGACGCGTGTTTTGAGCCTGCTTGGAGCCTCCCTCGGAACGAATCTGGCACCGGCATCTACCGCCAACCCAAAGGGGTTCTGGGAAGAACGTGAAATCGTGCGCATCAACGAGGACTGCCTCACATCCTTCGGCTTGTCGTGGCGCGATCCCGGCCCGTTGCCGGTCGACTGGTTGCAGGAATCAGCGATGGCTGCCTGGCGCGGACGCCTTGCGGAGGAAATCGAGAAGCAACATGGCGACCATGCACTGTTCGCCATCAAGGACCCGCGAATCAGTCGCCTCCTGCCCGCCTGGCTGCAAGTGCTGCATGACCTGGGGATTGTTCCGCACGTCATCATCCCAGTACGTGACCCACTTGAGGTAGCTGTCTCGCTGATGCGCCGGGACAACATGAGTCCGGTCCTGGCACAGCAATTGTGGTTGGCATATACGCTGGAAGCCGAATGTGCGAGTCGCTCGACCAACCGTGCCATTGTCTTGTTCGACGACCTCATCACGGACTGGCGCGATCAGGCGACAAGACTGCAGCGCCGGCTTGCCATCCAGTGGCCGACAACCATCACCACTGCCGGAGCCCAGGTTGATGAATTCCTGGACAGCGGCTTGCGGCACCACGTGTCTGGCGTGTCCACCCACCTGACAGCATCTTCGGTCGCGTTGCTGGCCAATACGGTCCTGGCCTATGCGCGCGCTACCAGTGCCGGAACAGAGGTACCCACATCATGTTGGGATGCCGCCGCCCAGCAACTGGCGATGAAGCTGCATGTTTCCAACGCGGAGGCGGTAATCGCCCCCGCATGGCCAACCAATACAGGTCCATCACTCGGGCACTGGGAACCTCTTGCATTGACCAGCGACGTGATCCAAGCACGTTTGTACTACCGTCGCACGGACGAGGCATCGGAAGAGGACAAGCATGTCGCAGCAGTCATCCCGACTGTGAATCGGCCCTTGCGCGCACGTTTCGAGCTGCCCCGCGGGGCCATTGTTGATTTTCTTCGCCTGGACCCAGCCATGCAGCCCGGAACATTCCGTATCCACGAGATGCGGGTCAACGGTCGAAACGTGCTGCATGATGACGTTCGTATCAACGTGGTTCACGAACGCATGGCTGTGGCCGAGGACACGAACGAATTCGCCGTGATTTTCTCCAGCGACGACGACCCATACATCGAGATAGACATCCAGGGACTGAATCTCGCAACCGACAATCCGCGAATCATCGAGTTCCTGTTTGACCACGATTCTCTGTTCGACCGCCTTGATCGTCCGGGCAAACGGCGTGACCAGGTCATTTCCGGGAAAATCACGGCACTCGAAAAGTCCATCATCCGGCTTGATGAGTCAATCAAGCCCTTGGGCACGGGACAACGACAGGCAATCGACGCGGCGCTGGGTTCCATCCAGGCCGCCATCGGTCGGTTGGCTGAAGCGGGCGCCGCGTCCGACGCGCGGTTACGCACCACCGAAGACCAGCTTGCACAGCTGCATGCAGATCTGGCCTCACTCCACGGCCAACACGACCTGGCACTGCAATGCGATCTGGATGCATCCGGCTGGAGCAATCAGGCGACTGCGACGGCGCCCGAGCCAGACCCCGCGGTCCTGGCGCAGGACGGTTCACGGCTCGTCGCCGAACCGGAAGCGGGACTGCGTTCCCTGGGCCGAGCGCCCGGGACCGATGCCTTCTATTGGCAAAGCACGAGCGAACAGGCGTTCTTCACTTCAGCCCTGCCTGGTCATGCAGTTCTTCCAACCGGCTGGTATGAGTTCGATCTCATGCTGCATCATCTGGACGACGCGGCGGAGTTCCCTTCGCTCAAGTTATCCCAATCCGACCGTGTCTTCCTGGAATCGCGCGGCACAGACGAAACAGGTCACGCATTGTGGCACTGCATTGTCCAGGTTGTGAGCCCGACAGATCATCTGCACCTATTTCCCGGATCAAGTCGGCAAGGCCGATTCCAGATGTCTTTACCGCGCATCCGGAAGGCAGGCACGTCTCGTACACTCGCAGGACTTTCCCGCCGCTGGCTGGACGCCAATAGTGACATCCCACGAAGCGAACTCCTGACCCGGGCGACCAGGAACGGCTTCAAGGCAATCCGCAAGGGTGGCCTCAAAGAGGTATTGAGGCAGCTGCATGCCATGTACGCCAAGTACAACCAACCTCGGTGACCGCGCCCCGCCGTCGCTTGACCACCACCAGCTTCCACACGCTATAGTTGGAGCCGCCTGACTACGGCAAGTCGGAAGTACCCACCGATGAACAACAGCAAGCCTTTCAAACTCATTATCTGTCTGGCCCTGATTGCACTCCCATGGCAATGCGCAAGCGCCCAGCACACGATTAATGTTCCCGACGACGCGAACCTCCAAACAGCCATCCAGCTGGTCGACAACGGCGGCGTCATCAAGCTCGCTCCAGGCACCTATGCCGCCCCTTCGGGCGGGTTCGAGATATTGAACCTGGACAAGCACTTCACAATCAAGGGTGCGCCTGGCTCAATGCCTGTGATTACGTCACAACCAGCAAACACAGAGAGCATGTTCCTGATCTGGAACACAAATCCTGATCCGAACCGTCACGTGACCTTTGAAGGCATCAAGTTCAGCAATGGGGTCTCGTCGGTGGACAATCGTGCTGGTGCCATCACCGCGATCAACACGGATATCACTATCCTCAATTGCAGGTTCACCAGCAACAAGGCGAACTCTCCTGGGTCGGCTGGCGGAGCCGGTGGTGCGATTATACTGCGCCATACGAATGCATCAGTTCTTTATTCCACATTTGCGGGCAATTCCGCTTGGCGCAGTGGCGGCGCAATCGATGCTCGCAAGGGTAGCCGCTTAACCATCCATGGATCACGGTTCACGAGTAATCGAGTCAATGTTGACGAACATTTTCAGGACTCCTTGGGAGGTGCCGTCTTCATTCTCAACTCCCTTTTACGCCTTACCAACACTCGGTTCGAGAACAATCAGGCAGGGTTTGCTGGAGGAGCCATCTATGCGTACGGCCACTGGGCACCAACCTCACCAGGCTTTGAAACAGACATGGTAATTGCCAACGTCACTTTCGCTGGCAATTTCGCACAATGCAACCATAGTAGTTGCAATAGCAGTCTCGTGACCGTAGCCGGTGCAGTAGAGGCTGAGAACAATGTAACCGCTCGCATCTACCACTCCCGCTTTCTTGGGAACCGCGCAAACCAAGGCGGCGCCATCCAGATGTACCGTAGCACGATGCACATCGAATCCAGTATCTTCAAGGGGAACGAGGCAGTTGGCAGTGAATCCGGACAAGGCTATGGAGGCGCCATCAATGTCGTCTCTGCCGATCGACCGATACAATACGACCCGGTCAACCGACAAAGTGCGTCCTTGTTCATCACCGACTCGAGTTTTCAAAGCCACCATGGCAGCACAACCACCGGCGGACGCTACGGCGGTTGCATCTTTGTTCAGGGCGACTACAACAGCCAGTACGGTCAAGGTGGCGTACCCCAACGAGGCGCGTTGCAGGATAATCGCGCAACAATGACGGTCATCGATTCAATCTTTACAGACTGCGATGTTGCTGCCAACAGCTTCCCGTCTGGCATCGGTGGTGGTATCCATGCCGACCTTACTCACCTCACGATCAACAATTCCATCTTTGTAAATTGTGACGCGCAGGGCGGTACAACAGGAACCGGAAACGGTGGTGCCATTGCAATTCGCAATGAAACACGTGCGGACCTGCTTGATATCACAATTGCAGGTTCGACGGCAGCCTACAATGGTGCGGCCATCTGGGCACAGGGCGCCGAGCTGAATCTTGAGGACAGCCAGATTTTCGACAATCATCTTACCTCATCGGACCTGGACGGCGTCGCCGTTTACACGAGCCCGGAGAACATCCACGGCCTGGTGAAAGCCACCGGACTAGTCCAGACCACGTTGTTCAGCGGCAACTCCGGGCCGACACAGCAGCACAGCATTTTCGACATGGATCATGGGACATCATCTTCCCCGAACAACCTGACGCAGTACAGCAACAACAGTTTTTACCCGAACGACAACACTGTTTATGGAAACAGACTTTGGGGCTATGGGGATACGACGTTTCTGAACAACGTTCCCAACAAATCTCCGACTGTAAACAATGGCCTGACAAGCGCCCCGATCGCCGGCTCGATTCACGCTGCCCCCGCGAGCACCTTGTCAACGAGTGCTCCGGGTGATCCGCCGCCGCCAACGAAGACCATGCTCGCGGTGGCGTATACGGGTGGACCGGCTACGCTGGACGGGAATCAACTAACCACTTCAACGTCATCAATGCCGGCAATTGCGGGAAACCATATTCTGAACGTCGGAGGGAGCAACAACTGGGTCGCACTAATTACCTTGTCGCCAATTCCCGTCTCAGCGATAAAAATAACCCCGACCGTCGTCGCCAGTGGCACGGCTTACCTGAAGTGGCAGGCTTCGTCCGTCGACCTGGTTGATCAACGCAGTGATCAAATGGTTCTATTCCCCAACCCTCTTCCGGCTACGGGGTACACCTCCGTCACGCCCGACGCGACCACCCACTATCACGTCATAACCATTTACAAACGGGGTGGGGACTACAACCCGGCCCGCCTTGTTGTCGCTCCAGACCTGCTGTTCTTCGATGGCTTTGAAACTGACATTCCCTGAATATCGACAAGAATGGCGCTTCCCAATTAGACGCACAGCCATATCAACCAAACCGGAACCACGATGAAGCTCGACTTTGACAACCAGGGGGACTACGCATCGTTCCTGACGACAATCCACGCATCCATGGCACAGCTGGATGACTGGGCAAGCACCCAAGAACCCGGCATTCAAGGTTTCTGTACGGCGTGCTCAAACGCGACCTCCTTCCGCGTTGAAGACAACACAATGTTGGGTTCATCCATCAACCTTCGCGAAACACTGACTTGCACCTGCGGCCTCTCAAACCGCGCCAGGCTATTGTTCACAACACTTGCGGAGTTCGTTGCACCACGCAGCAAGGTAGCACTGTTCGAGGACATGAGTTCGTTGTCACAGCGAATGGCGAAAGACTACGAGGTGTCCCCCTCACTATACCTCGGCACAGGGAAAACCGGCGGAAGAGCCTACAACCATCGCGGGAGGACAGTTATCCACCAGGATATGTGCCGCTCCTCCTACGAAGACAACACCTTTCAAGCTGTGGTGCACAATGACTGTCTGGAACACATTTTTGACTACAAACAGGCCCTTGGAGAATGTCATCGTATTCTTGAAACTGATGGATTCATGGTCTGCACCTTTCCTTTCTTTGGACAGAACCGTAAGACCCAAGTCCGAGCGACCATAGAAGAAGGCAAGATCAAACACATCCTACCACCAGAAATTCATGGTGATCCTCTACGCGAGAACGGTGCACTCGCCTTTTACAATTTCGGCTGGGAAGTGGTTGATAATGTTAAACAGATCTTCGGAAATTGCACGGTCCGGCTCAACTTCGACCCCATGTTGGGTTTCTTGTCAAATAACTGCCCATACTTCGGCATGTTCATGCCCCCAGTAACCATTTTCTCACGGAAGCAACAATTCTGATATTGGTGCGCCCCGTGCCTCCCTACGCTCTTGCGTTCTGTCACAGCCGACCGAAAGGCACCGCGCAGGGCGTCCTGTCCATCGGCACAGGATGATCGCACCGTTCAAGAGGATCACGGTCCTGAACTATCCTTTCAGGAGCCTCGGTGGCAAAGACCGAAGAGGCTGCGGCTGCGCCCTCCTGGCATGCTTTCCCTCCAGCTGTCGTTGAACTGCAACCAGTATTTGCCTCGAATGGTCGAAAATCCGGTCTCAAAATGGCTGCGCCTCGCACAATTGGTTCTTTCCCGGCAGGCCCCCGGCTCACCGACATCCGACACCGGTTTGCCATCAGACCATGACTCCGGTGATCTGGAGAGCTGTCACCATGTTCTGATACATCGCAAAGCCCGAAAATGATCAACCTACTCTGTCCAAGCACCTCCAATATGCCTCGACCCGATTGCTTATGAGACAACTCATCCTTCACGTTGGACCTCACAAGACGGGGTCAACCTCTCTACAGACTTTCTTCCATCGTAATCGTGCGAGGTTGTGCGAGCATGGAGTCTGCTATCCGATTACTGATCCACGACCATGGAACCAGATCAACCACAATAGTCTGGCGTCGTTGATGACCAACGGATCACCCGACAAGATCGAAGCCAAGTTGAGGAAACTGGACGATCTTGCCTGCGCATGTGCACAAGTTCTTTTGTCTGCCGAAGAGTTCAGCACGCCGTCGCGCGGCTCGTTGGGCGCTAATCTTTCAAAAGTCGAAAACAGGTTTGCAACCACATACGTCTTTGTCGCGCGGAATACGATAGCCCGGGCGGTTTCAGGCACGTTACACAGTCTCAGCGTCGACCCGGAAGGCCTGTGGCGTCACCAGACGGTCAAGAACTACGTCGCCAGCTTTCTTGCGTTCGACCGGCGTCAACGTGAGTTCTTCGCGGATCGCAACACACTATTCCTTAACTTTGATTCTCTGAAAAAAAATGGCTTTGCCAAAAGCTTCATCCAGTCAGTTTTCGGGTTTGAAATGAACGAGCCGGAAGTATCCGTCAACCAGTCGAGTGACCACATACAATCACTGCTTCATGCGCCAAGGTATAAACGTGAGCGGATTGTAGAATTCTTCGGCAGTCCAGAGATCCGGAAGATACTGGCTCCGACAGCCCGCACAGCTTCGGATGCAGGAACCGCAAAGACGCCTGATGAAAGCACGAAGCGCTATCAAGAATTCCGTCAGGCTGTACTGGCAATTTACGAAAAGGCGTTCGCAGAGCACGACTGCACGACCTGACTCAGTCGATATCGTCCCCGACAACATTACACCCCGCTGGACGTGTTGCCTCCGCATAGGCATAGTCGGCAAGCAAAGGGTCGGCCGGCACCAGTGGGTCCTTGCTGGATGCGAGAAACATCTTTGCTGCACGGAGGCTCTGGCCGAGGCAGCGTTCAATGGCATGCGCCATCGTGCCATCAAGTTGACCGGCTTCTGGCTCGAAGAAGGCTTCATCGAGGTGCAAATCGAGTAGTGGTCGAAGTGCCTGCACACGTGCCCAGAACATCGAACCAGCCGGAAAGACAGCCGTCTGTGGATCTGCTTCGCCAATGCCCATGATGCGACAGACATATTGCACACTGGCTTCATTGGAGCCCCAGTAAAATGACAACGGCAGAATGTGGCCTTCAGGTGCCACCATGCCGAGCAGAGATTCCCTTTCAAACGCACGCAGGATCCTCTGCGCGTTGTCCTCCTGCAACAGATTGTCGATCAGCTCACGGCGCCAGACGGCCCCGTCCACGCGGTGTGGAGAGCGTTTCGTGTGCAGTTTCAGCACCAGCTCCTGGCCTTCATCCGCGAGTTCATTGGCCACGCGCAGGAATGGCAATATGTCCCGGCCGCGGTTCTCGAAAACGCGGCAGTCCGCCGTCACCTGGTGCCTCGCAAGGACTTCGTCAACGGCGCCTTCCTTGCCTTCCGGAACGGTAACGATCAAGCGATACGGAACCCCGCATCCATCCAGTTGCTCCAGCATTTCCCCTAGTAGCTCCGGGTAATAAGCATGGATTACCACGCATAGCGGGGAACGCCGACGCACAACCGGGCGAAATCGCTGATTGTCGACCTTCGGTGAGCGGGTCACTGCTCTTCGGGTGGCTGCAAGATAGGCATATCCCAAGCGCGAGTCCGGCTCCAGATAGGCACCCTCGGCCCATTCATTCCATGCGTTGGCAAACACGATTCGATGGTCCGGCGATCGATGCCCCCTGACCGCGTCATCCACCGCATTGGCCAGCCAGGTTTCATATCGTCGCGGTGAAGCGTGCAGAAAGATATTGGCGTCGTCGAGTCGACGTGCCGTGTTGTCCCAGCCGGGATTGACACCCCGAAACAATGGATAGCGCGGTTTGGTGTAGTTGTGGCTCCGATTGGCGACGGACCGCCAGTCGAAGACGTTCCCGGTGAAATCTTCGTTGAGCGCAACAACGTTTTTGGTGATGTTCGTCGGCCCCGAGTTGTTGGGTGAAAACTCGACCAGTGCATCGAAGCCCATGGACGACGGATTACTCGATTCGAACGATGTGGACGCCACCAGATAGAGATCACCCAGTCCGGCTTCCTTGCAGTAACGACGCCATGTCGCAGCTGTCTTGCAGGCATCAGGCAACAGCGCTGGACGATAAACGATCAGTAGCGGCTTGCCGTCGACGCGAACGTAACGCGGGTCTTCGAGATACTTGCTGATGTACTTGATGAAAGCCAGATCATCTTCATCCGAGTGTTGTTGCGCAATGACAACATCGGAGTCCAGACCGTCCCAGCGCTTGGTCCAGTTCTCATTGGCCCAACAAAGGCAGAAGGGCAGATCCCGGTCCCGGTTGTCGAGATAATCCAGCAGTGGCCGCTCCAGGAGACGCTTGCCGGCAAACCAGTAGAAGTGAAAGCAGAACCCGCCGAGACCATAACGCTTTGCCAACTCAACCTGCCGATCCAGTACATCTGGAACACGCAGGTCATAAAAGCCCAGTTCGCCCGGCAAGCGCGGCTGGACCTGGCCTTCAACCTGGGGTACCGCACGGGTCACGTTGGCCCATTCGGTGAATCCCGTACCCCAGGCACGGTCATTCTCGGGAATCGGATGAAATTGCGGAAGATAGAATGCAATTACCCTGGCTCGCGGCGACGTCGGGGGCTCAGGCGCCGTATACGGGACGTACCCCACGGCGCGTCCTCCGACTCTCGTCCTGGTTTGTCCAAGCATGCGGCCACAGCCCCCGACCTGATGGGCGCTTTCTGTCGCTCGCCCCGTCTCGAGCATTACGGTCATGGCGGTTCCTCTGGATGCCAGCTCACGTGCGACCTGACGACGAGCAGCACTGAGAAACCTGCTGAATGGCCAGAAATGACCAATTCGCATCATCCATTCATGCTTGATGTCCTCCTCGACAGGCATCCATCTGTACACATGTCGAACACCAAGTGTTACTTTTTCTAACAAATTTCCCATGTCAATCGTTCAGTTCACTTCCACCTTGTTGAAACGGCCCGTCTGTCGACACCACGGAACGAAGGGTCGCTTTTCTGTACGCCGTCAAGACCTCCTCAACTGCGCCGTCCGCAATAATCTTCCCACCGTCCATCCACACAACGCGATTACAGTGGTCACGGATCGCGCGCTCAGAGTGTGACACCAGAACAACCGTGGCCTTCGCCGCAATCTTCTCGCGCAGAGCGGCCAGGCACTTTCTGTTGAATGCCGTATCCCCGACTGACAAGGTCTCATCAATGAGAAGAATGTCAGGATGCTGTTGGATGGCAATTGAAAAACCTAACCGCGACAACATTCCGGAAGAATAAGTATCCACCGATTGCTCAAAAAAATCGCCCAACTCCGAAAACTTTTTGACTTCCTCCAGTCTCGACACGATGCGATGACGTGACATTCCCAGGATAAGACCGCTAAGAACGGCATTCTCACGACCAGTCAATGTCGGCATGAACCCGGTACCTAGCGCCAGAAGTCGACAGCTTCCATGATTTCGATCCACGAAACCGCTATCCGGCGTCAAGACCCCGGCAATCACCCGTAGAAGCGTACTCTTGCCAGCACCATTGCGTCCAACGACCCCAAGCTTATCGCCACGACAAAGTTTCATCGAAACACTCCGAAGGGCAACAAAGCCCGACTGGCTCCTTCGAAACATCTCCCGGGCACGCTGATAACGGATCTCTACGTCCCGAAGTGATAGCACCACCCGATCTTCCATGATCACTTGGCCAACTTCGGATAACGAGAAGCAAGGCACCGCAGCAACATCAGGCCGAATGCCAATACAACAACCCCCGCCGCAAACACACGTAGTATGCGCCAAAGATCAGGTGCACGCCCCTCCAATAGCACAATCCTCGCACAATCGATGATAACGGCCATGGGGTCGTACTCCAAGATGGCCTGTGCCTTCTCGGGCAAATCATCCAAGGAGAAAAATACACCTGAAACAAAGAACAATCCTTGCAATAACGGCGCAATGATGAAGCGAAGATCAGGGACAAATGGGACAAGTGCAGCAACAATCAGGCTTACACCACACACCCAGACCGCCTCAGCCAGCAAGACGAGCGGCAACGCAACCCACGCAAAGCCAGGTGGATATCCCATGACCGCAAGCAGTGCAACCAGCACAACCAGCACCATGAGGAACTTGAATGCTCCCGCAACAAATGTTGCCAGCGGAAAAAGGCTCACATCAACCCGAACACTCCGCAACAACGACATGGCACCCTGGACTGAACCCGAACAATGCATGATGGCATTATGAAACCACTGCCAGAGGACAAGTCCCGTGAGCAGAACTGCCACGTAACCCGGACCACCACGGTCAATCAGCATTCCGAAGACAAAATAGAACACTGCCATCAGGAAAGCAGGCTCGAAGAACCACCACAGAAAACCAAGGTAGGTCCGCTTGCGCTCTGTACGCAATTCTGCCAACGCCTTGAACCCGACCAGTACCAAGTACTGGCGAAACCTGGTCCAGATTGACGGTTTGACTGGCGAGTTGGGGGAAGTCATCGACCTCGACATGGTTGGAACAGCGCAGCATGATACTACGACTTCTCCGTGGCATGATGCCACGGTGTCACATGACAGCTGCGAGCCTGGGCAGCAAGACTACAAGCGGCTGCGACTGCATCCTTTTGGTCCGATGTCTTACCCATTTTCGTTGAACAACAACCAGTACCTGAAAACAGATCGATGACGGCTCGGCGGGCGGCACACGCGAATGGCCGGTGCCGAGTTCGGGCTCAACACTGCCTCGCACTGCGACGCACTGCCGAAACTGGCCACCGATGGTGCCACGGCAGCCGAACACCGCACCTGGGCGCTGGCGTTGCAAGCAGCTTGTCCCGATCGCGCACGAGATTTCCAGGCCCCGAGTGTCGCCACGCCTGCAGGCGCGAAGCTGCGAGATCCGCGAACACCCTCGCCGGATCCTGTGGCCCTGATCAATGCCCTGCCGCGAGAAAAGCCATGGCTTGCCACCCGGACCCAACAGCGCTATAAAGCCCGCGCCTGCCCACACCGGATGCCGTGATGATCACTTATTCCAGTAAAGCTTTTCTCGAGGCTTTCGCCGATCTAGATCCTGTCGCTCCGACCTGTGCACATGCCGTATTCCTTGTCCGTCCTGCCGCGTTTTCGCTGGCCGCGGAGTCCGCGACGGACAATGTCTACATGGACGTCGATGCCGGCATAGATCCGGCGCGTGCGGCCGCGCAACATGCAGGCCTTGCAGAGGCGCTGCAAGTCGACGTGCCGGTCACGGTCTTCAGCGGACCACAGGATGCGCCGGACGCGATGTTTCCCAACAACGTCTTCGCCACCACGCCGAAGCGCCTGATCGTGGGCCGCATGCACCATCCGGTGCGCCAACGCGAAGCGGCCAACCCGGCCATACGTGGGCATTTTGCAGCGACCGGCAGGGATGTCGTGGACCTTTCCACGCGCACGGATGTGACGGCCGAGCTCACCGGCTCATTGATCATCGACCGCGCTCGTGGCGTCGGTTTTGCCGGTCTCAGTGCGCGTTGCAGCGAAGAAGGCGCGCGGGCCATGCACGAGGCCTTCGGTCTGAAGCTCACGTACTGCTTTGACCTCGCGCCGTCGGAGTACCACACCAACGTGGTAATGACATTGCTGGCCTCGCGCGCCGTGATCCTGGCGGCAGACGGTTTCGCCGACCCGACCGTGCCGCGCACCATCGCCAAGGCCTACGGTGATCGCTGCCTGTGGCTGTCGCCCGCGCAGAAGCAGGCTTTTGCCGGCAATGCCATTACCCTCAGCGAGAACCGTGTCTGGATGAGCGCTTCGGGGGCCGCCAGCCTTGACGACGAGCAACGCAAGCTGCTGTCCTCTTGGGATTTCGAGCTGTCCAGCATTGACATGGACGAGATCGAGAAGGCCGGTGGCAGCCTGCGGTGCTGTGTTGCCGAAGTTTTCTGATCAGCTGCCCGTGTCGATCCTGATGGCACCGCGTGGCCCATCGAGTTGGCGCACATCGAGTGGCCGGATCTTCTCGATCAGGCAGCGCCCGCCGAGGCCATGCACGCGATCAACGCCAGCGGCAACGCGGCCTGCGTGGGACGGAATGGAGATGCTCTGCGCCGAGGCCGAATACTGCGGACAGTAGCCGAGGTCAAACAGCCATGCTTTCCCGGCTGAAGTATAGACCACCAACTGGTGCTGGCTGATGCGCTCCCAGTCGTACGGCCGGTTGATCGAGGTATTGATGGATGGCACCGGCTCGCCGGCAGCGGCATTGACGGCTGCCACACGTGCCTCGCTGGAACCGCTGGACACAGGATTGCTGCTGCAAGCCGCCAAGGCAAGAATCAGAAGTGGAATCACGAGTTTGTTCATGCTGTACTCCGTGTCGTGGGCCTGTTTCTGTAAACGCGGCCCGTGGCCATGCGTTGACAAGCCAACGGTCTGCAAGCCCAGTATCAAGCCTCTGGATGTTCCTGCAGAAACGCCAATAACCTCGCCTCGTCCCAGACCTCGACACCCAGGCTTTCAGCCTTGGCAAGCTTGGAGCCGGCTGAGGTCCCTGCCACCAGAAAATCGGTTTTTCCGGACACGCTGCCGGACACACGTGCGCCCAGTGCTTCCAGTCGCGCCTTGGCCTCATTGCGCTGCATGGATTCCAGCGTACCGGTCAACACGCCCGTCTTGCCCGCCAGTGGCAGCGTGGGCGCTTCGGTTTCGTTCGGCGCCGCACTCAGCAGACGAGCACGGGCTTGCAAGGCTTCACGCAACGGCGCGCTGCGGCTGGCATCAGCCAGAAGCGCGTCGAGACCGGCTACCGCTTTGCGCGAAGCACCGCTGGCCGACCATGCCGCGCTTCCCGCTGCCTCGAGTGCATCAAGATCCTCCCAGGTGGCCGCCAACTTCGCCGCACTGCCCGATCCCAGCCCCGGAATCTTCGCACGCAGCAAAAATCCTTCCAGCCCCAGCCGTTGGCGCAGTTCCGCTGCCGGTTTTCCCGGTTCATCGGGGTCAACGCCAGCCGCCAAGAGGCCATCCACCACTTGACGGTTGCCCGCCTGTGCAAAGAATGTTGCCACGGAACACGCCACTTCCGGGCCGATATCCGGCAACAACTCCAGCACCAGCGCCGGCGTTGAACGGACAAAATCCAGTGTTCCCAGCCACTTGGCCAGTGTTTTTGCGGTGCTTTCGCCGATGTGCATGATGCCGAGCGCGAACAGGAAGCGTGCCAGCGTGGGCCGTTTGCTGGCCTCGATGGCCGCCACCAGGTTCTCGGCCCACAGGGTGGCCACTTTGCCCTGCTTCACGGTTTCCGGCATGGTGCCGTCGCGCTCGTCGGCCTTTTGCTTCATGGCGACAAAATCAGCGACGGTGAGGCCGTAGAGGTCGGCCGGCGTGTGCACCATGTCGAAGTCCACCAAGGCGTTGATGTAACGCTCGCCCAGACCCACGAAGTCCATGGCTGTGCGCGAGGCAAAGTGAATCAGGGCTTCCTTGCGCTGCGCGCCGCAGATGAGCCCGCCCGAGCAGCGGTACACGGCCTGGCCCTCCTCCCGCACCAGGGCCGAGCCACAGTCCGGGCAGGTGGCCGGCATGGTCCACGACGACGCCTTTTGCGGGTGATCCGGATCTTGAAGCACCCGTACGACCTCGGGAATCACGTCGCCGGCGCGGCGCACCACGACACGATCGCCCACCTGAACGCCGAGCCTCTCGACATGGTCGGCATTGTGCAAGGGGGCATGTGTGACGGTAACGCCACCCACCTGCACCGGCTTCAGGGTCGCCCGCGGCGTGGCCGCGCCGGTGCGGCCGATCTGCACCTCGATGGCCTCGACCACGGTGATCTGTTCCTCGGCCGGAAACTTGTGCGCCAGCGCCCAACGCGGCGCCCGCGAGACAAAGCCCAGGGCCTCCTGGCCGGCGTAGTCGTCGACTTTGTAGACCACGCCGTCAATGTCATACGGCAGACCGTCCCGTGCCGCGCCGATGCGCTGGTAGTAGGCCACCAGGCCATCAAGGCCGTTGGCGGTGTCCACCAGCGGCGAGACCGGCAAGCCCCATTGGCGCAGTTGCTGCAAGGTCGCCGAATGCGTGGCCGGCAGCTCACCACCTTCGACCACGCCGATGGCATAAGCGAAGAAACTCAACTTGCGCCGTGCCGTGATCGCCGGATCAAGTTGACGCAGGGAGCCGGCCGCCGCATTGCGCGGATTGGCCAACGGCTTTTCGCCACGCTCGCGCGCCGCCTCGTTCCATGCCTCGAAGTCCTTGCGCAGCATGATGATTTCGCCACGCACTTCAAGCACTTGCGGCCAGGTCGTGCCACGCAGTTTCAATGGCACGGCACGAATGGTACGGACGTTGGCCGTGACATCCTCGCCCTCGCTGCCGTCGCCGCGGGTCGCCGCCAGGACGAGCTGCCCCGCTTCGTAGCGCAGGCTGATGGCCAGGCCATCCAGCTTGGGCTCGACCGAAAACACCGGTTCGTCACGGCGCAGTTCCCGCACCACACGCTCGACAAAAGCTGCCACCTCGGCATAGCGCTGGCCATCCTCGCTGGCATCAATGTCGGTGAAAGCATTGTTGAGTGACAGCATCGGCTGCTGATGCACCACCTTGGCCAACCCGCCGTCAGCCCGGGCACCGACCGTGCGTGTTGGTGAATCCGGTGTCGCCAGCTCCGGATGCTCGCGCTCCAGGCGCTCCAGCTCGCGCATGAGGCGGTCGTACTCGGCGTCCGGTAGTTCCGGATCATCCAGCACGTGGTAGCGGTAATTGGCCTCTTCCAGTTGCTCGCGCAAGGCCGCGACGCGGTGGCGCGCATCAGTGTCGACAGGATTCATGGAACAAGTTTAGCCGCAAGCGCATGGCATCGACAGCGGCAACCATCCCGATAGATCAGACCTATTACGCGCAATGACAGGATCGATTGGACACTATCGTTCAAGCACGTAGAATCGCGCCTTTCGTCTGTCACTTCCTCCAGCAAAGGAATTTTTCATGTCCCTGATCAACACCCCCATCAAACCCTTCGCAGCCAAGGCCTTCAAGAAAGGTGACTTCATCGACGTCAACGAGGCGGATCTCAAGGGCAAGTGGTCGGTTCTGTTCTTCTACCCGGCCGACTTCACCTTTGTTTGCCCGACCGAACTGGAAGATCTGGCTGACCATTACGCCGAGTTCCAGGCTATCGGCGTGGAAATCTATGCCGTATCGACCGACACGCACTTCTCGCACAAGGCCTGGCATGACAGCTCGGATGCCGTCGGCAAGATCGAGTACGTCATGGTCGGCGATCCGACGCATGCCCTGGCACGCAACTTCGACGTGCTGATCGAGGAAGATGGCATTGCCGATCGTGGCACCTTCGTCATCGATCCGGAAGGCCGCATCCAGATCATCGAGATCAACGCCGGTGGCATCGGTCGCAACGCCGTGGAGCTGCTGCGCAAGATCAAGGCAGCCCAGTTCGTTGCCGAGAACCCGGGCGAGGTCTGCCCGGCTCGCTGGCAGCAAGGCGACAAGACCCTGACGCCGTCTGCGGAACTGGTCGGAAAGATCTGAAGGCGATAGCCGCCAAGTGGCCCGGCCACGGAAGGCCGGGCCCGCCTCAGATCACGCGAAAAGCGATGATGGCCATCAAGGTGGGCAACAAAGCCGACTTGAACAGGCCCCAGGCGCTGATCTCGTTGTCGCCAAAACTGCCCTTGAGGATGGAATAGCCCGCTGGATTGGGCGCATTGGCGATGACGGTCAGGCCACCGCCGGTGACCGCACCGGCCACCAGCGAGTACTTGAAGGCATCGCTCAGGCCCGGCACCAGCGAGCCGAGATAGGTCAGCGCCGCGTTGTCGGTGATGGCCGTCAGCGCCGTGGCGCCGTAGTACACCACGGTCGGGCTCATGCCTTTCAACAACTCCTGCAGCCACCACTGTTGCTGGCCGCCCAGCACCACCAGTCCGGCGAGGAAAAAGCCCACCATCAGGCCTTCGCGCAAAATAAGTTTGTCCTGATAACGCGGATAGGCGACCACGATGCCGATGAAGAACAGGAGCAGGCCCATGAACACCACGGCATGGTGGGCAAAGACGATGACGCCGAGGAGAAACAGCAGGTGCAGCATCGTCAATGGCACCGGTACCCGCGAATCCTGTTCGCGTGCACCCAGCGCCAGACGCGCCAGCTCCTTGCGGAACAACCACGTCAGCACGGCGGCATTCACGACCACTGCCACCGCCGAGCGCCACCCGAAGTGCTCCAGCATGAACAGCAAGTCCCAGTTCCAGGTACCAGCCACCATGAGGACGGGCGGGGCGGCAAAGGGCGTCAGCGTGCCGCCGATGGAAATGTTGACGAACAGCACGCCGAGGATGGCGTAGCGCAGCCGCCGCGACAGACCGGCGGCATAGAACTGGTCACGCAACAGGAAGGCCGCCAGGGTCATGGCGGCCGGCTCGGTGATGAATGAGCCCAGCAGCGGCACCAGCGTCAAGGTGACGAAGAATGTCGAGATCGTCGCCGAGAACGGCAGCAGGCGCGCGGTGCGATCCACAAGCGATACGGACAAGTTGAGAATCGGCCGGCTGGCTGCCACCACCATGATGACGAACACGAACATCGGTTCGGTGAAGTTGCGCGACTCGAGGTAATCCAGTGAATGTTCCGGGCCCAGGAACACGGCCAGATACACGATCAACACCAACGCCCAGAAGCCGAACACCACCTCCACTTCGCCCAGCAAATGCCAGATGCCGGCATGTGTCGGATGGCGGCTGGCAAGGCGTTCAAAATACTTGGCCGAGAACGTATGCACTACGGCAATGACAAACAAGGCCGCCGCACCAATCTGGATCATGTCAGGACTCAAGAAGCATCTCCGTACGTCAAAAAACATCAATCGGGCTGGTATTGGAACAGAAATGCGCCGCCAATGCATGGTCTGTAGAAACAGCAGCAGCCCTGGTACACGCCCGGGCCACGCATTGCGCGATCCCGCGGGACCGCTTGCAAAGCCTGCCACCAGGGTGTAACACGGGGGGGCGGCCTCATTGACCAGCCGTTGATCACGCAACCACGACGCCCGAGGAGCAGCATCATGAACGACCAAGCGAACAGTGACGCCAACGAAGCCCAGATTGCCGTGCACTGGAAGGAAGAAGGCCTGTTCCAGCCGCCGCAATCGTTCATCGACCAGGCCAACATGGCCGATCCGGCCATCCACGAGCGCTTTGCCGAGGCGAACTTCCCGGATTGCTACCGTGAATACGCCGATATGCTCGACTGGGACAAACCATACGAGCAGGTGCTGGATACGTCCAATCCGCCCTTCTGGAAATGGTTTACCGGCGGCAAGCTCAACGCCAGCTACAACTGCGTCGACCGCCATCTGGACAAGTACCGCAACAAGGCGGCGCTGATCTTCGTGCCCGAACCCGAAGACCAGCCAACCATCGCCCTGACCTACCAGGAGTTGTACGTGCGGGTGAACGAGATGGCCGCGTTGCTGCAGGATTTTTGCGGCCTCAAGGCCGGCGACCGTGTCACCCTGCACCTGCCGATGACGCTGGATCTCCCCATCACCATGCTGGCCTGCGCCCGCCTCGGCGTCATCCATTCCCAGGTCTTCGGCGGCTTCTCGGGCCAGTCCTGCGGCCAGCGCATCGAGGATTCAGGCTCGAACGTGCTCATCACCATGGACGCCTACTGGCGCTCGGGCAAGCTCATCGACCACAAACAAAAGGCCGACATCGCCGTACAAGTCGCCGAAGAAGCCGGCCAGAAAGTCGACAAGGTGCTCGTCTGGCAACGTTACCCGGGCCATGAGCCGGAAGGCACGCCGCTGGTCGAAGGCCGCGATTTCATCGTCAACGAACTGCTCAAGGATTATCGTGGCAAGCGCGTCGATCCGGTGCCCATGGACGCCGAGGCGCCGCTGTTCCTGATGTACTCCAGCGGCACCACCGGCAAGCCCAAGGGCTGCCAGCATCGCACCGGTGGCTACCTGGCCTATGTCACCGGCACCAGCAAGTACGTGCAGGACATCCACCCCGAGGACACCTACTGGTGCATGGCCGACATCGGCTGGATTACCGGCCATTCCTACATTGTCTACGGGCCGCTGGCGCTGGCGGCCACCAGCGTGGTCTACGAAGGCACCCCGACGTACCCGGACGTGCGCCGGCCCTGGCGCATCGCCGAGGAGCTTGGCGTCAACATTTTCCACACCTCGCCGACCGCCGTGCGTGCCTTGCGTCGCCTGGGACCGGACGTGCCGCACCAGTGTGGCCAGAACTTCAAGCACATGACCACCGTGGGCGAGCCCATCGAGCCCAGCGCCTGGCTGTGGTACTACCACGAGATCGGCAAGGACCAGGCCGTCATCTGCGACACCTGGTGGCAAACCGAGACCGGCGGCTTCCTGTGCTCCACCCTGCCCGCGCTGGATGCCATGAAGCCCGGCAGCGCCGGCCCTGCCCTGCCCGGCATCTACCCGGTGATCTACGACGAGGATGGCAAGGAGTTGCCGCGAGGCTCCAACACCGCCGGCAACCTGTGCATCCGCAACCCGTGGCCGGGCATCATCCAGACCATTTGGGGTGATGACCAGCGCTTCGTCGACACCTACTTCAAACGCTACTGCAAGAATCCGGACAGCACTGACTGGCGCGACTGGCCGTACATGGCCGGCGACGGCGCCATGGAGGCCGCGGACGGCTATTTCCGCATACTCGGGCGTATCGACGATGTCATCAACGTCTCCGGCCATCGCCTGGGCACCAAGGAGATCGAGTCCGCCTGCCTCACCGTGCCGGAAGTGGCCGAGGCGGCCGTGGTCGCCGTCAACGACGAGATCAAGGGCAAGGTGCCCGAGGTCTATGTCTCGCTGGCGGCCGATGCCAGCGATGACGGCGGCACGGCCGGCCGTGTGATGCAGGCCTGCAGCGACATCATCGGCAAGATCGCCAAACCCGCCAACGTGTACGTCGTGCCGGACATGCCCAAGACCCGTTCGGGCAAGATCATGCGCCGCGTACTGGCGGCCATCTCCAACGGCAAGGACCCCGGCGACACGACGACGCTGGCCAACGGCGATGTCGTCGAAGTCATCCGCAAACAGGTGCAGGGTGACTGACACCAGGAGCCTGGGCGGCAGAAACACAAGCGGCTGCGCCCTTTTGGCGCGATTTCCCGCCCATTTTCGTTGAATAACAACCAGTATTCGCCTCAAATGCCCGAACAATCGCTCTCAAAATGGCTATGCCTCGCTCACATGGTTCCTACCGCCCAGGCTCCCAGCCGCCAGCGCGAGGAGGCCATGGCATTGGCCGAAGCCGTGCGTGCCGCCTGCCTCGAGGCGGCACGCGAAGGCTACGAGCAGGCTGGCCTGGCCGGCCTGTGCGCCGAAGGGCGCGAGGATATGGCCCTGGATGCCATCCGCAGCCTGGACCTCAATGCCTTGGTGCAGCGCAAGGCTGACAAGGAACCCGGAACAGCCATGAGGTGATCCACCGGCAAAATCCGTAACAGGTGGCAGGTACGGGGGAAACCGCTCCGCATTGCCCGTCGCAACATGTTGTTCTCGCGCATGTGCTCGATCCCCGGCCTGACAAACCACTGTCACACACCGGGAGATCGAGCAATGCCTACCTCACACGGGACCCACGCCGGGAAACCACAGCCAGAACACACTCACAAGCCGCGCCACGAGCCACCAGAGCCGGCGCCGGCCAGGCCATCACGCCGACCGACCGCCGTGCGACGGTTGGTGCTTGACACGGTGCGGGCAGCGCGCAGGCTGCGGCTGCATCAGCTCGCTGTACTGATCTTGCTGGCCGGCATGACACCGGCCCAGGCATCCACCATCGAGGTGGCCCCACCGACAGCCGCTGACGGCACATGCTCGTTGCGCGAAGCCATCGATACTGCCAATGCCATTGCCGCCAGCGGCGCAAACCCGGCCAGCGGCGATTGCGCGGCAGCAACCAGCGGCACACCGGCCGGGCAAATCGAGCCCAATGTCATCGTGCTGGCAGCCGGCAACTATGTGTTCAGCAGCCCGCCGGACGCCACCACGGACCCGCAGTACTACTGGTACGGCCCCGATGCGCTACCGCCGATCGCCTCCAACATCAAGATTGTCGGCAACGACGGCGGCAGTGCGCTGGTGCGCAGTGATGCCGCCGGAACCCCGCCATTTCGCTTTTTCTACGTTGGCGGTGGCCAATCATTGCTGGACTACAACGCAGCCAACCTGCATGGCCAGGACGGCTTCCCCGATTGCAGCGGACAGACACCGGACCCCGTCGCCTGTCAGCTGCCCGGCCCGGGCACCCTGACCTTGGTCGCGTTGACGTTGCGCAACGGTCTCGCCAAAGGGGGTGATTCGACCTACGGCGGTGGCGGCCTGGGTGCCGGCGGTGCCATCTACAACCAAGGCACGCTGATCCTCGAGCGGGTGACGCTGGAAGGCAACACAGCGCGCGGCGGCAGTGGCGGCGTCAGGGGCACGAATGCATGGGAGAAGGCGTGGGGCGGCGGCGGGATGGGTGCCGACGCACCCTACAGCTTCAGCGGTTCCGGCTTCGTGGCCGGTGGCTGGCCGGATGCCACGGCCGCAGGCGGCACGTTCGGCAACGGCGGCCTCGGAATGATCGGCGGTATCGACGTGCCCGAAGCTCACGGCGGCGTCGGCGGTGGCGGCTATGGCGGCGGCACGGCCGCGGGCGGCTACGGCGGCTTTGGTGGCGGCGGCTCAGGTGGCAGCTCCGGCGGCTTCGGTGCCGGCGCCAGCAACTCTTCCTGGGAAGGCGGCGGTGGCGCCAGCATGGGCGGGGCCGTGTTCAACGATGGCGGCATCGTGCTCGTCACCAACAGCACCCTGGCCAACAACACGGCGCACGGCGGCGACAGCGGTGCGGCCAGCGGCTGCGATGCCCTGGGCGGCGCCGTATTCAACCTCAATGGCACGGTCACACTGCGTTTCAGCACCCTGGCCCACAACCACATCCTTGCCGGTCACGGCGATGCTGGCACGGGCGATGCCAAGGGCGGCGCCATTTACAGCTTGTACCTGCCCATCCCAGGTTCACCGGCGGCGGATGGCGGCCTCGATGCCGAGGTTACGGTACACGGATCCATTCTCGCCGGTTCCAGTGACGGCCAGGGCCAGTTGCTCGACGACTGCCGGAACAACGGCGGCAGCTGGCAAAGCACGGGCCGGAACATCGTCCAGACCGCCGGCAACTGCGTTTTTGACGCCAACGGCGACCTGCCTGGCAGTGATCCGCAACTGGCCGCGACTCTGGCTGGCAATGGCGGCCCCACGCACACCCTGCTGCCGGCGACGACCAGCCCGGCCATCGATCATGGCGGCCAGGGATGCCCGCTCGTCGACCAGCGTGGCGTGCAGCGACCGCAGGGCCCGAGCTGCGATATCGGCGCGGTCGAGATCGCCGATTCCACCGATGACGACATCATTTTCCAGGATGGCTTCGAAGCCTCGTGAGGTGATTCGCCGACCTGTTCCGTAACAGGTGGTGAGGCACGGGTGTGCTCCCTTGAAGGCACCCGTGCCCACGACGGCGAGCACAGCTCGCGACAGTGGTCGTCGCCTGCCAACCCCTGAGCCACAACGCAAACAGCAACACGAGGACACGACATGAACACTCCAATCATCGCCACCCGTTTCCACCGACAATACCCGGAAACCACGGCACATCACGCCGGCGCAAAGCACCACGGCCCGCTCTCGCGGCTCGGCCTGCTCGGCCTGCCTCGGCCTGTGCGCCATCGGCAGCGCGCACGCCGGCACCTGCTTCGTCACCACACAAGGTGGCGGCAACGGCTCAAGCTGGAGCTCGCCAACCGACCTGCAAACGGCCCTCAGCACCCCCAGCTGCACCTTTGTGCTGGTGGGTGCAGGTGTGTACAAACCCGAGGGCAGCGCCGAAGATGCACGCGCGAATTCATTCATCGTCCACGCGGGCGTCACGGTCTATGGTGGTTTTCCGCCCGCCGGAGGCCGCGCCGACGACCGCGATGCGGCATTCCATCCGACCATCCTGTCCGGGGACCTGCTGGGCAACGACAGCACGGCGGTGAACGGCATCGATCTCAGCGTACCCACCGACGGCAGCAACACGGACAACAGTTATCACGTCGTCACCATCAACGACGGACTGCAAGGCATCGCCGTCGACCGGAACACGGTGCTGGATGGATTGATCATCACCGCCGGAAACGCCAGGACACACGGTGGCGGCCTGTACTGTGCAGCGGCGCAAGCCCAGGGCACTTGCAGCCCGACGCTGAGCAACCTCACTTTCATCGGCAACCATGCCGAGAAGCATGGCGGTGCCATGCTGACCTGGGCGCACGACAGTGGACTCGCCAGCCCGCTGCTGAGCAAAGTGCTGTTCGTCAACAACAGCGCCGGCGAGGATGGCGGCGCCTTGTACAGCTGGGGCGGCTGGAATGACGGCACCAGTGCGCCGGTCGTGCACAACGCCACTTTCGCCGACAACCAGGCTGACGGTGCCGGCGGTGCGATTGCCGGCGCAGGACCGAACGGGGAAACGCATGTGACGCTGGAGAACGTGACAATCACGGGCAACATGGCCAAATGGGGAGGAGCGATCTACAGCACCAATGCCCCGGCCAAGGCTGCCACGGTCAGCTTGAGCAACGTCATTGTCTGGGAAAACCAGGCCGGGCAGATCGGCGACGCCATGTATCTTCACAACAACAGCACCAGCATCGATCACAGCATCATTGCCGGCGGCGACGCCAGCATCCATGGCGCCACGGGGACGCCGTTCGCCAGCGGCACGGGCAACCTGGACGCCGATCCCGAGCTCGGACCGCTCATGTACACCGTGGGTGCCAACAAAGCCAGAGTGCCGGGTCACAATGGTGCTGCCCTCGACAATGGCACATGCGTGCTGCATACCGACCAGCGCGAGGAAATTCGACCGGACACTGGCTGCGACATCGGCGCCGTGGAGAGCCGCGGTCCCTTTGACGGCGACATCATCTTCTTCGACAACTTCGAAGCATTGCAATAAACGGAAGCCCCGGGACGCCACGGACGGCACTTCCGGGTTCACTGCCCGCTCGCGGCTCCACTGTCGACGGATTGCAAACGCTTGCGCCATGCCGACGCCTTGTCCGGCTTGCCCCAGTCGTCATAAAGATCGACGTATTGCTGCATGACCGACTGCACCACCGGATGGGCGGCATCGAAACCCGCGACCCGCGCAAACCACGCCCATGCCGCGTCCAATGCCTGCTCGGCCTCGGCATACTTGTGCTCACGCAGGTAAACATAGGCCATGGTGTTCCAGAACATGCCACCATAGGCACTGGACGGATCAACGACCTCGTCAATGAACTTCACGGCATCGCGAGCGTGCTTCTCGGCGGCCGCCAATTCGCCGCCGTCGGCCAGCACCAGGGCCAGGTTCACCTGCGACATCATGGTCTGCAAGTTCGCTGCACCGTAGCGCTTCTGGCGGAAAGCCAGGACTTTCTCGAAGTACGGCCTGGCTTCCGCGTTGCGTCCCGGCTGGTGACGGATGGCCTCGGCCAGGTTGGACATCATGTTGATGGTGACCGGGTGATCCGGGCCGAACAGCTTCTCGGCACGCGCCACCGCCGGCGCCAGCAGCTGTTCGGCCTCGACGTAGTCATGCGTCACCAGAAAGGTAATCGCCAGGCCGCCGATGGCATGAAAGGTATGTGAATTGTCCTCGCCGTATTGCTGCCGGAACTGGGTGATCAGTTCCCGGTACAAGGCACGGCCACGGTCAAAATTTGCCAGCCGGCTGTTGGCATAGGCCAGCCCCCGCATGACACGGTGGATCAACGGATCA
>CAZOXZ010000015.1:0-28701 GCA_964583865.1 uncultured Rhodanobacteraceae bacterium | reverse complement strand
TTCCTGGACCATCGCGGCATTGTGCTCGCCGTAGCCTTCCTCGGGAGCCACATCCACCTTGAAACTCGCACCCGCTTCCTTGCCGGCCAACTCTTTTTCCAGGCCCGGCACGATGTTGTTGGCGCCATGCAGGTAGGCCAACGGCGCACGGCCTTCGGATGTATCGATGACCTGACCGTCATCGTCGGTGAGGGTGTAGTTGAACGAGGCGACTCGGCGGTCGGCAATCTCCATGCGATTCTCCTGATTGTTGAACGTCGGCTGCCGATCGCAACCAACAAAGGGTCGCACAGGCTAACAGCTGCACCGGCGCGTGATAACCCCGGCATGCCGATTGCCCCACGGAAACGTCAATCCCTTCGGGAGCCGACGCGTCGCGCCATCGTGCCATCCGGCGGCTCCGGTCGGGTCCACAGCCACAGCACTACGACGGCCATGATGCCAATCACGACCCACGCGACCACTGGCCAGGGCGAGAACCACCACAGGCCGGTGCCGCTGATCGCCAACGCCACGGTTGCCAGGATCTTGGCTGGGCGATGGATGGCACCGTGGCGGTACCAGGCACGGATCATGGGGCCGAAGCGCTTGTCACGCATCAGCCGAAAATACATGCGACGGGAACTGCGGGCCGCCGCGTAAGCTGCCACGATAACGAACGGCGAGGTCGGCATGACGGGCACGAAAATACCGACGAGACCGATGCCGAGACTGATCCAGGCAAGGGTCAGCCAGGCCCATCGAAACGAGGATGTCTGCTCCATGGCGGCATCATACGTGCAACGGCCTGCCTGCGCGATGGCACCAGGTGCCTCCCTGCAAAGCGATGGCCATTGCCGTTACGATGACGCCCACATACCAACCTCAAGGCCAACCATGTCCCCCACCGAAGTCATCCATTTCTGGCGCGACGCCGGCCCGCAGCGCTGGTTCACCAAGGATCCCACCTTTGACGACATGTGTGAACTGGCGTTCGAAGACAGCTGCGACAAGGCCGCCAATGGAGAGTTGGACGGCTGGATGGATTCGGCCGAAGGCGCCCTGGCGTTGATGATCCTGCTGGACCAATTGCCGCGCAACATCCATCGCGGCACGCGCCAGGCCTATGCCGGTGACGCCCATGCCCGCGAGCTGGCCAGCCAGGCCATCGCGCGGGGCCTCGATCAGGAGATCGACGAAGTCCTGCGCCAGTTCTTCTACACGCCCTTCATGCACTCCGAGGCCATGGCCGACCAGGACCGTGCCGTGGAGCTGTATCAGGCCATGGGCGGCGAAGAAACACGTTGGGCCCTGCACCACCGCGAGATCATCGAGCGCTTCGGCCGATTCCCACACCGTAACGCCATTTTCGGGCGAACATCGACTCCGGAAGAGGAAGCTTGGCTGGCAGACGGTGGGTTCAAGGGCTGAAAAGTCCCGCCGCGCGACCACGCCGATGTCTGGGCAATTCCTGACCGGCGCGGTATGCTTGGCGCAACACGCCCGACAGTGTCGGCGCT
This sequence comes from uncultured Rhodanobacteraceae bacterium, assembly GCA_964583865.1. Taxonomy (GTDB): domain Bacteria; phylum Pseudomonadota; class Gammaproteobacteria; order Xanthomonadales; family Rhodanobacteraceae; genus DASSBG01. The sequence goes on along the minus strand of CAZOXZ010000015.1, from coordinate 27,202 downwards.
CAGCTGAGTGTGCGTGCCGAAAGCCGGGCCTTCCTTTCATCATCACAAGCGATCATGCCGGGAAAACCGCGCTTGATCCTGGAACACGCGAGAACACGAGTCATGGACAGAAAACCGCCGATCATCGTCTCATCCATCGATGCCGAACGCCTGGCAGCCATTCTGGATGCCCTGCCCGACGACGATCACCCGGGCCGCGAAGAACTCGAAGCAGAGCTGGACCGTGCAGATATCGTCGAGCCCAAGGATGTTCCGGACAACGTGGTCACCATGAACTCCACCGTCCGCTTCCAGGTGGAAGGGTCGGACAAGGGCTTCTCGCTGACCCTGGTCTACCCGCGCGACCAAGGCAAGGAGCAGACCATTTCCGTCATGGCACCGGTCGGCAGCGCCTTGTTGGGCATGACCGAGGGCGACACCATCAGCTGGCCCAAGCCGGGCGGCGGTCACATGAAGTTGAAGATCATCGAAGTCACCTTCCAGCCCGAACGCGCCGGCGAATACCACCGCTGAAGGCGGCCGGGAAACGGGAATCGGGAGCCGGGACACGGGAGCCGGGACACGGGAGCCGTGGACGCGTCCGGTTTCGCGACTATGGTCGCCTCACAGGAAACTCACACCCAGTCGCCTGCAGGCAGGCTCCTACACCGCCCAGCCGTAGGTCGGTATCGCGCGCAGCGCGAATCCGACATGTGATGCCTCGAGACAGCGTCGGGAATCGGGTGTCGGGAGACGAGATCCGGGACACCGTCATTCCGGGCGGCCGACAGGCCGATCCGGAATCCAGTGCCTTTTGACGCGCGCGACCACCACAGCCCGAAAGTCGTTGGGTTTGCTCGCACCATCCCGGTGCTCACCCTCCGGGCCATCGGCTACGCCGGTGTCCACCTTCGGCATCCATGCCTTCGGTGTCGGGTTCCGGCTGCAAAAAGCCGCAGCCGCCTCCGGAACGACGATAATCTTGTCGCGTCCAGCGAACACAGCGACACCTGCAGGAGCGCACCTGTGCGCGACCGGATGCAAACGACCCGTGAAGAACCGAATCCACGGGACAAGGCATCCTGCCAAGGGCCGTCCGGCCCGGCATCCCTGCCGGGCGTTCGCGAGCTGCGAACCGCCGATAGGGCGGTTCGGTCTCGCTCACCCCATTAATCGCAAGACCCATGGCATGGCCGCGGTGGGCATGGAGGCATGGTCCTGCCCGGCAAGGACTTCATGGCTCACCCTGCCCCCGCCCAGCCGAGCAGCCAGGTCGGCTGCCAAGGCGCGTGCGCGCCCGGGCATGTCGCGCGCGCGGCGGCGCGCCAGAAGGCCGGGTTCCGGCGCGACCCAGGGTGGCAATTCGGCTTCCCACTGGCCGGTGGCGATGAAAACCCGAGCAGATGCGTCTTGTTGCACGCCGTCTTCCAGTGCCGCACGCAAGCCGTCCGGATTCCACCAGATGGATGGACTGATGGCCGCCCACGCTACAAACGCCCGCGGCCGCTCGGCCAGGGCTCGTAGCACAAACATTCCGGCCAGCGAATGTCCGAAAAGGCCACGCTGACTGGCATCCAACGACACATCGGCGGCCAGGGATGGCAACAGCTCGTCCAGCAGGAAGGCCAGAAATACCGGCCCGCCACCGCAGGCTTCAGCCGGGCTGGAGCCGTCCACGGGCGGGCCCCAGCTGTAGTCGCGCCGGCGCAAGGTGTCCGGGAACAGGTCATCGCTGTGATGGCCGATGCCGAGCACGGCCATGGGCGGCACGCCCGTGACTGCCGTGCGCCGGCTCATGCGGCGTACGGCCTCGACCGCGGTGCCGAAGACGGCCGGGCCATCCAGCAGGCACAGCAATGGCCAGCCCTTCTCGGGCGGCTCGGCTTTCGGCAGCCATAGAGCAAGGCGATAACTCTGACCATTCAATCGTGCCGTGACCTGCCAGCGTGTGGCATTGGCGATGATCACGGGCGCCCTGTTGTCGTTCACGCGGGCGCCCCGGCCATGTCGCGCACGCCATCGACCATCACTTGCAACCCACCCTGACTGCAATGCTCGACCCGCGCCTCCACGCCATACACCCGTGCCAGGCTCGCCGGCGTAATGGCCTCGGCCGGTGTCCCCGTTGCCACGACCTCGCCGTGCGACAACATCACCACGCCATCAGACCAGCGCGCCGCGATCTGCAAATCATGCAGCACCACCAGCACGATCATGCCGCGCTCGCGTGCCAGCTCGCGCACCAGTTGCATGACGCGGAACTGGTGCTGCAAGTCCAGGGCGCTGATGGGCTCGTCCAGCAGCAGCACCCGCGGTCGGCGCACCAGTGCCTGGGCCAACGACGCCAACTGACGCTGGCCGCCGGAAAGATGGTCCAGCCCCTGCATGGCAAGGTCGAGAATGCCAACGCGTTCCAGCACGGCCGTGGCATGGCGTTGCAAGGCCTTGCGATCATCCGCGCCCGGCAAGTCGGTGGCCGTGGCATGCAAGGCACCCAACACGCTTTCCAGCACCGTCAGGGCCACGCCCTGCGGCAGGCTTTGCGGCATGTAGGTGACGTGTCGCGCATGCTCGGCCAGGGACAGCCGCGACAATTCCAGCTCGCCCAGATGCACCGTGCCGCGGGCCCCCATCAAGCCCGCCAGGGCCCGCATCAAGGTGGATTTGCCGGCCGCGTTGGGACCCAGCAATGCGTGCACTTCGCCGGGTGCAAGATCCGGCAGGTCCAGATTCTCGATGACGGCAAAATTGCGGTAACCGGCCGACAGCCCGCGCACGCGCAAAGCCCCGGCCACATCTTGCATCAGCGGCGCCCTCATCCCGGCCTCCGTTGACGAAAGATCAGCACCAGGAACACCGGCACGCCGACCATGGCCGTAACGATGCCGACCGGCATCAACGCACCCGGCACCAGCGCCTTGGACGCCGCCGAGGCCAGCGACATGATGAGGGCGCCGCACAGCAGGCTGCCGGGCAAGAGAAAGCGATGGTCCTCGCCCAGCAACAAGCGGGCGATATGCGGCCCCACCAGGCCGACAAACCCGATGGTGCCAACGAAGGCCACCGAGGTCGCGGCCAGCAGGCTGACCCGCAACAGCGACACGAAGCGCAACCGGCCGACATCCACACCGAAACTGCGCGCACGATCTTCACCCAGACGCAATGAAGTCAGGCGGCTGGCCGCCAGCAGCGACCAGGGCGTGACCAGCACCAGCATCAGGGCCATCACGCCGAGCTGGCGCCAGTTCGAGCGCGACAACGAGCCCATGGACCAGAACACCAGTTGCTGCAAGGCCTGCTGCGAGGACACGAATTGCAGCAAGGCCACCATGGCGTTGAAAGCGAACACCAGGGCAATGCCCAGCAGCACCACCGTCTCCACGCTGGCGCCGCGCAGCTTGGCCAGCAATTGCAGCAGCAGCACCGAGCCGAAGGCGAACACGAAGGCGTTCAGCGGAATCATCCACTCGGCCGGAATGAACGGCAGGCTGACACCCAGCACGATGGCCAGCGCCGCGCCGAAGGAGGCCGCCGAGGACACGCCCAGCGTGAACGGGCTGGCCAGCGGGTTGTTGAGGATGGTCTGCATCTCCACGCCCGCCAGTGACAGGGCCGCGCCCACCAGCACGGCCATCAAGGCGTAAGGCAGACGCACCTGCCAGATGATGGCATGCTGCGCGGCGCTCAGGCCTTCGCTCGAAAACAGGCCGCCCAGAACCTGCCCTGCCGTCAGCGCCGATGGGCCGGTGACAAAATCCAGCGCGAAAGCACCCACGCATACCAATGCCAGCACCGCCAGCAGGACGACACGCCGCAGCACGACGCGGTTGTAGCGCGTCAGGACCCCTGCGGCATCAAGCGGCGCCACGCTGTTCATTGCAGGCTGACCCAGAAACTGCCCTTCAGCGGCACGGCCAGGAAGCGCTTGTTGATGGCGTCCAGCGTCGCCTGCGGGTGCACGTCGGCATACAGTTTCGGGTGAATCCAGGTCGCCATGACTTCGATGGCGACTATGTCCAACGGCGAGTTCAGCAACTGGTGCGCCAGGCCGTGGGTGTGGCCGGTCTTCACCGCCGTCAGCCCGCGGATGCCCTTGCGCTCGACAATGCTTGTCAAGGTGCGCCTGGCCGTGGCCGCATCAAAGCCCGCGCCCAGCACCAGCCCGCCATGCTTCTCCAGCGAGGCGCCACCGGTGGCGATGTAGACGTCCGGGTCGGTGGCCATGATGTATTCCAGACTGAGCTTGCCCGTGGCCGACTTCAGCACGTCCGCACCAATGTTGTGCCCGCCCACCATGCGGATGTAGCGCCCGACGTTGCCACGTCCCGGCGAGTAGCAGCAGTCCGGGCTGATGCCGGCGTGCGCTTCCATGAACACCGTGGGCCGATCCTCCGGCGCCAACGTGGCCGCCAGCTTCTCGATCTTCGCCAGATGCCGGTTGCGAAAGGCGATATAGGCCTCGGCCTGCGCCAGGCCACCTGTCAGCCGCCCCAGGATCTTCAAACTGCGCGCCTGATTGGCCTCCGGGTGAGTAAAAAAGTCGATGAAGACCACCGGGATGCCAACGCGCTGCAGCAACTGCACCTGACTGGCGCTGATGTTGCTCTGCAAGGACAGCACGGCCACATCCGGGGCGACGGCCAGCAGGGATTCCAGATTGAAGGGCTCGGCCGAACTGGCGATCTTCGGCAACGAGGCCAGCTTGGGGAAACGCGCGGTGAACGCCTGATACATCGGGCCGGTGAGACGGTTCACGTCGTGCGGCCAAGCGGCCAGGGGCTTGACCGGATCATCCAGAATCAAGGCCAGCGCCACCAGATAGCGGCCATCGTCGATGGCGAGGGAGTCCACCTGGTCCGGCACCGTGATCGTGCGCCCGCGCACATCGGTGATCTGCATCGCCGCCACGGGCAAGCATGTCAGCAAAAGGAGCAAGACGGCCAGGCACAGGACCGGGAGACGGCAAAAACGTGGCATCAAAACAAGGTATCCGGGCATGGAAAAATCAACGCGTTGTCAGGCGTCGTCCTGACGACCTGAAACTTCGGGGCCACCAGGCTCCGCAAGCGTGGTTTGCCATGATAACCAAATTGTTGTTGAGAATCATTCTTGTTATGCTTGCAGCACTGTCTTTGACGTTCTTGCCGTGAACACACCCGCCTCCGCCACCATCACATCAGCACCGACGTTACCCATGCGCCCGCTGGTCACCGCCGCCCTGGCCGGCACCATGGCCATGATGGCTTTCGTGGCCGTGGTCGGGCCCGTCGTGCGTGCTCTGCTGCTGCCCGAATGGGTGGCCGGCGTAGCCGTGACCTCAGGCGGCGTGCTGTGGCTGCTGCTGGCACGCTGGTGGGGCCACTTCAGCGACTGGCGTGGCCGCAAGCCGGTGCTGTTGATCGGCTTCGGTGCCTTTTTTCTGGCCTACGTGGTGCTGGCCGTGGGCACGGACCTGGCCCTGCGTGGCGCGGTGACCGCCATCGTCGGCCTGCTGGTGCTGGTGATTGCACGCGCCCTGATCGGTGCCTTTTATGCCGCCGTGCCGCCCACGGCCGCGGCCGTCATTGCCGATCACACCACACCACCGGAACGCGGCCCGGCCATGGCGACACTGGGCTCGGCCAACGCACTCGGCATGGTGCTCGGCCCCTTGCTGGCCGGCTGGATCGCCAGCCGTAACCTGGCCCTGTCGCTGTACGTCGCCGCCGCATTACCATTGCTCGGCTTCGTCGTCATCGCCTTCTTCCTGCCGCGCAACGAGCCGACGGCCGCACGCCGGCCCCACGGCCGGGCACGCATGTCGCTGCTGGACACGCGGCTTCGCACCGCCACCTTGACGGCCTTCACGGTGATGTTCGCGGTCGCCACGGCCCAGGTGCTGGTGGGCTTCATCGCCATCGACCGGCTGCATCTCACAGTCGCCGAAGGCGCCCGCGCGGCCGGCATGGCATTGACCGCCGTGGGCTGCGCCCAGGTCGTGGCGCAGCAACTGGTGGCACGACTGAAAACCATCACCCTGCGGCACTGGATTCCGCTGGGCGCCCTGGTGGCCGGGTTGGGTTTCCTCGCCGTCGCCACGGTGCATGGCCTTGTCATGTTGCTGGCCTGCTATGCCGTCATGGCGCTGGGCATGGGTCTGCTGTTTCCGAACTTCCAGGCGCTGGCCGCCAATGCGGTCGAGGCGCATGAACAAGGCGCGGCCGCGGGCACGCTGTCGGCGGCCCAGGGCCTGGGCATGATTGCCGGCCCGCTCATCGCCACGCTGATTTATAAAGCCGGGCCGGCGGTGCCCTACGTGCTGGTCGGCCTGGCACTGTGGGCCCTGGCCGGCTTCACCTTCTGGCGCCTGCGCCCACAAGCCGAGGTCGCCCCATGAGCAAGCATCAGCACCCACTGCGCCAGGTCTGGCCGGATGAGTTTGTCCGGCGCTACCGTGAGGCCGGCTACTGGCGTGGCGAGACTTTTCCGGCCTTCATGCGCGAGCGAGCGCGCGCGCGAGCCGAGCATATCGCCGTCATCGGCGGCGACCAGCGCTGGACTTACGCCGAGCTGTGGCAACGCGCCGAGGCCATCGGCGCCGGATTGCTGAACCTGGGCCTGGAGGCCGGCGACCGCGTGCTGGTGCAACTGGCCAACACGCCCGAGTTCTACGCCGTCATCTTCGGCCTGTTCCGCGCCGGCCTGATTCCGGTGTATGCCCTGGCGGCGCACCGCATCACCGAAATCGCGCATTTTGCACGCAAGGCCGAGGCCAGCGCCTACATCGCCGTGGATGGGTGGGACGGCTTCGACTACCGCGAGCTGGCGCGGGAATTGTTGGCGCAGGACGACATGCCTGTCCGCCACGTCGTCATCGCCGGCGATGCGGCTGAATTCACGCCGCTGGATGCGCTGAACCCGGAGCCGACACACCTGCCGACAAGCGACCCGGACCCGCAATCGGTGGCCTTTCTGCAAATCTCCGGCGGCACCACGGGCCTGTCCAAACTCATCCCGCGCACCCACGATGACTACATTTACAGCTTCCGCGCCAGCAACGAAATCTGCGGCATCGGCAAGAACAGCGTGTACATGGTGGCCCTGCCGGCGGCACACAATTTCCCCATGAGCTCGCCGGGCGCGCTGGGCACCTTTTACGCCGGCGGCACGGTGGTGCTGTCGCCATCGCCTGCCCCGGACGCGGCCTTTGCCCTGATCGAGGGCGAAGGCGTCACCGACCTCGGCCTGGTGCCGCCACTGGCCTTGCTATGGGCCCAGGCCGCGGCCACCACGACGCGTGATCTTTCCAGCCTGCGCGTACTGCAGGTCGGCGGCGCCAAGCTCACACGCGAGGCCGCCAGGCGCGTTGTCGAGGCGCTGCCCGTCACCTTGCAGCAGGTCTTCGGCATGGCCGAGGGCCTGGTGAACTACACGCGCCTGGACGACGACGAGGACACCATCCTCAGCACCCAGGGCCGCCCCATCACCCCGGACGACGAGATTCTGGTGGTGGACGATGCCGGCAATCCGGTGCCGGATGGCGAAGTGGGCCACTTGTTGACGCGCGGTCCGTACACGCTGCGCGCCTACCACAACGAACCGGAAGCCAACCGCCGCTCGTTCACCGAGGACGGCTTTTACCGCCCCGGCGACATGGTGCTGCGCCGGCCCAGCGGCCACCTGGTGGTGCAGGGCCGCGCCACCGACCACATCAACCGCGCGGGCGAAAAAATTTCCGCCGAGGAAATCGAGGACCACCTGCTGGCCCATCCACAGGTCTTTGACGCCGTGGTGGTGTCCATCCCGGACGACTATCTCGGCGAGCGCTCTTGCGCATTCATCATCGCGCGCGGCGACGAGCCCTTGCGCGTGCCCACCATCAAGGGCTGGATGCGCCAACGCGGTATCGCCGCCTTCAAGATTCCCGACCAGGTCGTCCTCGTGGACGCCTTCGAGACCACTGCCGCCGGCAAAACCAGCCGGCGCGAGCTGCGCGCCCGCCTGCGTGCTGCTTACCTCGCCAATACCGAGAACAACTGAGATGAGCGAAATCACCCTGGAGCGCCTGCGCGCCGACGTCGCCCGCGCCCTGCGCGAGGAGCCGGAAGCCATCGGCTACGACGACAACCTCATGGACTGGGGCCTGGATTCCATTCGCCTGCTGAGCCTGGTAATGGCCTGGAACGAGGATGGCCTGGGTCTGGACATCAGCGAAATCGGCACCGAAACGACGCTGAACGGCTGGTGGCGCATCATCGAGCAGCGCCAGAAGCAATGAACGTCGCGCTCGATCCACCGCCGGCCGCCACCACGACCACCTGGCCACTGAGCGAAGCCCAGCAGGGCCTGTGGTACGCGCAGCGCCTGGCACCGGACAACCCGGTTTTCAATTGCGGCCACGCGCTGTGGCTGGAAGGCAAGCTGGAGCTGGCGGCCTTCACCGACGCCGCCAACCGCGCCGCACGCGAATGCCAGTCGCTGGCGCTGGCCATGCGTGCCACGACCGACGGTGCCGAGCAGTGGCTGGACGAGGTGCGCTACCCGCCACTGGAAATCATCGATCTTGCGGCCGAAACCGACGCCAAGGCCGCCGCCCGCGCACAAATGCAGGCCGACATGGCCCGCCCCGTCGATCCCGAGCGCGACCGGCTGGCACGGCAAATTCTGTTTCATCTGCGCGATAACCGGTGGTGCTGGTACCAACGCGCCCAGCATCTGGCCACCGACGGCTACGGCATGGCGCTGTGGAGCCAGCGCGTGGCCGAACTTTACGCCGAGGCCGTCGCCGAGGCACCGCCGCGCCAGGCCTTGACGCCGCTGGCCGAGGTCATGGCCGAGGATGCCGCCTGGCGCCCCAGCGACAAGCGGGCACGCGCCGCGGCCTTCTGGCGCGAAACGTTGACGCCCCTGCCCGAGGTGGCCGGTCTGGCCACAGGCCCGGCGGTCGCCGCGCACCATTGCCACCGCCTGGACACGGCGCTGCCAGCCGAACTGTTCACCCAACTGCAGCAAGCCGCGACCGCTGCCGACCTGGGCTGGCCGGATCTGCTCACTGCGCTGGTGGCCTTGTACTGCCAGCGCATGGCCGCCGCCGACGGCACGGTCGTCGGCCTGCCCTTCATGGGCCGGCTGGGCACGGCCGCCGCCCGCGCCTCCGCCCTGACCATGAACGTGCTGCCGCTGGTGGTGGCCGCGCAGCCGAGGCAGTCGCTGGCGGACTTTGTCGAGGCCATGGCCCGCGCCCAGCTCCGCGCCCGCCGCCATGGTCGCTACCGCAGCGAGCAGATCCGCCGCGATCTTGGCCTTCTGGGCGGCCAGCGCCGCCTGTACGCCGCGCTCATCAACGTGCAGCCCTTCTACCGGCCGCTGGAACTGCCTGGCGTTGCAACGCGTCTGGAGATTCTCGGCACCGGTCCGGTGGATGACCTCACCATCGGCTTCCGCGGCCAAGGCGCGGCCATGCGCCTGGAACTGGAAGCCAATCCCGAGCTGTACACGCGCAGCGATGCCGAAGCCCACCTCGAACGCCTGCCGCATTTTCTGACCGCGGCTTTGCAAGCATTGGCGGCCGACGGCTGCGTGGCGGATGTGCCGCTGGCCAACCCCGCCGAAGCCGCCCGTCACCTGGGCTCGTTGAACAACAGCGCACATGCCCTGCCCGACACCACGCTGACGGCCCTGTTGGAAAAGCAGATGGCGGCCACTCCGGATGCCACGGCGCTGGTTTTCGGCAAGGAAAGCTTGAGCTACGCCGAGCTGGAACAACGTACGCGCGCCCTGGCCCTGGCATTGCGTCAGCGTGGCGTCGGCCCGGAGAGTCTGGTCGCCATCGCCCTGCCACGCTCGCTGGAACTTCTTGTCGGCATGCTGGCCGTGCTGCGGGCGGGCGGCGCCAACCTACCGCTGGATCTCGACCACCCGCCCGAGCGCATCGCCCGCGTGCTGGCGCTGGCCAAACCCGTCTGCGCCCTGGTGCGTGCCGAGGACGCGGCAGCGCTGCCTGAGGATCTGCCGCAGCTCACGCCGGATCAGTGGCCTGCGCCAACGGATGCCGCGCTGGCGGCCGTGAGCCGACCGGAACACGCGACCTACGTCATTTACACCTCCGGCTCCACCGGCGAGCCCAAGGGCGTGGTCATCGAGCACCGCGCCATCGTCAACCGCCTGGAGTGGATGCGTCAGCACTACGGCTTCACGGCCGCCGACCGCATCCTGCAGAAAACGCCCATCAGCTTTGATGTCTCGGTGTGGGAGCTGTTCCTGCCGCTCATCAGCGGCGCGACCGAAGTCATCGCCGCGCCCAGCGCTCATCGTGATCCGGCCGAACTGGCGCGGATCATCCGCCAGCAGGCCGTCAGCACCTGCCACTTCGTGCCCTCGATGCTGGAAGCCTTTCTCGACCACCCGGACAGCCGTGGTCTCGAATTGGCCCGCGTTTTCGTCAGTGGCGAAGCCCTGAGCGCGTCCTTGCGGCAACGCTTTCATGCCCGCATCCAGGCCGAATTGCACAACCTCTACGGCCCCACCGAGGCCGCCGTCGATGTCAGCTTCTGGCCGGCCGGCCCGGACGACGACAGCGATCCGGTGCCCATCGGCTTTCCGGTGTGGAACACCCAGCTTTACGTGCTGGACGACAAACTGCGTCCGCAACCGCCCGGCGTGCCCGGCGACCTGTACCTCGGCGGCGTGCAACTGGCACGCGGCTACCTCGGCCGCGACGACCTCACCGCCGCGGCTTTCCTGCCCGACCCACGCTGCCCCGGCCAGCGCCTGTACAAGACCGGCGACGTGGCCGCCTGGCGCGCCGGCGACGGCGCCTGCCTGTACCTGGGCCGCAGCGACCACCAGGTGAAACTGCGCGGCCTGCGCATCGAGTTGGGCGAGATTGAAGCCGCACTACGCGACAGCGGCTTGATACAGCGTGCCGAAGTGATGCTGCGCGACGAGGGCGGCACGTCACGCCTGGTGGCCTGGGTCGAAAGCAACAGCCTCGGCCCGGATGCCGAACTGACCGAAGCGCTACGCAGCCATCTTGCGCGCCGGCTGCCGGATTACATGGTGCCCGCGGCCATCGTGCCGGTGACCGAGTGGCCCTTGACCCACAACGGCAAGCTCGACCGCAAGGCCTTGCCCGCGCCGCACTTCGGCATCACCAACAACGGCCCGGCCCTTGCCAGCGCCACCGAAAAAGCCCTGGCGGAACTGGTCATCGAGCAACTGCACTTGCCCGCCGACACCCGACTCACGGCCAATGCCGATTTCTTCGCCCTGGGCGGCGACTCGCTCACGGCGGTGCAACTGCTGCTGAAGATCGAGAACCGCTGGCACCGCGATCCCGGTCTGGGCACGCTGTTCGAGAACCCGACGCTCGGCGCGCTGGCGACGGCCATCGACAACGAGCAAGTGCATTTTGATGATGGCCTGAAGCCGCTGCTGCAACTGGCGGCCGGCAACGACGATGCCGCGCCGCTGTTCCTGGTCCATCCGGCGGGCGGCATCGCCTGGGGCTACCGTGGCCTGGCGCAGGCCATTGCCGGCTCGACCTGCGGCCGCAGCGTCTGGGGCCTGCAATCGCCCGGTCTGGAACCCGGCCACCCGCTGCCACCGGACATCGACACCCTGGCCGAGGCCTACGCCAGCCGCGTAGCCGCGCTGCAAGCAGACGGCCCCATCCACCTCGGCGGCTGGTCGGTGGGCGGCATCATCGCCCAGGCCATGGCCGTGGCCTTGCAGGCACGCGGCCGCGAAGTCGGCCTGGTGGCCCTGCTGGATGCCTATCCAGCCGAATGCTGGCGCGACGAACCCAAACCCACGCCACAGGAAGCCTTGCGAGCGCTGCTGGCCATCGCCGGCGAGGACCCACAAGCCCATCCCGAGCTCGACACCCGCGCCAAACTGGTGGCATTCCTGCGCGCGGGCGACACCGCCCTGGGCAACTTGCCCGAAGCCGCGTTGGAAGGCGTGGTGCGCGTGGTCACCGACACCAACCGCCTCATCCGTGCTCATCATCACCGGCGCATGCGCGGCCGCTTGTTGCACCTGCGCGCCGCGCACGACCACGCCGGCGAGCCGCAACTCGATCCGAGGCGCTGGGAAGCCTGGGCCGACACCGTCGAACGCATCGACCTGCCCTTCGTGCACGGCGAGATGACCGGCCCCGAGGCCACGGCCCGCATCGCGCCGCTGTTGTGTGCTCGCATGGAGGCCCTGCCATGAAGGCCAACGTCACCATGGACACGCCGCCGAGCATGGCCGCTGCCACGCCACCGGCCATGTTGCTGCTGTCGACACAAAACGGCTTTCTGGCCCAGGGCGAGGCCGCCCGCATCATCGCCCCGGCCACCCGGCTGGGTGCTGCCGTGGCACGGCATTTTCGCGCCCACGCCAGCGATCTGCCGTTGGTCGGCGCCCTGCCCTTTGACCGCGAGGCCGACGCCACGCTGGTGCAACCACAGCGCCTGCTGGACAAGGCCACAACGGCCACCTGGCTGCAACAGGCGGCCCGCCGTGTGCCGGCACCGCGGCAATGGTCGCTGAAGGCCGAACCCGAACGCTCCGATTTCGAAAACGCCGTGGCCGAGGCCGTGCGCCGCATCCGTGGTGACAACGCACTGCAAAAGGTGGTCCTGGCGCGCAGCCTTTTGGTCCGGGCCGAGGGCGACATCGACCCCTGGTGGCTGGCCCAGCGACTGGGCCGTGACGCCAGCATCCTGCGCTACGTACTGCCCTTGCCTATCGCCCCAGGCGAAGCCCCGGCCTGGCTGGTTGGCGCCAGCCCCGAACTGCTGGTCTCGCGCCAGGGCCGGCATATCGTCAGCGAGCCCCTGGCCGGCTCAGCGCCACGTTGCAGCGACGATGCCGCCAGTTGTGCCCGGGCCGAGGCCTTGCGCCGCTCCGACAAGGCGCAACGCGAGCATCGCCATGTGGTCGAAGCCATCGCCGACCAGTTGGCGCCTCTGTGCCGCCAGCTCAGCGTGCCGACCACACCCGATCTCAAAACCACAGCCAGCATGTGGCATCTGGCAACGCGCATCGAGGGCGAGCTGAAGCACCCCGATGCACTGGAAGAAACCTCCGCCGCCGCCCTGGCCGCCCTGCTGCACCCGACACCCGCCGTCTGCGGCACACCGCGCACACTGGCTGCACAAACCATCGCGGCGCTGGAACCCGCCTCGCGCGGCCATTATGCCGGCGCCTTCGGCCACAGCGACGCCCGCGGCAACGGCGCCTGGCACCTGGCCCTGCGTTGCGCCCGCATCCAGGGCAACGAAGCGCGCCTGTACGCCGGCGCCGGCATCGTCGCCGGCTCCGATCCGGCCGAGGAAGCCGGCGAAACCCTGGCCAAGTGCCGCGCCCTGCTGGATGCGCTGGGCGTGGAGGACGGAAAACCCGGGAACCGGGATTCGAGAGCCGGGATGCGGGACCCGTGACCCGGAACCCGAAAGGCGTGACCCATCTGGCGCAATGCAATGCCTGACAAACACAAAAGTCGCTGGATCCCGGCTCGCGCTCCGCTTGGCCGGGATGACTGGCAAAATCGAACGTTCCGTCAGCCCACCAACACCGTCGCCCCGGAATCGCGTAGCGATATCCGGGGCCCAGTGCCTTTCACAATTCAACCGATAACCACATGAGCACCGACAAACCGAAACGCCTGCCGCGCATCCCGGCCTACGAGCTGCCGCAGCCCGATGAGCTGCCAGCCTCGCGTGCCGACTGGCACCTGGACAAGGATCATGCAGCGCTGCTGGTGCATGACATGCAGGCGTACTTCCTGGCCGCCTTCGAACCGGGCAGCAATCCCGTCAGCGGCGCCATGACCGCCATCGCCGAACTCTTGGCTGCCGCTCGCGCGGCCAATGTGCCGGTGTTCTACACCGCCCAGCGCGGCAATCAGGACCCGGCCAAACGCGGCCTGCAAGGCGATCTCTGGGGCCCCGGCATGCAGGCCATCCCCGAACACGAGACCATCCCCGAGGTCATCGCGCCCGCACCCGGCGACACCGTGCTCACCAAGCATCGCTACAGCGCCTTCCGGCAAAGCGACCTGAAGCAGCGCCTCGACCACGCCGGCCGCGACCAACTCATCATCACTGGCCTGTTCGCCCACATCGGCTGCCAATGCACCGCCGCCGACGCCTTCCAACTCGACATCCAGCCCTTCATGGTCGCCGACGCCCTGGCCGACTATTCGCGCCTGTGGCACGACGCCACGCTGGCCTGGGTCGCCGGCAGTTGCGGTGTTGTCAGCCAAACCACAGACATCGTGCACGAACTCACCACGTAGGTCGTGGTTCACGCGAAGGGTGAACCCGACATTCCACAAGGCCTCAAAACACCAAATCCCGGTCTACCCGCTGGCGCACGGGTGCTTGTGCCCGGCCAACACGATGTCAGCCAGCTTGAGTTTCCGCCCGTGCTACACTGAATCCGTGTTCCTGATCGGGAAGCCAACCATGGCCAACCTGACACTCAGCGTGGACGACGAAATCCTGCAGAAGGCCCGTGAAGCCGCCTTGCGCGAGCATACGTCGGTCAACGCGCTGGTGCGCGATTACCTGACGCGCTACGTCGACGCCAGGAGCCGGCGTTTGGCGGCCCTTGAGGCATTCGAGGCCGTAGCGCAACGCAGCCAGTCATCCAGTGTCGGGACCTGGACACGCGACGAGCTCCATCGACGCTGAACCCGTGCGCGTTTTTGTCGACACCAACCTGTGGGTATACCGGCTCGACCGCCGCGAACCCGAGAAATCACGTCGTGTCGGTGAGTGGCTTGCCAACTTGGTGAAAGAGCACGACATTGTCCTCAGCACACAGGTGTTGGTCGAGTTTCGAGCCGTGATCAGCCACAAACTTGTACCAGCATTGCCGGCCGATGACATCCAGATGGCAATGGAAGCACTGGCAGCATTTGAAGTCGTGGCAACCGACGCAAACCTGGTGCTGGACGCGCACCAACTGGCCGTTGCCGAGCAGTTGCAATGGTTCGATGCCCTGATTATCGAAGCCGCCATCCGCAACAACTGCCAGCATCTGTACAGCGAAGACCTGGCCCACGACCACAGGTACGGCCAACTGACAGTACAAAACCCGCTGGCCGCATAGCCGACGCATGCAGGCATCCGGTCCACGGCATTGAATCCACCAGCCAATGACCCTCAACGCCGCACCGGCGGACCCGACCTGTAGCGAAATCTGGGCCAAGGCCGACATTTACAAGCCCGGCAGCTTTGTCACGGAAAGCTTCGTCATCGACCACGATGTGAAGGTCTTCGGAGGTTTTGACGGCACCGAAACCAGTCGCAACCAGCGCGACCCGGACACCAACCGGACCATCCTGTCCGACGATATCAACAACAACGACAAGATGAACGCGGGAATCCAGTGCCTTTGTGTGGCTGGCCGACGATATGGTCAACAATGGCTGCACGGTCCTGCCGTGCCGCGTTCGTCCAGCGGACTTTCACGGAGTCGAGTTACGCAGCAGTTCTGCCCGTCGCATGGCAGCTTCCGCCTCGACTTCCTCGTGTGATGCATGCAGACCGGTCGCCTGCTGCGCCTTGGCAACGGCTACCTTCCGGCGCAGGAACTCGGCGTACTCCCGTTCCTGCGTGCGGCGATCAATGTAATCGCGCATCATTTCACGCGGCATGGCCGAACGGCACCTCGATGGCCGGGCTTTGTGGCGTGAACCAGCGTGCACCGTCCTCGGTGATGACCATGTCATCTTCCAGGCGCACGCCGAACTTGCCGGGGATGTAAATGCCCGGCTCGTCGCTGAAGGTCATGCCCTTGGCGAGCTTGCGCTGGTTGCCACCGACGAGGTAATACCACTCGTGCATGTCCAGACCCAGGCCGTGGCCCAGGCGGTGGGTGAAGTACTTGTAGCCCGGGCCGTAGCCGGCCTTGTCGATGTAGCGACGCGCCGCGGCATCCACCGAGCCCATGGTGGCGCCCGGTCGCGCAGCATCAAGCGCCACTTGCTGCGCTTTGTGCACGATGGCGAACACTTTCTTCATCTCGTCGCTGGCCTTGCCCAGGGTGAAGGTACGCGTCAGGTCGCTCATGTAGCCCTCGACGTAACAGCCGCCATCCAGCATCACCGGCATACCCTCGACGATTGACTGCGGCTCCTCCGAGCCATGCGGCTGGGCCGTGTACTGGCCGACGTTGACACTGGCAAAACCGCGCAGCCCCATGTGTTCGTAGGCTTGCCGCACCCAGGCAGAGACCTGATGCTGCGTCAGGCCCGGTTCCAGGCTTTGCCAGATGGCGTGATAAACGGCCAGCGTGGCATCGCAAGCGATCTGCATCAGCGCCAGCTCGGCCTCGCTCTTGGTGGCACGGCAGCCGGCTGTCACCGGCGTGGCCTCGACCAGCTTGCCGATGGACAACGCCAGACCGATCTCGCGGGCACGGTAAAACGGCGTGCGATCGGAAATGCCCAGCGTGCCAGCCTTGGCCTTGTGCTCGGCCATGATCTGCGCGATGAGCTTGTAGGGGCTCTCGTTCTCCTGCCAGGTGCGAATGTCATGGCCGAAGCGGATCTGCGCTTCCGTGCGACTGCGCTCGAAGGTCGGCACGATGTACACCGGGTCGCCCTTCTTCGGCAGCAACATGCCCGAGGTGCGTTCGCTGTTCCACCAGTGCAGGTCAGTGAAATAGGCCAGATCCGAGCCTGGATCGACAAAAATGGCATCCATGTCGTGCTCGGTCATCAAGCGCTGCGCCTTGGCCAGACGTGCGCGGTACTCGTCGTCCGTGATGGGCACGGCCTTGCCGGCCACCGGCTTCAGCTTGCGGATGGCCTCCGGCAGTTCTTGCGAGGCCTCAGCGGAGGCCCGCGCCAACGCCGTGCCGGACAGCGTCGCCAACGGCAAGGCCGCCGCACCCAGCACCGAGGTCTTCAGAAAATCGCGCCGGGCCGGGCTGGCAGCAGTTTGCACATCACCCATGACACTCACCTTGCATTGTTCACGAAGCCGCCAGTGTCCCATAGTCACGCGCAGCGTGAGTCCGACAAAACGCGTCAGTCCGCTGACTTCGGCGCGCTGAGGCTGTTGCTGTAGTGACCGGACGGGTCAAAGCAGCACACACGCTTCTTGCCCGAGCGCAACATGTCGCAGGCATTGGCGACGCGGCGCGTGCGGGTTTTTGCCTGTTTCGCCGATTCGATCCAGTGGATCCAGTCCACGCGTGCGATGGTGGTGGTGGCCTGCCAGCCGGCATTGGCACCCGGCGAATCCGCCAGCGCTGCTGCCAGGTCGTCGGGTACGGCCGGCTCGGGCTCGCTGGCGGCCGGCCTCACGCAGACAGTCACCGTGTCGCCCGGCTCGGCACCGGCGGCCTGGCGCAAGGTCTCGTCCACTTTCAGCCAGTGGCTCAGCTGGCCATCCGGCTCCAGCGTCGCCGTGAACTCGGCGCCGTTCAACGTACCTGTTACCGAAGTGCGGCCGCGCCGGGGCAAGATCTCGCTGGCAGATTTCGGCAGGACGATAAAGGCCCAATCACCGCCGCCCGGCTTGGCGGGGCGCTGCAGGCGGGCCTCGAAATTTGTCGATGGTTGCTCACTCATGCCTTGTTTCAACCGCAATCAGCTCAGAGACTGCGACCGTCCACTTGCGTGATCTCGATGTCGCTGCGATCCAAGTCCGGCAGGCAGCGAGCGTTGATGGCGGTCATCGTGGTGCCATCCGGTGCCTCGCCAAAGCCGAAGGGCGCGCAGCCACAGGTGGGGCAAAAGTGGTGCTTGATGCGGTGCGTGTTGAAGGTGTAGGTCGCCAGCGCGTCTTCCGAGGTCAGCAGGCGGAAATGCTCCCTGGGCACGAACCAGCCGAGGTAACCCTTGCGGCTGCAGTGCGAGCAATTGCATTCGACCAGTGTCTCGGGCGTGCCGTCGACCTCGAAAGCGATGGCGCCGCAATGACAGCTGCCTTCTTGCAGGTTGGACATGGTGGGACTCCTCGTGGCGCGTCAGCGGCGTGTCACCTCTCGTGGGAGGCATCCACCGTAGCAGTTTCCCGGTCCGTCGGCATGTTGCGACGCACGATGGATCGGCATCAGTGCTTGCGCGGCGTTTGATCGAGACCCAGCACACGCAGCATGTGTTGGTCGCGTGCGGCGGCGAGTTCTTCCCGGTTGCGGCCTTCGGTGGCGTCCGCCATTTGCTCGATGAGTGTCTGGCAGGTGGCCCCGTCCAGTTGCGGGTTGCCCAGCGCGGACCACCAGTGCTCCATGGCCGGGCCGAGCTTGTCCAGGAACCCGGCCATGCCGTCCGGGCCGCCGGAGAGGTGGAAAATCATGTGCGGGCCGCAGATGGTCCAGCGCGCGCCCAGGCCTTCGGTGACTGCGCGATCGACGTCGGCGATGTCGGCGTAACCTTCGGCCACCAGATGCACGGCCTCACGGTAGAGCGCGGCCTGCAGGCGGTTAACCAGGTGGCCGGTGGCCTCGCGTTTCAGGCGCACGGTCTTCTTGCCCAAGGCCTGATAGAACGTCTCGGCACGGTCCATGGCCGCCCTGCCCGTGTGTTCGCCGGGCACCAGTTCCACCAGCGGCATGAGGTAAGCCGGGTTGCAGGGATGGGCGATCAGCAGGCGTTCCGGGTGTTTGAGGTCTTGTTGCAGCGCGCTGGGCAGCAGGCCGGAGGAGCTGGACATGATGAGCGCATCGGCCGGCAACACGGCCTCGGCCTCACGCAAGGCGGCACGTTTCAGTTCCAGGTTTTCCGGCAAGGCTTCCTGCACGGCGCGAGTGTCACGAACCGCATCAGCGATGTTGCGATGCAGGGACGGCACGGTCGGGGCGTCCAACAACGTGCCCAGTTGCCGCATCACCGGCTCGGCGCGGCGGCGCATCTCATCGAGGCAGGCCTGGGCACCGTCATCCGGATCGGCCACGCGCACCTCCAGTCCGGCCAGCGAGAAAAAGGCCGCCCAGGCGGCGCCAATGGTGCCGGCACCAAGAATGGCCACCGGGTTTTCGCGGATCGATTCGAGCGGCATCGTGACCTCGGCGTGATCGGCATGGGATACTGGGAAATGCGAACGATTCTCGCATATCCCGAAGATCGAGACTGCCATGCCATTGATTGACCGCATTGTTGCCGAGCACGCGGCGCTGACTGCCATCCGCCGTGACATCCATGCCCACCCCGAGCTGTCCTTCGAGGAGCAGCGCACATCCGACCTCATCGCCCGGCTGTTGCAGGACTGGGGCATTCCCATGCACCGCGGCCTCGGTGGCACCGGCGTGGTCGGCATCCTGAAGCAGGGCACCTCGGAGCGGGCCATCGGCCTGCGGGCCGATATCGATGCGCTGCCCATGACCGAGGCCAACGACTTTGCGCATGCCTCGACCACGCCGGGCGTCATGCACGCCTGCGGCCACGACGGCCACACCACCATGCTGCTGGGCGCGGCCCAGGAACTGGCGCGCGAACGCAACTTCGACGGCACGGTGTACCTGATTTTCCAGCCCGCAGAGGAGCACGGCGCGGGCGCCAAACGCATGATCGACCACGGCCTGTTCCAGCGCTTCCCGATGCAAGGCGTGTTCGGCATCCACAACCTGCCCGGCATCCCGGCCGGGCATTTTGCCGCCTCGCCCGGCCCGGTACTGGCCTCCACCAACGAATTCCGCATCAGCGTGCACGGCAAGGGCGGTCACGGTGCCATGCCGCATCTGGCCATCGATCCGGTCATTGTCGCCAGCCAGATCGTGCAGGCATTGCAAACCATTGTCAGCCGCAGCAAGAAACCGGCCGAGACCGCGGTCATCTCCACCACCATGATCCATGCCGGCGAGACATCCAACGTGATCCCGGATGACTGCACGCTGGGCGGCACGGTGCGGGCCTACACGCCCGAGACCCTGGACCTCATCGAGGGGCGCATGGGCGAGATCGCCGAGCACACGGCCGCCGCCTTCGGTGCCAGCGCAGAGCTGGAGTTCACGCGCTTGTACCCGGCCACCTGCAATCACGAGGCCGAAACCGCCTTTGCCCGCGAAGTGCAGGCCGAGGTGGTGGGCGCCGAGCGCGTGCTGCCGCAAGCACCCATCATGGCCGCGGAAGATTTTTCCTTCATGCTGCAGCAGGTGCCGGGCAGCTACAGCTTCCTGGGCAATGGCGATGGCGAGCACCGCGAGGCCGGCCACGGCGCCGGCCCCTGTGAAGTGCACAACACCAGCTACGACTTCAACGACGCGCTGTTGCCCATCGGTGCCAGTTACTTTGTGCGTCTTGCCGAGCGCTGGCTGGCGAAGCAACCATGATTCCTTGTCGGATCCCGCTGCGCGGGTCCCGACCTACGGTGCTGGCCGCGCGCTGATCCCTTGTCGGGTCCCGCTGCGCGGGTCCCGACCTACGCGGTGTGACCGCGACGTTACCGACATCACCTGGGCGAAATATGCCCAACGCGGTTGCCGGTCGGGTCGTCGCCGCCACGACGAGCCTTGTTGACCACGAACACACCGCCCTCACCGTCGGCGGCGAGGTGGTTGGGGAAGGTGCCGGCCGCGAGGTTGGCAACGATCTTGCCCTCGGCGTCGACCACGGTGACCGTCCCCGAGCCGCGGTTGGCGACGTAGGTCAGGCCCGATTTCGGTGCAAAGGCGACGCTCAGCGGCCCGGCGCCGGTGGCGACATCATGCACCACCTTGCCGGTGGCTGCATCCAGCATCAGCAGGTTGTCCGTGCCCTGCGAAACCACCAGAATGCGGTCGTGCTTGCCGTCCCAGGCCACGTCGAACGCGGTTTCGGCGTGCTCCAGCGGCAAGACCTTTTCGACCGTATCGCTGGCTGTGTCGATGACGGCCACCTCGTTGGTACTCATGGACGCCGCGAACAGACGCGAACCATCCTCGTCCAGGGCAATGCCCACCGGGCCGAACGGCTTCACGTCACGACCACGGCGCGTGGTCTCGACGGCAATATCGCCGATCTTCGCCAGCTTGCTGGTGTCAAAGACGACGATCTTGTCGCCGCCCAGGGCGGAAACATAGGCCTTGCCGTGCTTCTCGTCGACAACGACATCACGCGCATGCGGCGCCACGCCGGGCTCGAACTGCTTCACCAGCTTCAGGTCGGACTGGCGATACACGGCCACGGTATTTTTCGTGGTATTGGTCACCCACACAGTGCCATGGGCATCATCGACGCCAACACCGAACACCGGAAAGGCATGGCTCTTCTTGCCTGCTTTGGACAGCTCCAGCGTCGCGGGTGCAACGCGCGCGCCACGTGAAAGGTTTGCCGGATCCACCCTGGTGACATAGCTGCTGTCCAGCGACCGGCCCTTCCCCGGCGTGAACGAAAACGCACTCGATGTCACGAACAATGCGCCGGCCTTGGGCGAAAAAGCCACTTCATAAAGTCCATCTGACAAATGCTTGAACGTGGCGTTGAAATCGTCCTGTCCCGACAACGGCACGTTCGGCGAGATCTTCAGGTCCACCAGCAGCGAGGCAGCCGGATTGGCGACGCTGGCCACCAGCTGATAGCGGCCCGGATCGGCACTGTCCGGCAGCTCGAAGCGGGTTTTGAACTCGCCCTTCTCACCCACCGTCACGGGCGCGCAGAGGGCGACGCCTCCGTAGCTGAAACTCACCACCTGACCGGGTTTGAAGCCACGGCCGGCCAGGGTCACCGCACCGCCGGGTACCGCCGCGGCTGTACGCACACGCACGCGTCCATGAAAATCGGCGCTGGCGGCACTGAATTGTGGCTGCACCGGTGCACTTTCGGCCGCCGTTGCAGTCGCGGCGCTGCCCAGAAGGAGGAAAGACGTCAGGACAGCCGCACCCAAGTGTGCCGGTACCGACAGGAAACGACGGTGATTCATTCGGAGCTCCCGTGATGTTTGAGGTCAAGCCGGCCACACAACGCAGCCGGAAGAACAGAAATGCGAACGATTCCCATTACCGGAGCGCATGATGATAGGCCAATTACGGCAAGTCAAGTTGTGATCGCACGTGGGCGAGTCAGCCAGGCAAGACGATGTAGAACAGCACCGCGAAGAAGTGCAGCACCGAACCCAGCAACACGAAGGCATGCCAGGTGACAAAGTGGAATGGCAGGCGCTTCCAGAGGTAGAACGGCACGCCCAACGTGTAGGCCGCGCCGCCAGCCAGCAGCAAGATGGTGCCGCCGGTGCCGAGTGCCGCCGACAGCGAACCGAAACTCGCCATGCCCAGCCATCCCATCACGAGATACAGCGCGATCGACATGGCGCGCCGTGCACGGAAACGCAGAAACTCCAGCACCGCACCTGTCACGGCGAACGCCCAAATCACGCCGAACAACCACCAGCCCTCGGCACCACCAATGGCCAGCAGGGCAAACGGCGTGTAGGTGCCGGCGATCAACACCAAAATGGCGATATGGTCCAGCTTGGCCAGGAAACCGGGCGCTACATGCCGCGGAATGGCGTGGTACACCGTCGAGACCGTGTACAACATGATCAGCGCCGCACCAAACACCGCGCTGGAAGTAATGGCCAACGCCCCACCGTGCAGCGTGGCAAAAGCCACCAGCACGGTCAGGCCGATGATGCTGAGGAGAATACCCGTGCCCTGGAGCACGCCGTTCGCCACTTCCTCGGCAAAACTGTAACGACGGGTTGCAGTACTGGCAGACATGGCTTTACCTGCGGTCAAATCCAAACGCTTGTTTGATCATACAGGCATTGCCAGCCTGCCGGTAGGGCCCGAAGGGCCGGGAATCGGGAATCGGGAAGAGGGAAACGCCGTTACCCGATACCCGGTACCCGGGACACCGAAACGCCGTCATTCCGAACGGCCGGCAGGCCGATCCGGAATCCAGCGCCTTTTTTCCGAACCCACGGGAAAAGAAAATGAACGCCCCGCTGGCAAGCGCGCCATGGCCGGGAATCGGGAGATGGGAGATGAGACCCACGGAACAAGGCATCCTGCCAAGGGCCGCCAGTCTGGCCATCCATGGCCAGCCGCTCGCCGGCTGCGGGCTGCCGCTGGCAGCCCGGCCCGGCTCATCCCGCCAGCAGCCGATTCATGCGCTTGACGAAGCCGGCCGGGTCGGCCAGTTCGGCACCGGCGGCGACCTGGGCCTGCTCCAGCAGAAGCTGCGCAAGATCGGCGGACGCGCTGTCGTCGCCTTCACCGGCAAAACGCTGCAACAACGGATGGGCGGGATTCACTTCCAACACCGGTTTGCTGTCCGGCACATCCTGCCCGGCTTCGCGCAGCAGTCGCGCCAGGTGCGGTGCCAGTTCCTGCTGGCCCAGCACGATGCAGGACGGTGAATCGGTGAGGCGCGCGGACACGCGCACGTCGTCCACCTTGTCGCCGAGGATGGATTTCAGCTTCTCCAGCATGGGCTCGGCGTCTGCGGCGGCCTTTTCCTGTTCGGCTTTTTGCTTGTCATCCAGCGGCAGCTCGCCGCGAGCGACACTCTCCAGCGACTTGCCATCAAACTCACGCAGCGAGCCCAGCATCCACTCGTCGATGCGGTCGTACATCAGCAATACCTCAATGTCGCGCGCCTTGAAGGCTTCCAGTTGCGGGCTTCCGGCCGCCGCGGCGTAGCTGTCGGCACTGATGTACCAGATCTTCTCTTGCCCAGCCTGCATACGCGAGACGTAGGCTTCCAGGGAGACCTCGCGCGCCTCGCCCTCGCCTTTCGTGGAAGCAAAACGCAGCAGCTTGGCAATGCGCTCGCTGTTGCCCGGGTCCTCGACGATGCCTTCCTTCAATACGTTGCCAAAGGCGTTCCAGAAAGTCTTGAATTTCTCCGGCTCGTTGTTGGCCAGCTTCTCGATCATGCCCAGCACGCGTTTGACGCAGGAGGCACGGATGCTGTCCAGCTGACGGTCATGCTGCAGCAGCTCGCGGCTGACATTCAGCGGCAAATCATCGGCATCGACCACACCGCGCACGAAACGCAGGTAGGCCGGCAGCAGTTCCTCGGCCGCGTCCATGACGAACACGCGCTTGACGTACAGCTTCAGGCCCTTGCGCTCGTCGCGCCCACCCATCATCACGTCGAACGGCGGCTGCGAGGGAATGTAGAGCAGCGTGGTGAAGCGCTGGCGACCCTCGACGCGGTTGTGCGACCAGGTCAGCGGCGGGTTGAAGTCATGACCCAAAGACTTGTAAAAGCTCTCGTACTCTTCGTCGCTGATGTCGGCCTTGTTGCGCGTCCACAGCGCCGAAGCGGCGTTGACCGTCTCCCACGCGTCGGTGGGCTTGCCGTCCTCGAGTTTGGGCATGCGAATGGGGAACGCGACATGGTCGGAATAACGTGTGGCCAGGTTGCGCAGTGTCCAGGCATTCAGGAACTCGTCCTCGCCTTCCTTCAAGTGCAAGGTGATGCGCGTGCCGCGTTCGGCCATGTCGATCTCGCGCAGGCTGTACTCGCCCTGGCCATCGCTGACCCACTCGGTGCCCTTGCCGGAGTCATCGCCGGCGCGACGCGTTTCCACGGTGACTTTTTCAGCCACCACGAAGGCGGAATAAAAGCCCACGCCGAACTGACCAATGAGGCCGGCATCCTGCTTCTGATCGCCGCTCATGGCTTCAAGGAAACGGCGCGTGCCGGAACTGGCGATGGTGCCGATATTGTCGATCAGCTCCTCGCGGCTCATGCCGATACCGTTGTCTGTAACGGTGATGGTGCGCGCTTCCTCATCGCAGCTTACGTCGATATGCAGCTCGGCGTCTTCGCCCAGCAGTTCCGGCTTGCTGATGGCCTCGAAGCGCAGCTTGTCACAGGCATCGGAGGCATTGGAAATCAGCTCGCGCAGGAAAATTTCCTTGTGCGAGTACAGTGAATGCGTCACCAGATGCAAGACCTGGGCGGTTTCGGCTTCGAACTTTCTTGTTTCTGCTTCCACTTTTGTATCCATCGCTTTGAATTACCTAAAGAAATACTGTTTCTAGAATCAACCCACCGGGGAATGCTGCCGCAGCCGGGCGATGCGCTCATCCAGCGGTGGATGACTCATGAACAGGCGCCGGACGCCACTGGCGAGGTCACCCGAGATGCCGAAAGCCGCCATCTGACTGGGCAAGCTGGACTCACCGTGGTTGCCGCGCAGGCGTTCCAGGGCCGCGATCATGCTGGCCCGACCGGCCAGCTTGGCGCCGGCGGCATCGGCGCGGAACTCGCGCCAGCGTGAGAACGCCATGACGATCATCGAAGCGAAGATGCCCAGCACGATCTGCAGCACCATCACCACCAGGAAATAACCGATGCCGCCGCGCTCGGAGCGATCATCGCTGAGCCAGCCATCGACGACGTTGCCGATGATACGGGCCAACACGATGACGAAGGTGTTGAGCACACCCTGAATCAAAGCCAGCGTCACCATGTCACCATTGGCCACATGGCCGATCTCGTGCCCCAGCACGGCACGCACCTGCTGGCGATCCATGCTGCGCAGCAGGCCGGTGCTGACGGCCACCATGGCATGGTCGCGGCGCATGCCGGTGGCAAAGGCATTCATCTCCGGGGCGTCGTAGACGGCCACCTCGGGCATGCCGATACCAGCCGCCTGCGCGTGTTCGCGTACCGTGGCGACCAGCCAGCGTTCGGCCTCGTTGGATGGATTCTCGATCACCTGCGCGCCCGTGCTGCGCTTGGCAATCCACTTGGACAGGGCCAGCGAGACAAAGGCGCCGCCCATGCCGAAACAGGCCGCAAAAATGATCAGATGCGGCAAGCCACCCAGGCCATGCGCCATGGCCCACTGGTCGATGCCGAACAGCTTGCAGATAATGGTCGCCAAGGCCAGCACGGCAATATTGGTGGCCAGGAACAAGCCGATACGCAGCATGTGTCACCCTCGTGCAGTCAAGTGCAGTCAATTCTGTCCCCTCGAGATCAGGGCCACGGCCACATAATTCAAGTATGCCGACGAACAAAACACCCGCCATTGGCCGTTTCGCACCCTCGCCCAGCGGTGACCTGCACCTGGGCACGCTGGTCGGCGCCGTGGTCAGCTGGTGGCATGTGCGTCGCCAGGGTGGCCGCTGGTTGCTGCGCATCGACGACCTGGACCCGCCACGCGAAGTGCCCGGTTCGGCCGACCGCATCATCGCGGGGCTGGCACGCTGTGGTCTGGAAGCGGACGGCCCCATTTTGTACCAATCGCAACGAGCCGATGCCTACCGCAAGGCCATCGAAGCCTTGCAGGCAAGGGGTCTGGTCTTTTCTTGTTGGTGCACTCGCCGCGAGCTGCGCGAAGCCGGCCACCTGCACCGCGATGGGCAATGCCTTCATGGCCCGGTAGCGGAACGTCCCCCCGCCCTGCGCCTGCGTGTGCCGCCCGGCAAGATACGTTTCCAGGATCTGGTCTGCGGCCCGGTTGAACAGGATGTCCGCAGGGACATCGGTGACTTCGTGCTGCAACGCGCCGACGGCGTCGTCAGCTACCACCTGGCCACGGCGGTGGACGAGGCCTGGCTCGGCATCACCGAAGTCATCCGCGGCCGCGATTTGCTGAATTCGACGCCACGGCAAGTCCTGCTGCTGCAATTGCTGCGTCTGCCCGTGCCGCAATACGGTCATGTCCCGGTCGTTCTGGATGCCGGCGGCCGCAAGCTGTGCAAGTCCAGCGGCGATGCACCGCTGAATCTCTCATCGCCAGAAAGCGCCATCCGCGCCGCATTGACCCACCTCGCCTTTCCCGAGCCACCTGCATCCGTGCGCGAACCGGGCGCCCTGCTGCACTGGAGCCTGCAACATGACCCGGAAGGCCTCTTCCGACCGCCATGAGCTGTCGGGTCATGCCGATGACCATGGCAAGCACTGCCGCCCCTGTTACCAAACCGGAATCTGGTGCATAGTAAAGACTCCAGCGCACAAGAGGAGTGGGTCATGACATCACGAGTGGCTTTGGTTACCGGCGGTACCGGCGGCATCGGCACGGCGATCGTACGCGAGCTGCACAGTCTCGGGCACAAGGTGGTGACGAACTACCGCAACCAGGAAAAAACCGATGCATGGCTGGAGAAAATGCGCGCCGAGGGCATGGACGTGGCGGCTGTGCAATGCGATGTTACCGACCCGGAAGCCTGCGAGGCCATGGCGCGCAAGATCGAGACCGATATCGGCCCGGTGGACATCCTGGTCAACAACGCCGGCATCACCCGCGACGGCACATTCCACAAAATGAAGTACAAAAACTGGTCGGATGTCGTCAACACCAACCTCAACGCCTGCTTCAACGTCACCCGGCCACTGATCGAGGGCATGCGCGAACGCAAC
>CAZOXZ010000014.1:2190-29645 GCA_964583865.1 uncultured Rhodanobacteraceae bacterium | reverse complement strand
CAGCACGCCTTTGGCGGCCAGCTTGCGGATCATGAACACGCCCAGCACGTCGGCCTTGCCTTCCTCGAAGCTGGAGGCCTGGTCCTTCAACGCCTTGCGCACCGTGCCCTTGCCGTTGATGGTGTGCTTGATGCCCAGCCCATGCGCTACCTCGTGGA
Source organism: uncultured Rhodanobacteraceae bacterium (assembly GCA_964583865.1). Taxonomy (GTDB): domain Bacteria; phylum Pseudomonadota; class Gammaproteobacteria; order Xanthomonadales; family Rhodanobacteraceae; genus DASSBG01. Next base: position 29,487 of record CAZOXZ010000014.1, on the reverse strand, counting down.
ACATGGTGTTCTGGAAAAAGGCCTTGAACGTGAGGTTCTGCTGTTGCTCGGCGACGATCAGCTCGTGGCCGATGGGCACCATGATGCGGTCAAACTTGGCCTGCATGACATTTTCCAGCTGCAGCCGGCGCGTCCCCTTCTCCAACTGCACTTGCTCGTCGTTGGGCAGGTTGATGGCGATGGTCTTGGCGCCGGTGTTGGCCGAGCCGGCGTAGTACAGCACGAAGTAGGCGTTGAGATCGGCATCCGAGCCGGGCGTCTCGGCCTTGTAGGCGGCCGGCACGGGCAGTTCGCGCTGCAATTCCGGCAAGTACTTGGCCAACCGCGCCAGACGCTCGCTCCAGGCCTTGTCCTTCAGCAGCACATAGGACTCATACGCCGCCTTGTAGCCGAACAAGGCATCCTCGTAGGTCTCGATGGGGCCGATCACGAGGCCAATGGGGTTGTCCTGCATGTCCATCCAGGCCATGTCGCTGGCACGGAACTGGTCGCTCTCCAGCGCATCGGCGCGCAGCTCGAGATAATGCGCAAAGCCCTTGTTCTGTGCCAGTTTGGCGGCTTGCCGCAGCAGTTCGGCCGCCTGGTGCAGCTCGTTCTGCCATGCCTCGTGGTAAGGCACAGTCACCAGCTTGCCGGTGTCATCCCGCCGCAGCAGCGTGTATAGCGAAGTCTTGTCCGGCAGGTCGGCCGCGGCAAGTTCGGCCTTGCTCATGTCGGCCGGGTAGAAGTTGGCGCCGGCGGGCTTGGCACCAATGCCGGACACGAAGGGGTGATCGTTGTTCAGCCGGTCCCAGGGCCCGACGTTGATCTCGGCAAAGCGGCGCACCAGCGGATCATCGATGCGTCCCATCAGGGCATCGCGGTCGCCCCAGCTCTGGTGCCAGAACAGGCCATCCATGACCTTCGCCGCCTGGATGAGAATACCCAGCATCTTCTTCTGCTCGGCGTCCAGCCCGGAGAGATCCGCATTGAGCTTCACCGGCACGTACTCGTCGATGTGTTCGGCCACATAGGCATGCGCCGGCGAGACTGCCTCAGCCGCTGGCGCAGCGTCGGGTGTCACCACCGGTGCCGGCTCGGCACGCTGCGTGCTGGCACAACCGGCCAGCAACAAGGTCGACGCGGCCAGGGCCGCAAGCACAGTTCGCATGATGATCTCCCCGCAAAAAAACAGGGATCCATGATAATTCAGTCCCGTGCGTGAAGCAGGTCGCCACCGGCACCATGTGGCCGCAGATCGAAGGCCGCCAGACGTGCATCCTTGTACATGGGCGGGCCCAGTTTGGCTTCCACGGCGGCGAGGCAGGCTTCCATGTCGGGCCAGCTGCCGATGGGCACGATGTCCGTCCAGGCCTGCAAATGCAACACCAGGATATCGATGCCGTGGTCATGCCCGGCCAGAATGTCCTGCAAATGCACGAACTGTCGCAAGTCGATGCCGTGACGATCCGGCCGGTACTCGCCCCATTCCTTCGTGCTGCAAAGCGGCACGGTCATGACGATCTTGCGATGCTGACGGTCCAGATGCTGGTACCACGGCAGCGGGTTGTAGTACGACTCCAGCCGCCACGGGCCTTCGCCGATGGTGAGCGTGCCGGGCGGCAGCTTGGCCAGGCGATGGTAGAACGGGTCAATGCCGTCACTGGCGAAACCGATCTTGTCGCGGGTATAGGCAAAGTCGGCGTCGAACTGGTAGCGCGCGTGGCTCATGGACTGATTGGGCCACCAGAACTCGTGCACCAACGGGCCGCTCATGGCCCCGGCCAACAGCAGGCCGACCGTCAGCAAGGCACCAAACCAGCTCCATGGCAGACGTGCGAGCAGGTCCGCCAGACCAACGGCCACCAGCAACAGCAGCAGCGGCAACACCGGCAGCGCATAACGCATCAGCACGCCCGGATGCTGGATCCAGTTGGGCTCGGAGACCAGGATCAGCACCATGCCACCAACCGCGACAAAGCCAAGGTAGGCCAACCACGCGCCGTGTTCTTTCGCCAGCGTCCAGGCACCCCAGGCCGCCAGCGCCAGTTCCGGCAGCACCACGGCAAGATGCGCATTGCCCAGCGCCATCATCAGCGTACGCCAGCCCGAGGCCCAGCTCATGCGGCCCAGCCCGGCCTTGCCACTCAGGGCGCCCCAATCGACGATCAACGGCGGCAACAGCAGCGCCAGCATGGGCAGCAAGGTGGCCAGGCCCAGCACCAGCAGCCTGACCACCGGCCGAATCTCACCGCCTCGCGCCCAGCGCCACAGGGCCGGCACGCCGAACCAGACAAAGGGCAGCACGGTGAAGGCCAGCGTCAGCAGGTGCAGCCAGGCCGCCAGCACCGTTGCGACAGCATAGATGCCGGCCCAGCGCCCGGCGTGCGCTTCGCGCTGCCACCACTGCCAGAAAGCCAGCACGGCCAGGCCCGCGAGCAGGCAGGTCAGGGCATAGGGCCGCGCGGTGCGACTGAGGTAAATCAACACCGGCGAGACCGCCAGCAAAGCCGTCCAGATGGCGCGCACCGGCAAGGACAGCCGGCGCATGGCCAGCGGCGCCAGCAGCAAGGCCAGCCCGGCCAGCACCAGCGGCAGGCGCATGGGCCATTCGCTGAGCCAGCCGAAGTCATACAGCGCGCGGTAGTACAGCGTCAGCGGAATGCAGTAATCGGCACCGCCAAAATGCGTGGCAATATTGCCCATGCCCGCTTGCAACAACTTGTGGATGGCATGCCATTCGTCGTCAATCAACACCTGGCTGCCGAGTTGCCACAGGCGCAGGAAAGCGCCCGTGCCAAGCGCGGCCACCAGCAACGCCCACCAGCCGGCATTCGCGCCACGCCGTTCAGTCATCATGGCTCGCGAGGCCGCGCAGCCAGCCGCAGGGCCGGATCCTCGGCGAAAATCGCCGGCTTGGCCAGGCCCCAACGCCAGGCGCGGTATTGGGCCGTGGTCCACAACACGCCCAGACCGTAAATCGTCGAGCGCCGCAGGTTGATCTCGCTGGCATCGGCAAAATAGCGCGTCGGGCAGGAGACTTCGCCGATTTCGAAATCCGCCGCCAACACCTGCATCAACATCTGGTTGTCGAACACGAAGTCATCCGAGTTGGCCTTCAGTGGCAACTGCTCCAGCACCTCGCGGGTGAAACCGCGGTAGCCGGTGTGGAACTCCGACAGCTTGCAGCCGGCCACCAGGTTCTGCACCAGCGTCAGGCCGCGGTTGGCGATGTACTTGTACAGCGGCATGCCCCCGGCCAGAGCGGTGTTGCCGAGGATGCGCGAGCCGATCACCACGTCGTACACGTCGGAAGCCAGCATGGCCGCCATGGCCGTGATTAGGCGCGGCTCGTACTGGTAATCCGGATGCAGCATCACCACGATATCCGCGCCGGCATCCAGTGCCAGTTGGTAACAGGTCTTCTGGTTGCCACCGTAGCCGAGGTTGCTTGCGTGGCTGTGCGCCTCGATACCCAGTCGGCGGGCAACGGCCAGAGTGTCGTCATCGCTGGCATCGTCCACCAGCAACACCTTGTCCACCACATCATGCGGAATGGCCGCGTAGCACGCCTCCAGCGTCTTGGCTGCGCGGTAGGCAGGCATGACCACGACAATGCGATTTCCGTGCAGCATGCGACCGGGTCCGGGTGAGGCGGGCCAGTCATTGTAATGGCAATGCGGCATCGCAGGCCGGTGCCGCTTGGTATGATCGGCGCATCAACCTGTGAGGCCGTCATGTGGCATCTGGCTGACAACGTTGCTTCCGGCGCACCGGCGAATCACGGTCTGGATGAATTGCTCGGTTCGATCAACGAGATTCTTGGACTGGGCGTGAACATCGGTGCCATTCGCATCACCGTCGGCTCACTGCTGGCCGCGCTGGTGGTTATCGTGCTGACCATCATCGTCGCCAGCGTCCTGCGCCGCGGCCTGCTGCGCTACGGCAAGCGCCACGACAGCAACCAGTCAGCCGTGTACACCGTCTCGCGCGTGCTGCACTACAGTGCGCTGACCATCGGCTTCCTGTGGGCGCTGTCGGTCGCCGGCGTGCCCTTGTCCAAGTTCGTGGTCTTCTTCGGCGCCCTCGGCGTCGGCATCGGCATCGGCCTGCAGGGCATCGTATCCAACTTCATCGCCGGGCTGGTGATCCTGTTCGACCGCAGCCTGACGGTAGGTGATTACATCGAGCTGCCCAACGGCACCCACGGTCGCGTACGCGATATCCAGATCCGTGCCACCCGGGTTACCACGACCGACAACATCGACATCATGGTGCCCAACGCCAGCTTCATCACCGACAACGTGGTGAACTACACATGGCGCGACGTATCGCGACGCATGCAGGTGCACTTCCGGGTGCCCTACGGCACCGACAAGGCCCTGGTCCGCGAGCTCGCACAGGAGGCGGCCGCGACCGTACCCTACACCGTCACCGACGATGAAAAGCGCAAGCCCGACATCTGGCTGACCAATTTCGGCGAGTCGGCACTGGAATTCGCGCTGGTGGTGTGGCTCAACGAGAACGCAGCGCGTCGCAACCGCTCCATCCAGGCCGCCTACCGCTGGGCATTGCACGATGCACTCGAGAAATACGGCCTGGAACTGCCCTTCCCGCAGCGGGACGTCCACGTGAAAACCTGGAACAAACCGGCGGACAGTTGAGGGACGGGATCCGGGAATCGGGAATCGCAGGCCGGGACCGGCAAAGACGGACCCGCCAATGGGCATGGCGTGTCGGATTCACGCTGCGCGCGGGATGTTGGTCTGGAGGCCCGCGCTCCCGCGCGCCACTCATGTTCCCGCCCAGGCTGGGCGCCCGGACTTGGCAACCTGGAACCCGGCAGAAGTCACCGGGCCATGCAGATCCGTTACGGTGTCGGCGCCTGGATGCTGCTCGGTGGCAACGGCAGCGCCAGTGGTCGCGCAGCGCCTTCCAGCAGCAACAGGCGCTGGCCATGTTGGCCCGCGACGCTGCCAATGGCCAGTGGCTGGCCAGGCTGGAATGGCGTCCAGCGTGTGGCATGCTCGCCACCCTTGGCTGGATGCAGGCGCAGCCGCACGTACTGGCCGCGTGCCAGCACCAACCGCTCAACGTCCACGCGCATGGCGCCAGCGCGCAGGCTGCGCACAGTGGTGATGCCGGGCCGCGGCGGTGTTGCCGGGAGCACCAGGCTGTCGCTGCCGTACAGCACGCTTGTCGAATCGAAGCCATCCCCGGGTTTCGCCATGGTGCCGTCGGCGTAGGCAACATCGAGACCGTCGCGGAAGATCACCAGCGTGTCGGTATCCGCGCCGCTGACGCTGCCAGCCAACGCAGTCAGCGTAGCGGTCGCGTCAGGACTGTCTGCTCGCACGGGCACGGTGACACGCCAAGTGACGCTGGCACCGGCAGGTACAGTGGCCGTGTCCGTGAGCGGACCGCTGGCGCCGATGTTGTTGCAAACCGTGCCACCGCCATGGGTGGTGCAGAACCAGCTCGCATAGCTGGCATCGAAAGCCGTACTGAAGCTGGTGCTGACGGCCAGGTTGCTGGCGGTGACGTTGCCGTTGTTTGTGATCGTCACCACGTAGTCGCGCACCAGGCCATAGCGGTTGTACGCGTGGCCATCATCAACGCTCACCGCCAGGTTGACCACCGCGGTGGTGCAACTGACAGCAACGTTCGTGACATCGGCAGCGGCGACCGTGCCGCTGCCATTGGCCACCGTGCACACCTGCCCCGACGGCTGGGTGCCGACGCTGACCGCGTAACCTTGTCCGCTGGCGAGCTGGACCGGGAAGCTGAAACTGCCATCGGCGCTGACGGTGAGGGCACTGCCGCCGTTCAGCAACAAGATTGCGCTCTTGCCGCTGCCGAGCCCCGACAAGGTGCCGCCGATCGTGTAACGGTTGGTGGCACAGGACACCGCCACGTTGGTCACGTCCACCAAGCCGATGGTGCCGCTGGCGTTGCTGACGCTGCAGGTCTGGTCCGCCGGTTGGCTGGCGACGGACACGGTGTAGCTGCTGCCGTACGCCAGGCTGGTAGCAAAGGTGAAATTGCCGTCGGCGGTGCGGGTGATGCTTTCCAGTGCAGGAGCCGCGCCATCATCATCCAGCGCCAAGGTAATCTGCTGGCCGGCGGCAAGGCCGGTGATGCTGCCGCCCACGCTGTGACTGCCGCGCGCGAAGACAACACTGCAAGTGCCCGAAGTTGTCATCGTTCGCGTGGCCACCTGGCCCGTTCCGGTACACGCGCCGCTCCAGCTGGAGACGTGCCAACCCGTGACCGGCGCAGCCAGCAAGGTGACCACGTCGCCGGGCGCGTACCAGGCGCCGCAGCTTGTTCCACCGGCTTCCGTACAGCCGGCGATGCCGCCGGAGAACGGAGGCGGAGACGCCGTGGCTGACACGCTGCCTTGACCCGTGATGTCGACATCAAGCTTGGACTGCTGCAGTTCCACGGCACCGATGTCGCAGCCTGCCCCCTGCGGACGCGAGATGCCGCGCTGGTCCTTCGCCGTGGCCGGGGCGAAGGAACACGGCGCCACGTCGATCGCAGCGCCATCCCTGCCTGGCAGCCGCGTTTGCGTGGACCCGCCATGATCACCAAGCGAACCCAACTTCGGGTCGGCATCGATATTGCCTGTCCCGGCGCTGAAAATCGCAAGAGGCGTACCGGCCATCATGTCGTAAGTGGCGGCGTCTCCACCCTGCACAATGCTGTAGTCCAGGCTCACGGAGTGACCTGTAACGGCAATCGCCCGGCCACCAGCCGGTGCCAGGTTGCCCCAGAAAATGACGCTGTCGAGCGCCAAGTCAATGGCATCTGCCGTGCTGGACGTCCGCTGGGGTGCACCTGCCGGGGAATCCGTGCTGGCGAGCCCGGCGATACTGTCCTGAACCATGATCGCGCCCGCGCCGGCGGCCTGATTGCCGGTGAACGTGGCATGCGTGATCGTGCCCTGAATCGTCGCTGAGGGTTGCGCCAGCAGCAGCACGGCACCGCCAAACACCTGGGCACTGTTGTTGCTGAAGGTGGCGTTGGTGACGGTCAGGGTACCGTGCCCGCTGGCGTTTGCCGTCAACGCCAGTGCACCGGCAACGTTTGCTTGATTGCCACTGAAGGTCGAGTCCTGCAGCGTGAACGCAAGTGTGCCGCCTTCCACATGCAGCGCCACCCCGGCCCCACCATTGGAGCTGTTCTCGTTGACAGCAACCTGGGAAAACAGGATTTCGGCGTTACCTCCATCGACCGAGAGATTGAACGCACCGCCTCGATTCTGCGCCACATTGCCCTCGAAACGCACGTCATTCAGGATCAGGGCGCTGCTGCCGCCAGCCCCCACGGTCACGTACATGGCACCACCTGACCTGTCAGCGGAGTTGCCGGCGAACACCATGTGGCGCAGGGTCGGGCTGCACTCCCCCGAGCCTGCGTTGCAGAACAGGCCACCACCCCGGGTTCCCGGACCTTGCATGCTGTCGGCCTCGCCCGCAGTAACGGTCAGGCCATCAAGCACCGTGCTCGAGGTCACCGGCGTGGTGGTGCCATCGAGGACCACCACGTGGTTGCTGTTGCTGCCCCGGACAACGAAAGGGGAATGCACGACGCCGTTGGCGTCGGTCAGGTCATCGTTGCCGATGTCCCCGGACAACACCGTGGGATGAGCCGCAATGTCTCGCTGACTCAAGGCGGTTTGGCCGGCAACAAAGCCACCGTACACCTCGGTGCCTCCGGGAATGACGAAACTGACCGACTCATCGAAGGCACTGGTGCTCGGCTTGTAGAGCCCTTCGGCGATCCAGATCGTACTGCAACCGGGATCGCCCAGCGCATCCTGCAAGCCGGTGTAGGCATTGGCCCAGCTGCTGCCGTCGTTGGTGCCGCTGGCGGCGCCATCCACGTAACAGGTGGCCGCCATGGCCGAGCAACTGCCGGCCATCAACAGAAAGGCCAGCGCAAGTTTTGCCACAAAGCCCCGCGTGGCACTGGCACGGCGTGCGAATGAATGCATGATGCCCCCTTGTTCGTCAGCAATTCAAAGCTGGAACCGCAGCGCTACCCGATGTCGACCCGGCGGGTCGTGATGACGAATGACAGGGGCGCGCTTGGCGATACTCAGCCATAAATGTGATTTGTATCACACTTTCACTGTAGCGGCTCCAGCGCACGGGCACAAGCAAAGCAGCCGCGAGGGACCGATGGCGGCGCCAAGCGCCACACTTCCGACCGGCAAAAGTCGGGTCCGGCGCAAGCGGCGCCGACATTGCAACGAGACTCGGGATTGCCGTCACCCCGAACGGAGCGAAGCGGAGATCAGGGGTCCAGTGTCTTTTGACTGTAACGACCAGCATCGCCCGAAAGGCACTGAAGTTACTCGCACCGTCCTGGTACTCGCCCGACGGGCCATCGGCTACGCCGATGTTCACCTGCGGCCTCCTGCCTTCGGTGTCGGGTTGCGGCCGCATAAAGCCGCGGCCGCCCCCGAGATGACGAAGCTGTCGTCATCCCGGACGGAGCGAAGCGGAGATCCGGGATCCAGTGTCTTTTGACTGTAACGACCAGCATCGCCCGAAAGGAACTGGATCTACTCGCACCATCCTGGTGCCCGCCCGACGGGCCATCGGCTACGCCGATGTTCACCTGCGGCCTCCTGCCTTCGGTGTCGGGTTGCGGCCGCATAAAGCCGCGACCGCCCCCGAGATGACCGGGTCTCCGTCATCGCGGACGAACGCGGCGAGATGCCGGGCACAGTGCTTCTACAACGACCGTCGGTGCATGGCCGCCATGGCCAGCAGGCTCAGCAAGCTGACCAGCGCCAGCAAGCCGCGCCAGTCCAGCATCGGTACCGGCACGAAAGCCGGCAAGTCGACGGCAAACCGCACCGTCACGGCGCAATCAGCGGTGATCGGTCCGGTGGTGTAGATGTTGCCGCTCAGGGTGCCACCACAGCCACTGATGTTCTGGATCAACCAGCCGCTGTCCGGGCTGATGGTGAAGGTCAGTACGTCACCATAGTCGGCCTGCGCCGTCGCCGGCGTGATACTGCCGTGGCCGCTCACCACCGTGCCGCTTACGGTGTAGCTGTTGATGGCAAAGCTTGCCGTCACCGTGCAATCGGCGGTGATCGATCCGGTGGTGTATGTCGTTCCGGTCAGACTGCCGCCGCAGCCTGTGACCGAGGCGACATGCCAACCGGTGTCGGGCGTGACGGTGAGCGTGACGGTGCTGCCGGCCGCAACGCTTTGGCTGGCCGGCGCAATGCTGCCGTTGCCGCTGCCGACAGTGCCGGTGACGGTGTGGGTCACGGTGGCGCAGGTGACGCTGACGTTGGTGACATCGGCATCGGGCATGCTGCCCGAGCCATTGGCCACGGTGCAGGTCTGCGCCGGCGTGCTCGGCTGGGTCAGCACGGTGACGGCATAGGGCTGGCCAACGACCACGGGCGTGGTGAACTGGAAACTGCCATCGGCGCTCACCGTCAGGTCATCGCCGCCGTTGTTCTGCAGCACCACGCTGTTGCCCGCGGCCAGGCCGGTCACCGAGCCACCGACCAGGTGCGTGTTCAGCGCGAAGTTCGCCGTCACCGACTTGTCCGCGGTGACGTTGGTGAAGTTGCAGGCACCGCTGCCCGTGCAGTCACCACTCCAGCCAGTGAAATGGTAACCCGTGGCCGGTGTGGCAGTGCAGGTGCTACTGCCGCCGTGGTTGACCGGGTTGGGTGTGCAGCTGACGCTGCCGCTGCCTGCCAGGTTCACCGCCGTGGTGATGGTGTAGCTGTTGATGGCAAAAGTCGCGCTGCAGGTTTTGTCGCTGTCCAGGGTGACGCTGGTACTGCTGGCGCTTCCACTGCAATCGCCACCCCACTGTACGAAATGCCAGCCGGTGGATGGGGTCGCCACCAACGAAACAGCGGCCTGTTCAGCATAGGCTGCCGTGCAGTTGCTGCCTCCCGTATTGGTGCAGCCGGCAATGGCACCGCTGACGGGCGCCGGGTTCGTTCCCGCCGTGATGTTGCCTTGCCCGGCAACGCTGGCAGCAAGCACGAATTGGCGCAGCTCCACGGCACCGATATCACAGGCCGCGCGCTGCGGGCGTACCACGCCACGTTGATCGTGGTTGGCACAGCTGCTGCCGTCACCCGCGTCGATGGCCGAGCCGCCCGGGCCGGGCAGCAGGGTCTGGCCGAAACCGCCGTTGTCCGCCAGCGTTCCCAACAAGGGATCGGCCGTGACGATGTTGTTGCAGGTCGAGCCCGCGGGGCAGCCGCCCGGAATCACGCTGTAGGCGACGGTGGCCGAACTGGTATTGAGCTGGACGATGGCGGGGCCGAAGGAGGTGACATGGTTGCCCCAGAAAATGCTGTTGGTGACCACCAGACCATCGGGTGAGTCCTGATTGGCGATGGCACCGCCGCCAAACGCCGAGTTGTTGCTGAAAGTCGCATTGTTGACCACCAGCTGACCGCTGCCACCGGTCGCGATGCGCCATATCGCGCCCCCGTACAACGAGGCCGCCTCGTTGCCGACAAAAGTGACGTTGGTCACGGTCATGTTGCTCAGGCTCCCTTGCGCATTGATGAAGATGGCCCCGCCGCCCTTGCTGCGGTTGCCAGAAAAGGTGGACGCGCTCACGGTCGGGTTCGCTTGCCCAGCAGCTCCATCCACATACATGGCTCCGCCATACGTCGCCGACTGGTTGCCACTGAAAACCAGCTCCCGCAGCACCGGGCTGCAGTTGCCACTTGAGCGCGCCGTGCACCACAGGCCGCCACCTGAACTGTCAGGCCAATTGTTGTCGTCGGCATTGCCGCCGGTGATGACAAAGCCGTCCAGCACGGTGCTGGCCGTAATCGGCGTGGCGGTGCCGTCGATGGTGACCACGTGGAGGCTGTTGTTGCCCTGGGTGTCGTTCCAGGTTTCGTCGATGTGGTTGCCGTCGCTGTTGCTGTCGTTGTCGTCGATGTCACCGGAGAGGATGGTGATATGGGTGCCCGGATCGCGTTGGCTGCGGCTGGTCTCGTTGCCGGCAAAGCCACCGTACACGGCGACCGCACGGTTGATGACGAAGCTGTCCGTATCGCTCGTGCCCGGTGTGTAGACGCCGTTGGCGACCCAGATCTCCACGCAAGCCGTGTTGGCGAGCGCGTCTTGCAAATCGACGTAGGCGTCCGTCCAGCCGCTGCCGTCGTTGGCACCTGTGGCGCTCGCGTCAACAAAGCACAGCGGTGCAACGATCAGCAGCCGGACGGTGTCACCCGACTGGATGTTGTAATCCGCCAGCGTGCGCCCGTCATCCAGCACGGTGAAACCTTTCATCAAGCGCTGATGGACAGGCGGGATGCCGATCAGGCTCTCAATGGTGTGCTTGACTTGGAGAATCCCGTCGCTGGTTTGGACTTGCAACGTCAGCGTGCCGTTATTCGGTGTCGCAACATGCAAAGGCATGGATGCCGAGGCCAGGCCAGCGCCGGTCAACAACAGGATAGCCAGTCCGAATTGCGCCAACAGGCGGCAGCACCGGGTGGCGTGGTGGTATGAACGGTATGAACGGTGCATGACGGCCCCTCGTCGTCGAGTGTCAGGCCTGCGCGCCACGGCAGCCCCTCATTGGCATCTTGTTGCTCCATGCCCCCTTCGGCCAAGATGCGTCACAGAAGATGCTACGCCGATTTCGACGACGCTGCAGAGACCAGGGACAGGTGCGACATGGAACCAGCACAACCCACGACTCATCGACCACAATGGGACGACAACCGCGGATCCCAGCGCTTGACTGACCGAAAGCGACACAACAAGTCCTCTAACGTGCCCCACGTTTTGTTGGCATCGATGTCTTCGGCCGCAACAGGTCGGATATGGTCGAATTCATGAAAGCAGACGTCGTTGCTGGTTGGCCCGCCGGAATACTCGTAAAGCTCGGCGTACAACGGCGGCACGCCAACCTGTTCGGCAACGAAGTCGGTGCCCATATCGCATTGGTGCCGGATGACTTCTTCGGCGTCCTTGGGCTGGCGACCGCGCAACAACAGCTCGCCATGAGCCTTGAAATTGGCTGCATCACGGTACTGGTAGAAAAAAATGCTGTACTGCTCGGAAGGTGCCATCGTTATTTCGCCTCTGCGTACAAAGTACGTTCGCGGTGGCGCGCCATCAGTTCCGGATCTGGCGCAAATCGATCGGGTGCCGTGATCGGACGGCCCTCGACCGGCCAAAAAACCTCCCGCAAGAACGTATCGGTGGTCTGCTGTAGTGACCTTGACAGGATAACCTGGCCATCGGCATCCAAAGTGAACAAGTGCCGGTCGAAGGCCTTGTCGTGGATGGCCGACAAGCACAAGCCGTTGCGCGGATTGAGACGATTCGCCTTGTCCTCACTCCACGCGACAATGTGACTGGCAATCAGCAAGCGCTGGTCGCTGACACCCGAAATGCAACAGCGACCGCCGTAGCTTGCCAAGACAGCTTCACGGAAGAAGCTCTGCTTGACGCGTTGCTGTCGAAGGACGCAACGTGTTTCGCCTTCGTAGTCCTCAAGATCAAAGCGGTCTTGGCCCGTCGCCTCGGGTGTGGTTGCCACATCCCGCGCAGATGACAGGGAGCTGAGCAATTCCGCGCACTCGATGGCAAGCCCTTCCCAGTCCGCATGGAACGCATCCCAGATGGCCCGGTCTCTCTTGGAGGCGCCACTCAGGCCCTTTCGTCCCGTGCTGGTGATTGATGGGTCAAGGCTGGCGAAATTGCTCAGCTTCATGGCGAGCGCACCCGGTGTTCGCCCAATGAGCCCGGCAAGCTGGATGATGTCCGGGTTCCTTCCGTGGAGCTTCCCAAACGGCGTGCGACAGTACAAAGCAAACGCCAGTTTCAGCTGCTCGTCCGTCCAGTTGCCTTTGGACGGAAACTGATTGAGCTTGTCGGGAACAAGGGAGGCCATGATGCGCTTCTCGGCTGGTAGCGTGAACCTCACACAGCTTGCGACAAGAGCCATCGTTGGTACAACTGCGACACGTATTGGCGATGGACATGCCTGTGTCACCGACCGGCGAAGACAGACCCGACACGACAGTGGGAATCGGGAATGGCGTGTCGGAATCGCGCTACGCGCGATTCCGACCCACGGCGGCGTAGGTCGGGACCGGCGAAGGCGGACCCGACACGGCAACTGTCACCAACCAAGTCGCGTGAACACGCCAACCGCCAGTTGCGCCCAGATGGCGAGGAACGCCAGCACGAAGAGGATGGCCAGCCACGGCCAGTGGCGTGAACGCATCTTCCGCGCAAGCAACACAAAGCCGCTGGCCATGGCGAACAGCAGCATGCCCATGATGGCGAAATCAAAGCCGGTCCACTGGACTTCGGTGGTGAACTGCATGACGAGCAGCGGCAGCAGCAGCACGGCGCCGGTTGCCAGCGCAACCCAGGCGAATGCCGCACGGCCATGGATCAGCCGCATGATGCCCGGCTTCATGGCGAGTGCCCCGCGTCGAGCGATGCCTGAACGTTGTCGGAGGCGACGCTCATTCCGCCCACCGGCTCGGCCCGCACGACGTAGCGCAGCGGGCCGCCGGCGGTGATGGCATCGAAGGGATAGCAGGTGACCAGCAGCAGGGCATCCGGGCCGCGGGCCACGGCGATGCGCGTGCCACGGCTGTCGACAATTCTTGTGTCCACCACATGGTAGAAACGCTGGTGCCCGCGGCTGGCAAGGGTGATGTTGGCACCCGGCTTCAAGTTGCGGAGCAACCGGAACTGGGTGTCGCGGTGGGCTGAAATCACCACCAGGCCGCGCTGGCCCGGCGGCGTGCTGGCGGGGTTCCAGCCGGGGCCGAAGGCCAATGCCTGGCCGGAATCGTTGTCCAGCACGATCCATTCCTTGCCGGAGGCCGGGAACGACAGCGCGGCGATGGGTGCCATGTCGGCCGAGGGCCAGGGCGTGATGTGTTCCCGACCGTGGTCGGAAGCCTGCCAGGCCTGCTGCAGCAGCACTTGAGCCGCGAATGCCTTGGCGTGCGGCCAGGCGGCGGCTGCGGCGAGGAGCAGGCCGGCGACGAGCATCGTGCCCGTCGCCAACCTCAGGTAAACGCCGGGCTTCATGCCCAGCGCCTCCGGCGAGCGACCAGGCTCAAGGTCGCCGCCAAAAGGAAGGCCAGCAGGGCCAGCAGAGCCCACAGACGCGAGCCGGTGGCGGTGCTGGCAAAGCGGGTGCCGGCCGGCATGGCATTGGGGATGCGGGCATGCTTCAGGGCCTCGCGGGTGCGCGCGGGCGTGCGATCGACCGCGACGAGACTGGTGAAGCGACTGACCAAGTGCGCGTCCAATGCTGTCTTGATGATCATGCTGCGCAGTTCGTCCAGCGGCCCGCCGCGTGCCAGCCGGCCCTCGAGGTCGTCGATGCGCGCCTGCGCCCACAGCCGAGCCAGGCCGACATGCACGCCATCGGCCCCCACGGGCACCGGCTCGCTCCAGCGCGCTTTGCCAAACCGACCAGACACACGCACCTGGCTCAAGGGTTGCGGCAGGCGAGCCACCGCCAGCAACGGCTCGCCGAGGTACAAGTCGGGCATGCGCTGCGGGTAGACGACACTGCCATCGGGCCAGTCGACGGCAAGGTCGGTGACGGCTGGATGGGTCAGGATGGCGGTGAGACGGCCCATGGTGCTCGCCACCTCGTCCAGATCGGCAATGGCCAGCCAGGTGCCCCGGCCATGGCGTGCGGCGGCCTTGAGAAAACCGACGTTGGGCGCCGAGCCGATACCCACCGGAAACAGGCGCGAGTCGCCGAGGTCACGGTCGATCATCTCCAACAGGCCGCCGGGATTGGCGACGGCGGCGTCAGTGGCAAAAACAATCTGACGCAAATAGCCTTCCGGCGCCTTGCCGGCCAGGGCCATGCGCAGGGCTGGCGCCATTTCCGTGCCACCGTTCGCCTGCAACGATGCCACCCAGCGCCGGGCCGAGGCCAGGTTGTTTGCCGTGGCCGGTACCGCCTGCGGCCGCCACGCGCGGGTGCTGGAGTTGAACTCGATGACATTGAAGCGGTCGCGTGGCGTGAGCGTGTCCAGCGCGGCCTGCAAGGCCGCGCGCGCCTGGCGGATGGACTCGCCACCCATGGAACCGGACGTGTCGATCACCAGAATCAGCTCGCGCGGCATGTCGCTGGGCGGCTGCTCCGGTGGCAGCAGCAGCAGCATGGCGTAGTCGCTGCCCGCAAGATGTTGCGTGAAGCCGGCCACCACCGGTTCGCGTCCGCGACGCGGTGTCCAGCGCAGGATGAAGTCACGATCCGGCAGGACGCTCTCGCGCTGCAAATGCACCTGCCACGTGGCGCCATGCCGTTGGCTGACGATGCGGTGGCTGGAACTGGCGACATCGACCAGCGGCACGCCGGCATCCAGCGCCACGTTGATCGCGGTGCGCAGCTGGCCATCGTCGCTGCTGCTGAACGCCTGCGGCGCGTGCAGGCCGTTCATCGCGCCCGGGATGCTGTCCTGGCGCATGTGGTAGCGCGGCGTGTAGGTGAGCGGGAAGCGCAGCGAGAATTCGCCGTCACGATAACGCACACGCTGCCAGTAGTGCAGTTCGATGGCCACGGTTTCACCGGGCGCAACGTTGGTGACGGCGGTGCGGAAAAGGTTGTTGCCGCCAGCTTCCACCAGCGCCGCCTTGTGGCCCGATTCGCGCGCCTGGGCAAAGACCTCACGGGCCGCTTCGCGCTCGCGGATCTCACCGACGATGAGGCGCTCGCCGATGTGGAGCGTCATGGCATGCACGGCCGCGCCGTCCGGCAGTGGCAACAGGTACTCCGCTTCCAGCCAGTCGGCGCTGTCATTGCGGAAGCGCTGCTTCACCTGCACTTCGGCCACCAGGCCGTGCACGTCGATATCGACGTCGGTGTCCAGGCTGGCAAGCTGTTGCAGCGTGCCGGAAGCATCCCGCCAACGCAGCTCGCCGCTGCCGGGCAAGGCTGCCGAGGCCAGCGACGGCAGCAGGAGCAACAACAGCAAAGGAACCATCCGCCGCGCGTTCATGACAGGCCTCCTTCCACCAGCGGCTGCCAGTCCGGGTCGGGGTCCTCATGCCACCGCGGGGGTCGCTTGATGGCGTCAAAGGACCACGGCAACGAGGCCGAGGATGACGGCAACGAGGACGAAAGCGATGCGCAGCGGCTCGAAGGTTTGCAGGTCTTCGTCGCGGGCACGGATGATGCGATCAGGCGGGCAATCAGTTCGCGGTCTTCGGTCAAACACATGAGAGTCTCCTTCAGTGGCTCGACTCCCATGAAACCCGCCGCGCATGGCAAACAAGCGCCGGACGCGGGCAAGGCGCGGACGAAATCTGTCTTTTTTATGGCATGTGCTTGTCGCCGCCGCGCGACGGCAGGCCGAACGGCCCGTAACGCATGAGGACACCGAAGGCGATGGCGAGCAGCAGCATCACCGCGCACAGGAGCCACAGCAGCCACGGCGCCCCTGCACGAACGGCACCGACCAGGCTCATGGCGCCGATGAAGTACAGCGCGAAGTTGGCCAGCAGGACCGGGCGGCCATGAATGCCGCCCAGCAGTGCCCGGCGCTGCAACCAGTCCAGCACGGCCACGCTCAGCCACGCCGCGCCCAGCAACTGGCCGATCCACGCGGCCTCATGCGGAAAGCCCGGCACCAGCATGGCCAGCACCTCACTCGGAGCAAAAAGCAGCACCACGCCGCCGATGGCCAGCCACATGGCGCTGACGCACATGATGATGCAGGACACGCCCTGCCCCCGATCAGTCGTGGCCGCCATCGTTCTCACCCTCTGCATTGTCTTCGGTGCCCGCCTGTTTCAACCGCGCCAGACCCATGACGATGAAAACCACGCCGACCACGGCCAGCGCCCACTCGCCATTGCGCCATACCGAGGCAATCAGCAGGCAGCCGGAACCGACAAAAAGCGTGCCACTGAGGCGTTGTCGTGCCGTTGTATTCATGTGTTCTCCGGATTGGGTAGCAACAGAAAGAAATCAGTCTTCAAAGATGTCTTCTATCCGGCACTCGAACAATCGTGCCAGCTTGAAGGCGAGCGGCAGACTGGGATCGTACTTGCCGTTCTCGATGGCGTTCACGGTCTGGCGCGACACGTCCAACAACTCGGCCAGGCGCGCCTGTGACCATTCGCGCTCGGCACGCAATTCACGCAAGCAATTGTCCATCAGTCCCGGTACCTTCGCCGCACCCAGAACATGGCCAGGCCATAGATGGCGATCATGGCCGGCAAGATCCAGATCAATGGCGCCTGCAACACCAGCAGGCCGGCGGCTTGCAGGAAACCGACAGCGAAGCTCGCCATGCCGACGGTCAGCGCAGCAATCGAGATGGCCTGCAGTTGCTGCTGACGTTCCAGTTCATCGCAACCCATCAGGAAGCGCACCATCGCGCGCATCACGAAGCCGATGGGCACCACCGGCAGGAGCGCCAGCACGACCTTCAGCGCCACCGCATCGACATGCTCGGCCAGCGGCAAGACGGTGACGACGATAATGACGTAGGCCGCGATCGCCGGCAGGAACTCGCGCAGGTAGCGCAGGCTCACGCCGCGCATCGGCTCGTCCGCGGTAAAGAACGAGCACACCAGCCAGATGGCCCCGGTCAGCAACGCCACTAGGCCCAGCAGCAGCAGGGCCTGCACGCCGAACCAGGCCCCGGGTGCCGCCGTCACCACGCCAAGGACCAGCGCGCCGATGCCGATGCGCCGCAGCCAGGTGCGCTTGCCTGCCGTGGATGTTCCGGCTCCAGCCATGCCGCTGCCCTCCACCTCACTCATTGCCACGACCGCTGCGTTCCAGGAACCCCGTCAGGACCTGCATGAACTGCTCCGGCTGGTCCAGCATCACGAAATGGCGTGCCGGGGCAATCGAGACCACGGTCACCTGTGGCACACCCTGCAGCAGGCCAGCGTAGAACGCTTCCGATTGTGCCCGGGTGTACACCGGCGTGTCACGCGCCTTGGCGGCAGCTTCGAGGTCGGCCTTGTTCCAGGGCATGATCTCCAGCAACGGCACGCTGATCTTGCCAAGGTCCGGGCGCAGGTCGACACTGAGATCCTCGTACATGAACTGCGCCACCACCTTGGGGTTGGAACGCGCCTGGAGCTTGCCGTAATGCCGGGCAGCGGTGGGGTCGAGCATGCTAGCACGCGTCATGTAGCCGATCTGTTGTTGCCGGAACTGCTCCGGGCTTGCGCTGAGAGTGCGCTGTTTCATGCGCTCCGCTGCCGCCTGACGTTGCGCTGCGCTCATGCGCGCGAACATCGGGAACACGGGCATGCCGTCCACGGCCACCACGCCAGCCAGCAGCTCGGAGTGCTTCTCGGCAAAGGCAATGGCCAGGGTGCCACCCAGGCTATGCCCCACCAGCACGGGCTTTTCGATGCGACGCGTCTTGATCAGCTGCAGCAACGATGCTTTCGCCTGGCCCATCAGGTCGGTCATCTTCGCCGGTGCCGGCGTGCAATTGAAGCCGGCAAGAGTGAGGGCGTAGATGCGGTGCTCATCGGCCAAGGCGTCGATGGTGCCCTGCCAAACCCAAGCACCGCTGCCCAGGCCCGGGATGAGGATCAACGGCGTGCCGTGGTCGCCGTGGACGGTCACATGAAGCGTGCCGACGACGAACTGGTCAGCGCCGGCTGCCTGCGGTGCCGGCGTGGCCCGGGCCAGGACCGGAATCAGGAACAGCAGCAGGGCTACAAATGCAATGCAATGAAGTACAAGTTTCATCGTGAACCTTCCGCGCAAGGCGCATGTCAAGTTTGCTTGACATCGAGATTAGCGCCGCAGCCCCATGGATGTCAAGCACGCTTTACATCGTCGTTTGCGGTACCGGCGCGCCGGGACGTAAGCTGGCCTTCCTGTTACCACGACATGGGAAAGGATTGTCATGAGCAAACTGCATATCGGCTTTATCGGCATGGGCCGCATGGGACTGAACATGATGCGCCGGCTGAAGGACGCCGGCATCGAGACTACCGGCTTTGACCTCAACGCCGAGGCCCGCAAGGAAGCCGAAGGCTTCGGCCTGGCCGCCACCGACAACCTGCAAGCACTGGTCGATGCCCTGCCCAAGCCACGGGCGTTGTGGATGATGGTGCCGGCCGGCGTGGTGGATAATGTCATTGATGACGCAGCGCCACTTCTGGAAGATGGCGATATCCTCATCGACGGCGGCAACTCGCATTACATCAATGACATCGCCCGCGCCAAACGCCTGGCCGAGGACGGCATCCAGTATGTTGATGTCGGCGTCAGTGGCGGTGTCTGGGGCCTGGAACGCGGCTATTGCCAGATGATTGGCGGCCCGGACGAGGCCTATGCCTACCTGCAGCCCGCCTTTGCGGCGCTGGCGCCGGGCTTCGAGGCCGCCGCGCGCACGCCCGGTCGCGAGGGCAAGCCGGGACCGGCCGAACACGGCTATCTGCATTGCGGCCCCAACGGTGCCGGCCATTTCGTGAAGATGGTGCACAACGGCATCGAATACGGCGTCATGGCGGCCTACGCAGAAGGACTGAACGTGCTGCACCACGCCAACATCGGCAAGAACGAACGTGAGCAAGATGCCGAGACCACGCCGCTGGAACACCCCGAGCATTACCAGTACGACCTGCCCATGGGCGACATCGCCGAGCTGTGGCGCCGCGGCAGCGTCATTGGCTCCTGGCTGCTGGACCTGACGGCGCAGGAAATGGCCGCCGATCCGGGTCTGGATCATTACAGTGGCCGCGTGTCCGATTCCGGCGAGGGCCGTTGGACGGTACTGGCCGCCGTCGAGGAAGGCGTGCCGGTACCGACCATCACCAGCGCCCTGTTCGACCGTTTCTGTTCACGCGATCGTGACCTCTACGCCAACAAGGTCATGTCCGCCATGCGTCATGCCTTTGGCGGCCATCACGAGAAGAAGGGATAAGGGAAGCAGCGCAGGGAATGGGGAGCCGAACCGCAGGTAGGGACCGGCGAAGCCGGACCCGACTTGATCCGCCGACCTTTCTTGTGAACCGCGCTACGCGCGGAATGCGGGCCGGGAGGCCCGCGTTCCTTGGTGCGTAGCTGTTCGGCGTATCACTCCACCTCGAAACCATCCGCAAAGATCAGGTCGGTCAACACGTGGAGCGTGTAGTCCTCGGACTGCCCGTAGCTCTCTGTACCACAGGCCAACGGATAGGTGTTGCCGTAAGTCCACATCTTCACCACGCGCATGCGCACGGGACCTCCCGTCACCGACGTGGGTACCGGGATGGCGGTCGTCACGTTCTTGCCATCCGTGCCCGTGGAATTGCTGAGGATGCCGATTTCATAGCCTTCGCCGGAATCAAATGTCGCGCTGCGATCCCAGTCGATATAGGCCTTGATCGAGGTGTCCCAGTTTCCAGACGTGTTGCCTTCCACGCGCAAGTCGTAGCTGCTTCCCGACTGCACGTCGCCACCCGGAACCGACAGGAAGTTCTCCATTTTCGGCGTGCTGCCGCCCACCGTGGCCGAACTGCTGTTGTCGATGCCGCTGATCTTCACCCGCGTGATGGGCTCCACCTTCGAGGTGAAGTCAATGGAACAATACGGCAGCGGGAAGGCCGGCTGGCCGGTGGTGAAGCTCCATACGGCCGAATCCGATCCCGTACCGCAGGCATTGGCCGGACGCACACGCCAGTAGTACGTGGTTTCGGGATCAAGAGGCGCGGCCAACGTCCAGCTGTCGTTGCTGGTGGTGCCACTGGCAAAGATATTGGTGAACGCGCTGTCGCTGGCCACCTCGACAACATAGCTGTCCACGGCCGGATCGGCGGCCCAGCTGAACGTGGGTGAGAGAACCACACTGGTGGCGCCGCTGGCCGGCGCGGAAAGCACCGGCGCCGCGGGGATTCCGGCCACGACATCCAGCCCGAAGCTCAGGGTGCGCGTGGGCGGAAGGGCCGCGCTGGCCGTACCGCTCACGTCAAAGCTGTAGCTGCCGGTCGCCAGGCTGGCCGTATTGGCAACAGTCAGCTGGCTGCTGGCTGCCGGGGTCGCCGGGGTGACCGGATTGACCGAGAACGACTCGCTGGTTCCCGCCGGCAGGCCGACGGTGGCCAGCGTCACCGGATCGGTGAAGCCGAAACGGCTGCGAACGCCAATGTCGTAGCTGGCCGGATTTCCGGCACAGATCGACTGCGTGGTCGTGCTGGTGCTGAGCGAAAAGCCGGGATCCTGGGTGATTTGGAAGTTGCCGGTCGCGGCCAGGGCATAGGTCTGCGCACCGCTGGGCACGTTGATGCCACTGACGGTGATGATGTAGGTACCTGCCTGGGGCGCATCGAAGCGTACCCGCTCGACGTTGTTGATGTCATCGTAGTTTGCGGTCGTCGAGTCCTGGAACGGGTCGGCATTGTTGACGCTGAAGCTGGCCGGCAGTTTCTGCGACCACATGTCACCGTTGGGCGCCTGCACTTCCAGGCGCAGGTCGTTGACCAGGGCCGGGCTGGCATTGACGGCCGCCGGCGCGTCGGTCCAGGCCAGCACGATCGTGAGACGTTCGCCGGCCTGTGCATCCAGCGTGTACTGGTTCATGCCGCCGGTCGCAAGGCCCGTTGTCTCGTCCGCGAAGAACAGCTTCGAGGCATCGCCGTCAAAGTACAGCGAATCATCCAGCAGGATACGGCCGAAGCCCTGGTCCTGACCGGGATTGGCACCGGCTCCGGAGCCGGTCATCTCGGTCGCGCCGGCCAGCATGATGGCCTTGATCAGCGCGCCGGACGGGCTGGTGATGGCGTCACTCGGGGTTTTCAGGCCGCTGGGGTAAAAGCCCTGGGCCAGATAGTCACGCACCAACGCGGCCAGACCCGAGGTGGTGGGCGTGGCCATCGAGGTTCCGCTCATCGACTTGACGCCGTCGGTGCTATGACTCTTGGCCGACATGATGCCTGCGCCCTGTGCCGTGAGATCCGGCTTGGTGCGGCCATCCAGGGCCGGACCACGCGAGGAGAAGCCGGCCATGGCATTGCCGCTGGTGCCGCGCCCGCTGGCGCCGACACTGATGATCGACTTGGCATTGCCGGGACTGCCGACGTTGTTGCCGGCAGAGCAAACGGTGCCGTCGTTGCCGGCCGCAACCACCACCAGCAGGTCATCATGTTCGTTCATGATGCGGTCGGCATTGCGCGAGCCTGCGTTGTAGGTCACGGTGCAATCGGAGACGCAAAGACCGAAAAGGTTCACGCAACTTCCGCCCCAGGAATCACTGTGGATGCGCGCGCCGGTCTGATAGGCAATGTCGGCAGCATGGTAAATGTTGCCGCCGAAATCGTTGAGGTACTGCAAGCTGCCGCCCGCTTCCTGCATGACCATCTTGGCGCCCGGGGCCATGCCGTCGAGGTCGGAATTGACGTCCGGCGTCGTGCCGTTCATGCACGGGAAACCGGCCGGCGGATTGGTCAGGTGACCGGTGACATTGCCGGCAATCGAGCCGGCCACATGCGTGCCGTGACCCAGCGAGTCGTCGGTCCACGAGTTGCCTGACAGGCCGGACCACTTGTAGTAGCCGATGACCTTGCGTGCATTCGGGTTCGGATTGGCCATCACGCCGCAGGACGTGCCGCTGGAGCACACTTCCACCGGCGTGGCCTCGACCGGGTCGGCAAAGGCGACGTGGCCAAGCCACAGGCCGGAATCCAGTTCGCCGACGATCTGGTTGCAGCCGTAGATGCCGTGATCCCAGACCGGCGCTTCCGGCGCCGGCGAATTGACGTTGCTCTGGTGCAACCAATGGCCCTGGGAGTTGTACAGGTTCACCGGTTTGCGGAAACTGACCGACAACACGTCGTCGCGCCGCGCCAGTTGCTCGACCGTCGTGGCCAGAGTGCCGACGTCGAAATACGCGTGCGCCTGCATCTCGCCGGCCACATCCATCACGCGGATGTGGCTGAGACCAGCCACCTTGGCCATGCGCATCTGCATTTGTGACTTGCCGACGTGGTCACCCACATCAAAGGTGATGACCAGATCGAGAATGCCAAGGCCTTCCACCAGATTGCCGTGCTTGAGCTGACTATAGATGTTTGGATCGATCTTCAGCGCCGGCATCATCGGCCCGACCCAGGCGACACCATCAATCCGGCGCATCGCTTCGTCCAGCTTTGCCGGCATGCGCACCAGATAAGCGTAGTGCGGCACGTAGTTGATGATGCGCGCACCTGCCGCCTCGACCGCACGTCGCTCGGCGGCCGTGATCGGCCCGTCGAACTTCACCACGCGCAGGCTGGAGTCCTTCTTCGGCGCGAGTGACAGGAGGTTATCGGCCCCGGTTGTAGCCATTTGCACCTGGCCGGTGCAGACGTCTTGCTGGGCACCTGCGAACGAAATGGTGCAGGCGGGCGACGTGGCCGCCGCAGCGACCGGAAGCGCCATGAGAATGGCCAGTGGAAGCAGTTTGCGCATCAAGTTTTCCCCGAAAGTAAACAGTGCCGAAGCGGTCACGACCACTCCGGCAAACGATGAAGTATTGCGGCTCAACGATCGCCCCGGACCCGTGCCGACATGCGACCAAGCTCCGAAACCTAGCACAATTTCGGCCTTTGCAACCAGCACATCAGCAAGAAATGTCGGTTTTACATCAACAGGCGTGCATTGCATCACGCTTTCAGCGCAACAGCAGACCATGCGCACGCCACAGGCCCGCTCAAGGAGCGTAGCGACGGAGCGGGCATTTGTGCCGGGAGTCGTAACACGGGAGCCGAGAATCGGAACCCGGAAACCGGAACGACAAGAGCAGGCGAACACAATCAACCATGGCATGTCGGATTCGCGCTGCGCGCGATTCCGACCTACGGCTGCCCCCTGTTCCCTGTTCCCTGTTCCCTGTTCCCAAGCACAATTCCGGCCTCTGCGACCATTCTGTCAACGCAAAAACGCCGACTTTCTTTCAGCGATGCGCACGCCATCACGCTTTCAGCGCAACGACATGTATCGTTCGTGTGGGGGAGCGCGGATCGCCACGTCCGCTGGCGCTTTTCAGGCTGCGGTACGCGACGCCATCACAGGTCGGGTTCGACGGAGCCGGAGCCGACAACCCGTCCTCACCTTGCAATGCAACCGCGGCTGGGGAGCTTCGGTCGCCCTCAGGGGCAGAAGTCCCCGCCCGGGCCACCGGCGGATGCGGACAGCTGCACATCGTAGAACTCGAGTTCCCAGTGCGCAGAAACCCATTCCCCGGTTTCATCATCAAAATGTGCGGGAACCCATTTGTAGTCGACGCTCATGTCGTAGGACGTGCCGCCAAAGGGACAGGCCTTGGTGCCATGATGGATCGGATCGTCGGGGGTTTCCGGCGGATTGTTCGGTTCAAAATGCCCTGGGCCCGGGGGCAACGGCCCATGGCCGACGCCAGACGCGCCCCCAATGAGATTCGAGACAGGCATGTCAGTGCGGGTTGCTGCACTCGCGTCCGTACCGGTCAGCGACTCGCTGGGCGCGCGCGTGATCTTGTAGCCCACGAAGGCCCAACCGCTGGCTTTCTTTTGCCGGGTCACCTGATACTGCCACTGCCCATGCCGAACCGATCGCGAACCGAGCGCATTCTCGGGGAGGACCATGTCGCCACTGGCCTGGAGGTTCGGCAGCTGGAGGATCTGCTCCAACTGGAGTGGCGTCTGAGCCAGCTGACGTGGTCCGTTTTCTACTTGTCCACCGTCCGCAACTGCCAAGGGCATGCTGCCCAGCAGCCCCAAGCCCAATGCCATCGCCAACGAGGTTTTGAGGGGTGATCGTCTGATCTTGGCCATCGCTACACTCCTTCATGTTTGCTCGGCCTCCGAGCCTATGCCCCCCCCAAACAGGATGTCAAACCGCTCCTCTGGCTTCCTGCCACGCCACGCCGAGAAGCGCGGATCGCCCAGACCCGCTGGCGCTTTGTGAACCGCGCTACGCGCGGAATGCGGGCCTGGAGGCCCGCGCTTGGTGCCGGATCCGCGCTGGCGCGCTTGATCCGGCCTACGTCAACAAACCGCAAGACCGTAGGCCTGCTCAAGGAGCGTAGCGACGGAGCAGGCAACAAGTAAAGGCGTCATCCCGGCCAAGCGCAGCGAATCATCCGGAAGCGGCCAACGGCCATGTGGAGCGCGGGTCGCCAGCGGCGCTGGCTTTTTGTGGACCGCGTTGCGCACGGAATGCGGGCCTGGAGGCCCGCGCTCCTCTTTCTGCCGCGCCGCGAAGACCTTGCGGGCCTTGGTGCCGGATCTGCGCTGGCGCGCTTGATCCGGCCTACGTCAACACACCGTCGGCCCGCGCTCCCTGCTCCAGCTATCGCGAGGAAATGTATTTTTCGCGCCGGATCTGGCGTACCGACAGGCCACGCTGTTTCAGCTCGGCAAAGGCATCGTCCACCATGTCCGGGTTGCCGCACAGGTAGACGATGTCGGTATCCGGATCGGGCCGGATTTCGTCGAACATATCCTGTACGTGTCCCGGGCGGTCCTCGGGGCGCGGTTGGGCACGCGCGGCCCGGCTGAGGCAGGGGTGGTACAAAAAGCCGTCGTGGGACCGGGCGAAGGCGGCAAATTCCTCGCCGTAGAGCAGCTCGCCCGCGTTGCGCGCGCCTTGCAGCAACACGAAACGGCGGCCTTCCTCGCTCATCAAACGCTCGATCTGCGGCAGCATGGCCCGATAAGGCGCCACGCCCGTGCCGGTGGCAATCAGCAAGTAACGTGGCTTGTCATCCTTGTCCTGCAGGCAGAAGCGGCCGAACGGCCCACTGGTCTCCACCTCCTCGCCCGCCTGCATGGCGGCAAACAGCCTGGTGGCCGCCCCACCCTCGACGTAGCTGACGGCCAGTTCCATGCGCCGCACGGCGGTGTCCCTGGCCTGGCCGATGCTGGCAATTGAAAAACTGCGCCGGACCGGCGTACCGTCGGCGAGGGGAAAGTGCACCTGGACAAACTGTCCGGGCTGGAAGGCAAACAGTTCGCCGTCGA
This sequence comes from uncultured Rhodanobacteraceae bacterium, assembly GCA_964583865.1. GTDB lineage: Bacteria > Pseudomonadota > Gammaproteobacteria > Xanthomonadales > Rhodanobacteraceae > DASSBG01. Next base: position 3,559 of record CAZOXZ010000014.1, on the reverse strand, counting down.
CACGTTCAAAGGCAAGATGACGCACCGTCGGGGCCAGCATGTGGCTGTCCACCATGCGCATCTGGAAATGCTCGATCATGGGCTGTTGCGTACCTCCCGACAACAAAAGAGCTTGCAAAGCCCGTTATCATAGCAATCTTGTGCTCGTTCTTTTGCTACCGGAGCCACCATGCCTGACGCGCCCGCGCTTGAAGTCGACGACGTTTCCAAGACCTACGCCACCGGCGTCAAGGCACTGAAAGGCGTGTCCTTGACCGTCCAGCAGGGGGACTTTTTCGCCCTGCTTGGGCCCAACGGTGCCGGCAAGTCCACCCTGATCGGCATCATCACGTCCCTGGTCAATGCCAGTGCCGGCGACGTGCGCGTGTTCGGCACGTCCATCCACGCCGATCGCAGCGCCGCCATGCAGATGATCGGCGTGGTACCGCAGGAGATCAACTTCAACCAGTGGGAGCAGCCTTTCGACATCTGCGTCAACCAGGCGGGCTTCTACGGCATTCCGCGACCGGTCGCAGCCGAACGGGCCGAAAAATACCTCAAGGAACTGCGCCTGTGGGACAAGGCCTTCAGTGTTTCGCGCCAGTTGTCCGGCGGCATGAAACGACGATTGATGATTGCCCGCGCCATGATGAACGAGCCACGCCTGTTGATTCTGGATGAGCCGACGGCCGGCGTGGACATCGAGATACGCCGTTCCATGTGGCAGTTCGTTACCGGCATCAATGCGGCCGGCACCACGGTCATCCTGACCACGCACTACCTCGAGGAAGCCGAGCAGTTGTGCCGCAACATCGCCATCATCGACCACGGCAACATCGTCGAAAACACCGGCATGAAGGACCTTCTCTCCAAGCTGGACATGGAGACATTCGTTCTCGATACCAGCGGCGGCGCGCACGCCTTGCCCGAAGTTGCCGGCGTCACGCTCAGGCGCAAGGACGCCACCACGCTGGAGGCCGACATGACCCGTGGACACGACCTCAACAGCCTGTTCGCCGCGCTGACGGACCACGGCATCCAGGTGCGCTCGATGCGCAACAAGGCCAACCGGCTGGAGGAGTTGTTCGTGCGCCTGATCGAAACCGACGCGGGAGAGACGGCATGAACGCACATGGCAATCTTGTGGCCCTGTGGACCATCGTGCGCCGCGAGGTGATGCGCATCCTGCGCATCTGGACGCAGACGCTGATTCCGCCGGTCATCACCATGACGCTGTATTTCGTCATCTTCGGTACCTTGATCGGCAGCCGCGTGGGCGAGATCAAGGCCGGCTTCAGCTACATGCAATTCCTGGCGCCGGGGCTGATCATGATGAGCATCATCACCAACAGCTACGGCAATATCACCAGCTCGTTTTTTGGCTCCAAGT
>CAZOXZ010000014.1:0-2180 GCA_964583865.1 uncultured Rhodanobacteraceae bacterium | reverse complement strand
GAAATGCTGGTCTCGCCGATGCCCAACTGGGTGATTCTCGCCGGCTATGTCATCGGCGCACTGGTGCGTGGTCTGGTCGTCGGCCTGCTGGTGACCTGCGTTGCGCTGTTCTTCACCGACTTGCACCCCAGCCACCCGCTGGTGGTGCTGAGCACCGCCATCCTCACCTCGGTGGTGTTCGCCCTGGCCGGGTTCATCAATGCCGTGTTCGCCCAGAACTTCGATGACATCGTCATCATCCCGACCTTCGTACTGGCGCCGCTGACCTACCTCGGCGGCGTGTTCTACTCCATCGACATGCTGGGCCAGCCCTGGCACGCCATTTCACTGGCCAACCCCATCCTGTACATGGTCAACGCGCTGCGCTACGGCGTACTGGGCGTCAGCGACGTGAGTCTCTGGGTGGCCTACGCGGTGATGCTGACATTCGTGGTCGTACTCGGGGCCTTCAGCCTGTTCCTGCTGCACCGTGGGCATGGCATGCGCAGTTGACGACCGGGCAGGGAACCCCCGGAAACGGCTGGTAAAGCGGGTGGAGCGTCTCCCGTTCGCGTTTGACGCGATCGCCGTGCCAGGCCATGAGCATGTCCACCTTTTCGGCGAAGTGCTCGACGTTACGTATACCAAGACCGTAGGTCCGGTAGGTGGCGATGGTTTCATCCACCATCTGGTGGAGATTCACCAACTCCCGATGCATTGTCGTCATCACGCGAGACACGGCGGCATCACGCGCATAACACTGTTCCAGATAGGAAAGAAGACATCTCTGGTCGCGTCTGCCGGTGCCACGGGACAGCTCGAAAAAGCTCTCAACCAATGACTTGGCACGATCGAAGTCGGCGGCACTGATGCTCTCGCTCAGCTCCCCACCCAAACGGAACACGGTGTCCTGGAAATCACGTACGCGCTGAACCAGGCCGGGGTCGTACGGTTCATCAGGTTGTCTTGCGACGGCAACATCGTTTTCAACTGCAAGCTGCCGCACGGGTTCCTGCGCATCCTTCTTGCGGAACCACGATCTGACCTTGTTGTACACTCCTCTCTCCTGCCTTTCTCGCATCGAGCGCCTTCGCTCGACCCGATAACGAGACACACAAACAAACGCGCTTGTTTACATGAAACAAGCGGATGCGTCAACCGTACCATGCCGCCCGGAGAGCCCTCGGCTGATCAGCCAACGGCGGAGGGCGCCTTGTACAACGGATACAGCGTGGCTTCCTCGCGCTCGATTCGATCACCGAACACATCGGCGATGGCATCCATTTCTTCCAGAAAACGCTTGATGTTGCGCTCACCGACGCCGTAGGTGCGGTATGTGTTGATGAAACCGGTCATAGCCCGGCCGATATCAGCCATTTCCTTGTGCATGATCTTCACCAGGCGGGCGGTGTCGGGGTCGTCACGGTAAAGCCATTCCAGGTAGTCGTACAGCTGATGTTCTTCCTCTCCGAGATGCTCGCCCAGCACATGGTCGATCTTGCCAAGCAGCGCCTCACATCGTTCGAATTCTCCGTCATGGGCACTTTCGCGCAACTTGCCGTACAAGCCTTGCGCCACCTTGTGGTGTGCTTCGAAACGCGCAATCAGCCGCGGGTCATGCGGCATCGAGCGTGTTTCTGGACGCTCGTTGCGCTGTTCGCTCTCGACCGATCTCTCGCGTTTGTTGCGCCGCAACAACCTACCCAAAGAAAACTTCATGTTCATTTTTCTCCATGACCCGGCCTGTCGATACAAACTGCCGGATCCCATCAACCAACCGAATCACAACCATGCCTGAGCGTACGGAAACAAACTGACCAAACTGTGAACAGCCGCACACCAAGGCGCACCTTTACAGCTGTCTGAAAGCCTTCGCAATCGTACTTTGATACTAGCCTGCATAATTCATGAGGGTCGCGGATGATTGCGGAATTCGCAGCAAGCCACGCGAAGGGCCGAAGGAAAAGCGTAGCGGGGACTACGGTTTGACTGAGGACCGAGTGTGGCGCCGCGAGAAACCGCAAGGGCCGCGACAGAACGGCACGAAAACACGCTGCGAATGTTGATTTAGCCCAAAAATGTGCACAGACTATTGAATTTCCAATGTTCTCTGGCAAGTGCCGTTCGACCTTGTGAATAATGCAGGCTAGGAGCTTGGGCGGTAGGAACCATGTGAGCGAGGCACAGCCATTTTGAGAGCG
>CAZOXZ010000013.1:18550-29935 GCA_964583865.1 uncultured Rhodanobacteraceae bacterium | reverse complement strand
TGCTGGATGCGCCCCGGCGAGGATGGCCGTCTGTGGGCAATAAACCCCGAAGCGGGCTATTTCGGCGTGGCGCCCGGCACCAGTGCCGGCACCAACCCCAACGCGCTGGAGATGCTGGGCCACGACACCATCTTCACCAACGTGGCGGTCACCGCTGACAACCAGCCGTGGTGGGAAGGTCTGGGCCACGGCGAGCCGGTAAAGGACTGGCAGGGACGCGACATCGCGGCCGGCAACGGTCCGGCAGCGCATCCCAACTCGCGTTTCACCGTCAGCGCCCGGCAATGCCCCAGCTGGTCAGAGGAGGCCGAGGCCGCCCGCGGCGTGCCCATTTCCGCCATCGTCTTCGGCGGGCGCCGGCGTGAGCTGGTGCCGCTGGTCATGGAGGCGCGCGACTGGACGCACGGCGTGTTGATGGGCGCGGCCATGGCATCGGAGACCACGGCTGCGGCTACCGACGTGGGCGTCAGCATCCGGCGCGATCCGATGGCCATGAAGCCCTTCTGCGGCTACAACTATGGCGACTACTTTGGCCATTGGCTGAGCTTCGACAAGCCCGGCGCCAAGCTGCCGCGCGTTTTCCATGTCAACTGGTTCCGGCGTGACGCCGACGGCAAGTTCATCTGGCCGGGCTTCGGTGACAACTTGCGGGTGCTGGAGTGGATGCTCAAGCGCATCGACGGCGAGGCCGGCGGCCAGGAGACCGCCATCGGCATCCTGCCACAGGCAGACGGCATCAACACCGACGGGCTGGACCTCGACGCCGGCACCCTGGAGACATTGCTGGACGTGGACCAGGCTGGCTGGCGCAAGGAGATGGCCGCCATCGGTGAGTACCTGGAAACCTACGGGGATCATCTGCCGCAGCCGTTGCGCGAGGAATACCGACGCGTGGCGGCGGCCCTGGCCTGACGGGGCTGGCAGTCAACGGAACTGGCATGCGGCGTGCGCTTTGCCGCCAGCATCCAGACGCGCGCAAACGCGCCATGACATCGGGGCCATCGTTCAAACGAAAGGGTCGCGCCGGCGATCCGTTACAGGTTCTGGTGGTAGCGGATGTACGGGATGCGGCCCTGGATGGGGTTGCGTTCGCTTTCCGGCAGGTTGCGGTTGTCGTCGGACGACCACAGGTTCTGCGCACCCAGTTTCAATTCGCCTTCCCAGGGCAGGCGCACCGTGATGCCAAAATCCACGGCGCTCCATGGTTGCAGGCGGTAGCGGCTGCTGCCGGCCATGTCCGGGCGCATCACGCGCCCGACCAGCTGGCCACTGATGGCGCCGCTGCCGAGGCCGAGGCTGATGGTGGTCTGGTCGATGCTCTCCAGACCCGTGGCCACGCCGGGCAGTGCTCGCGCGCCGGCCGGCATCAACCAGCGGTCGTGGCCGGGCAGCATGTGCAGGCGTCCGATGCTGGCACCCATGGCGACGTGGGTGTTGCCGTCGCCCAGGTTCAGGCGACCAGTGGCCTCGATGCGGTTCATCGAATCGACCCAACGCGACGGGATACCCATCAAATGCGAGGAAGGCGTTGCCGGCAAGGACCAGTAAGGCCCTGTGGCATGACGTGCATTGTGCTGCATCCAGCCGACCCCGAGATCGATCAGCAGGTTGTCACCGTGGTAGCCGCCCAGCAGGCTGCCGCCAAGCCAGGTTTCCTGTTGCTGTCTGCAATCGCCGTCCAGCCGGTCGCAATTGGCTGCCAGGTCGGCCTGGCTGACGCTGTTTATGCGCAGGGACGAAAAAATGCGTGCCGGGGCATGTACCGCGATGCCAACGCTGTGCCCACGGCTGTCACCGAGCGCCACCAGCGAGCCGTCCAGTGCGGAAGCCTTGTTGACGAGGTCGAGGCGCAGGGGCGGCTGGAATGGGCGTTGCCCGGCCATGCCGGGGATGGTGGCATCCGCGGTGCCTCGCCAAGCGGGCGTGGCCGCGTGTGCAGACTCGTTCTGGGGGACCGGCCCGACACCCTGCGCGGCCGCTACCATGGGCAGCAGCAAGAGCAGGACAGCGATGGCGAGCAAACGTTGCATCCGGGGCGTTTCCGATCCAGGGTATCCATTGGATTTTCTTCACGGGGAGAAGTTCCCGCAACGCGCCGCTTGGCGGTGCTGCGTATACTTCTGACCATGAAGCACAATCTTAGGAGTTTTACGGAAAATTATCAATAAACGGGAACAACAGCGAAATTCGGGCGGCCGGACCTGGCGGCAGCGGGCATGAACCGGCGGCGCAAAAAGAAAAAGCCCCGGCTGCGCAGACGTTTGCTGCGTATGCTGCTGTATGCGCTGCTGCTGTTCGTGCTGTTGAGCTGGCTGCCGGTGCTGGCCTTGCGTTGGCTGCCGCCGCCGACCACGGCGTTCATGATCGAGCGTCAGGTCCGCGCATGGCAGCAACACGAGGATGATTTTCAATTGCATTACCGCTGGGTGCCCTGGGCGCGCATGAGCCGGCAAGTGCCGCTGGCCATGGTGGCCGCCGAGGACCAGAAGTTTCCGCATCATCACGGGTTTGACCTGGCATCCATCCGTGACGCCATCGCCGATGCTGCCGACGGCGAGCGGCTGCGTGGCGCCAGCACCATCAGTCAGCAGACCGCCAAGAACCTGTTCCTGTGGGGTGGCCGCAGCTTCGTGCGCAAGGGGCTGGAAGCCTGGTTCACGGTCCTGATCGAGCTCACCTGGCCCAAGCAGCGCATTCTGGAGGTCTACGCCAACATTGCCGAACTGGGGGATGGCATTTATGGTGTCGGGGCGGCGAGCAGGCATTTTCTCCATGAGCCGGCCGATGCGGTCACGGCACACCAGGCGGCCTTGCTGGCGGCGGTGTTGCCCAATCCACGTCGGCTGCATGTGGCTCGGCCTTCGGCTCATGTCCGCGACCGGGCGCACTGGATCAGGCAGCAAATGCAGCAGCTGGGTGGGCCAGCCTACGTGACCTGGGATGACTCCCGGAGCAACTGAACGGTGCTGAACATGGAGCAAGCCGAGAAACTCACCGTCGTGGTGCCGGCCTGGAACGAGGAGGAAGTCCTGGCCACATTCCACGCGCGTCTGGCGGCGGTGCTGGACGGGCTGGATGTCGATGGACGCGTTCTGTACGTCGATGATGGCAGCAGTGACGGCACCTGGGCCGAGATCATGGCGCTGTGCCGGCGTGACGGGCGCGTGGGTGGCTTGAAGTTGTCGCGTAATTTCGGCAAGGAAGCGGCCCTCAGTGCGGGCCTTGACCAGGTCGATGACAGCAGCGCTGCGGTGGTGGTCATCGACGCTGACCTGCAGGACCCGCCGGAACTGATTCCGCAACTGGTCGCGTACTGGCGCCAGGGGCATGACGTGGTCTACGCCGTGCGCAACTCGCGCGCCGGCGAAACCCGCTTCAAGCGCTTCACGGCCGCCGGGTTTTATCGTCTGATGCAACGCCTGTCCGATACGCCCATTCCGCGCGATACCGGCGACTTCCGGTTGTTGTCCCGCCGTGCGCTGGCGGCCTTGCGCCGCTTGCCGGAACGCCAGCGATTCATGAAGGGCCTGTTTGCCTGGATCGGCTTCCGCCAGACGGGCATCGGCTACGATCGCGACCCGCGCCACAGCGGCAGGACCAAGTGGAATTACTGGCGGCTGTGGAATCTGGCGCTGGAGGGCATCACCTCGTTCTCCACGCTGCCGCTGCGCATTGCCACCTGGGCCGGCCTGTTGACGTCGCTGGCCGCGTTCAGCTACGGCATCTGGGTGATCATCAAGGCGTTGATCTGGGGCGACCCGGTGCAGGGCTATCCCTCACTGATGACCGTCATCCTCTTTCTTGGCGGCATGCAGTTGTTGGCGCTGGGCGTGATCGGCGAGTATCTGGGGCGGATCTATGCCGAGACCAAGCATCGACCGCTGTACCTGGTTGATGCGTTCCAGGCGCCATCGGCTGCCGGCGAGGACTGAGAAACTTGTCCTTTGCCGTCAAGGCGCTACACTCGACCCAGGCCACCCGGAGAACAGGCATGCGGCAAGTCAGGCATTTGCTCAATACGAAAGGCAGCGACGTGGTCAGGGTCAGTTCGGGGGAAACCGTGCTGACGGCCCTGCAGCGTATGGCGGAATACGAAATCGGCGCGCTGGTGGTGATGGATGACGGCAATCTTGTCGGCTTGATGTCCGAGCGGGACTATGCCCGCAAGGTCATCCTGAAGCAGCGTCACTCCAGCGACACGCCCGTTGCGGAAATCATGTCACGCAACGTGGTGGTGGTCAGTCCCGACGCCAGCGTGGCCGAGTGTATGCAGCTTTGCACGGACAAGCGCATGCGCCACCTGCCGGTGGTCGAGAACGACACGCTCGTCGGGCTGGTGTCGATCGGCGATCTGGTCAAGGCGGTCATCGACCAGCAAAGCGAAGAGATCGAACATCTGCAGAACTACATCAGCGGCTGATTCCGGCCGCCGCAGGTGTAGACGATCAGGAGCTGCCCGCCTGCACCGTTTCCCGGTCGTGGGTGGCGGTCTGGCGTGGTGCCAGATCCGAGGATTGCCCTGCGCGCCATCCGGTCACGGCCGCCAGCGCCGCCGCCGTTGCGCTGATTCCGGCCAGCAGTGGAATGCCTGCACCCAGCCCCTTCAGCGCGGACAGGGAGCTGGTCACCACCACGTCGCCGAAGCGCCACACCGCGGTTTCGACGAAATTCTTGCCCTTGTAACGTGCCTCGCGTGCGGCGCGGGTGTACAAGGTGTTGGCGGCCGGCGTGATGAGGCCGTAGGCGAGGCCGCGCGTGCCCACCATGATCAGCGCGATCGCCGGCACGGCCAGCGTCACCAAACCCGTTTCCAGGCTCACCCATGGCAGCGGAATCGTGTGCAGGGCAAACACCGCCAGCAGGACGAACAGGGCCACATTGCCCAATTCGGCCAAGACCAGCGCGCGGCCCGCACCGTGGCGCACCAGCAACCAGCGGGTCACCGTAACCTGCAGGATGATGACCAGCAGATTGGCGGCGAAATCAATGCGGCCGTAAAACGCAGTCTGCGCCACGCGCCCGGCTACGTGGGTGTTGGCGTAGTCGGCCAGCAGCGCATAGGCGACCGTGCCGATGCCATCCGACAACAACATCAAGATCGCCATCAGGCGCACGAATGGCTGCTTGAAGGCTTGCTTGATGCCGGCCAGCATGGAGCCGCCGATGGCCTCGGCCGGCGCCGCGCCGGCACCACGGCGATGGGCCAGGTACAGCAGGATGCCCATGGCCGCGGCCAGCACTGCGGCCGAGATCACCAGCAGCGGGGCAACACCCACGATGCCGACCAGCGCCGTGGTCAGCAAGGGCCCGACCAGCGCCCCCAGCGTGCCGCCGATGCCGATCAGCGGGAACAGCCGCTGCGACTGGTGGTTGTTGAAGACATCGGCCATCAGGCTCCAGAACAGCGACACCACGAACAGGTTGAACACGCTCACCCAAGCGTAGAACACCGTGCCCAGCAAGGTTGCGCCGAGGCGTTCCTGCATGGCAAAGGCCGGCACGAACAGCAGCAGGCAGACGACGAAGAAGCTGTAGCAGATCGCGATCAAGCGGCGGCGTGAGAAACGTGCCACCAGCGCGCCGAATAGCGGCGTGATGGCCAACATCACCAGAAAGACCACACCGTAGAACAAGGGCAGGCCGGCCGAACCCACCGCCCCACCGAGCTGGTCGCGCACCGGGCGCATGATGTAGTAGGAACACAGCACCATGAAAAATGCCGTGGCAGACAACAGCAATGCCTGCCTCTCCTCGCCTTTCGGTGGGAGTTGCCGGTTGCGGTAGGTATCCGGGGTGGGCATGAGCAGTCAGTGGTCGTCGGCAAGAAACGGCGGCAGCGGGCAGTGCAATGCCGCACAGGTGACGCGCAACAGCTCGGCCTCCGCTACCGTCACCTGGCCATCGAAACGGATGGCGCAGGCCAGGCCACGGACCACAAGCTCCTTCCCCGCAGGGTTCAGCTTGTCCAGCCGTGCCAGTGCCTTGTCCAGGGCTTCAAGGGCATTGTCCGGCACGTCAAAATCCAGCGCATGGCCCGGCAACGCTTCGTCGCAGGCAGCCTGGAACGCGCGCCGCGCGTCCGCCGTCTCGCTGTGGCCGTGATCGGCCACCAAGGCGAACAGGTCACGCATTTCGTTGCTGCAGCGGCCGAGCTTCAGGTTGCCGCTGCCGTGCGCGCGTGATGGCGTCAGGACGTCCACCACCTGGACCTGCAGCATCTTCACCAGGCAATACTCGTGCAGCACCAGTTGGCCGTCGGCATGGACGATGGTGTCGAGCCGGGAACTCAGCCATTGCAGGCGGCTGGGTGGCAAACGACGCAGTGCCGGGAATACCAGGATCGCCAGTGGCAGGTACAAGGCCGGGTGCAGTGTTGCCACCTCATCGGCGAGCGCACGGATGCGCGCTGCGGCCGTGTCGTCAACCTCTGCCACCGCGGCTTCGAGTTGGGCTGCGCGGCTGGCATCCTGGTTGCGGGCAACGCCCATGGCAAGCAGCAACAACATGACCTGGCCCGGATCACGGGCCGCTTGTGCCAGCCCTTCGGGGATGTGGGCGTGCATCGCACCGGCCAGTGAGATGTGCGCCGGATCGAAGGTTCCGGTTTCATTGCTGGCTTCGTTGGCGCTGACGTGAATCTTGCGCTGGTTGCCCGAAGCGCCCGCCAGGATCGCGGCACTCGTGGCCACCACGGCGGCACCTTCCATGCCTTCCAGCCCGGGGATGTCGAAGTGGCGGCTCTGGGGCGTGCCACCAGCCTCGGTTGTCTCAGGCGGTACTGGCTCCGCGGGCGGCGCATACAGCCGTGCATGCAGCTTGCGGGCCACATCCTCGAGCTCGTCCGGATCGAACTCCGGTTGCAGCGCCTTGATGCGCTCCAGCAGCGGTGGATGGGTCGCGAAAAGGCGCGATGCGGCCAAGCCTTCGCCGAACAGCATATGGGCCACGTGCGTGGTTTCCTGCGCTGTCAGCAGCGAGCCATCTTCCAGCACGGCGATCTTCTTCAGGGCGCCGGCGATGCCGTCCGTCTGTCGCGTGAATTGCACCGCCGAGGCATCGGCCAGCGACTCGCGTGCCCGCGACACCGAAGCCTGGATGATGCGTCCGAAGAAATACCCCACGCTACCAATGAGCAGCAATGCCATGCCCAGCAGGACCGTGTAGCCGCTGGAATTGTTGCGGCGACCGCCGCCGAAGGCCCCGCTGTACATCACCAGCCGTCCGGCCGAGGCAAGGGCGAGGATGCCGAACAGCAGGCCGATCAGGCGGATGTTCAGGCGCATGTCACCATTGAGCACATGGCTGAATTCGTGCGCGATCACGCCTTGCAGTTCATCGCGTGTCAGGGCCTCCAGGCAACCTTGCGTCACGCATACCGCGGCATCCGCTGGCGAAAATCCGGCGGCAAATGCATTGATGGCGGTTTCGTTCTCCATCACGAAGATGTCCGGTACCGGCACGCCCGCGGCGATGGCAATCTCCTCGATGACGTTGCGCAAGCGCTGCCAGGCCGGATCAGTGGTGTCCGGAGCCACCGGTGTGGCGCCCATGCTGCGGGCCACCGTGGCACCGCCGGAGCGCAGCTGCAGCAGCCGGAACAGGGAGGTCAGGCCGATGATGGCCGCGACCAGCACGCTGACCCAGGCCAGCACGGTGAAATCCGGCGCAGAGCCCTGTGGGGCGCTGGCCGGATCGCTTGCCGCGACGCGCCCGAATCCGGCCAGGTAAACCACCAGGTCCACGGCCAGCACGATGGCGATGACGGCCAGCACGAACAGCACCACCATGCGACGGCTGGCATGTCGGGCCTGCTCCTGAAGCTGAAAGAAATTCATCGCGTGCAGCTTGTGAGGTGGCGGCGGGGTGGCGAGGCGACCTGGCCGGCGAAGCCGAAACCGTGGCTGCAGCTGGTCATGCCGGCAGGCGTGCCATCGCGTCAGTCAAAAGATACCTGCGGCGCTTCGCGTTTTTCCGGATCCTCGATCTCCAGCAATTGGGCTGGCACGAAGCTGAACATGTTGGCGACGATGGAGCTGGGGAAAACTTCGCGCTTGTTGTTGTAGCTCATCACCGAATCATTGTAGGCTTGCCGCGCAAACGCCACCTTGTTTTCCGTGGACGTGAGCTGTTCGGAGAGCTGCATCATGTTCTGGCTGGCCTTGAGATCCGGGTAATCCTCGCGCAGCGCGAATAGCCGGCCCAGGGCCTGGGTCAGCATGTTTTCGCTGCCGGCCAGGTTCTTCATCGCATCCGGGTCGCCCGGGTTGCTCTTGGCATTGGCAAGGCCATCAACCGCCGAATTGCGGGCCTTGATGACGGCCTCCAGGGTCTCTCGCTCATGCTTGAGATAGCCCTTGGCTGTTTCCACAAGGTTGGGAATCAGGTCATGGCGCCGGTTCAGCTGCACGTCGATCTGGGCAAAGGCGTTCTTGTAATCGTTGCGTGCCTTGACCAGGCCGTTGTAGATACCGATGCAGTAGAAAACGATGATCGCGAGAATCACCAAGACAATGATGGTTGTCAGCATGTTCTGTTCCTCGGGGCGCCCAACGGCGAATCGTGGCCGCAAGCATACCATTCGCGTGCGCTGGTTTGCCCAAGGCTGGATGCTCTTGATGTGTGCGCTCATTCCGGCAACTGCCCTGGCCGGGAGTGCGGCCGGCAAACCCGTCAGCGACGAGGTCCTCCAGCGCCTGGTCAATGACTACGGCCATCTGGCCGATCAACTGGTGGCCTCCGGCAAGACGCCGGGCCTGGTCACGGCCATCGTGTACCGTGATCAGGTGGTCCTGGAAAAGAGCGTGGGTGTGGTCGATGTCGACTCGGGCAAGCCGGTGGAACCGACCACGGTTTTCCGTCTGGCGTCCCTTTCCAAGGGCTTTACCAGTGCGCTGGCGGGTCTGATGGTGGCCGACGGCCAGTTGGCCTGGGATACGCGGGTGGCGGATGTATTGACCTATTTTCGCATGCACAACGATCGCGCGACCGACCGCATGACTGTGCGCGACCTGCTCAGCCATCGCACCGGTCTGCCACGCAATGCCTTCGACAATCTGCTGGAGGAGGGTGAGTCGTACCGTGAGCTGGTGCGCCGGCTGGACAAGGTCAACCTGACCTGCGACGTCGGCGAGTGCTACAGCTATCAGAACATCGCCTTCAGCATCTTCGGTGATATGGTGTACCCGTTGACCGGCGACTTCTTCAAGCACCAGATTGCCAAGCGGATCTTCCAGCCGTTGGCCATGAACACCGCAAGCTTCGGACGTGATGCCCTGGAAAACAGCGCCAGTTGGGCCCGGCCGCATGTATGGCGTGGAAAGCAGTTCGTGTCCCTGGGGCCCAAGCCGAACTACTACTGGGTTTCGCCTGCAGCGGGAGTCAATGCCAGTATTCGCGACATGGAGAAGTGGCTGGCCGCGCAGATGGGGGCCAACCCCGATGTCTTTTCCGCACGCCTGTTGCAGCAACTGCACAAGCCGGAGGTGGATACGCCATACCAGACGCGGTACTCACGCTGGCGGCGCGTGCGCCTGCGTGGTGCCAGTTATGCCCTTGGCTGGCGCGTGTATGACTACAACGGACACGCTCTGGTGTATCACGCCGGGGCAGTACAGGGCTATCGCGCCATCATCGGATTCTTTCCCGAGTACCGCATCGGCATGGTGGCCCTGTGGAACTGCAGCTGCTCATTTCCGGGGCGCCTGATGCCGGCCTTTGCCGACCGGGTGCTGCAGTTGCCCAGCGTTGACTGGCTGGAGCTAGACTGATCCGGGGCATCTGAATTCCCGCAAGCCATTCAATGGCAGCAGACAATTGCGCCCCGCGAGGCGGATGGTCTGGTGCGGCGATGTGTCAGCGCAAATGAGCAAACCCACATCCTGCGGATTTGCGCAGTCGCGGGGCCGGTACATACCCGTCTCCGCTCCTGCGGTTCAATCACCTGCGTGATTGGTCGCGCCGGTCCATCCGTGGACCGGCTCCGAGACTGACGAACTCACAGTACCTCTCAGAGACTGAAGTTGATGGGCTGCGTCAGTGTGGCTTCCACCGGCTTGCCGTTCTCGAGCGCCGGCTTGAACTTCCATCGCTTGATCGCTTCCACGGCCGCGCGGTCAAACACATGCCCGCGGTTGGATTCCACCGCATGGGCTTCGATGACATCGCCGTTCACGTCCACCGTGAACTCGACTTTCACCCAGCCCTGGATGCGCTGGCGGAACGCCCGTGGCGGATACTGCGGCTGGACCGTCTTGACGATCTGCGGGCCACGGGTCGGGCCAGCCGGCTCCGGTGGTGGGGGCGGTTCGGGCTCCGGTTCCGCTGTCGGCTGGGTGGTTGTTCGAGGAGCCGGTTGTGCCGCTGCCGCTGCTGCGGACGCCGCGGCGGCGGCCTCCGCTTCCAGACGGGCCTGTTCCGCTGCCTGCTGTGCGGCCAAACGTGTCGCCTCGGCCTGGGCTTCGGCCTGTTGCTCGACCTGCTTGGCTTGTTCTTCGGCCCGGGCTGCCAGCTTTTGCTGGGCATCGAGTTTGGCGCGCAGGATGGTCAGCGTATAGTTGGTGGGATCGGCCTCGGCCAACAGTGCAATCTCGCGTTGGGCCTCGTCGAAGGCATTGGCATTGATGTCCCGCTCAACGGCACTGGCCGCAAACGAGAACGTCTCGCGCAAGGCGCCGCTGGCGACCGCGTTCTGCGGATCCTTCTCCAGGGCCTTCAGGTAGAACACGAACGCATTGTTGCCTTCGGGAGAGATCAGGCGGCCGTCGTTGTACGCCTTCTGTGCCTTGTCGATGAGCTCGTCGGCGGTGAGGGCATCCACGTTTTCCGGTGGCGGAGGTGCAGATGCCGCCTCGGCTGCCGCACTGGCTGTCGGCGGCGGTGGTGGTGGCGGCGCCTGTTCACTGCGTGGCTTGAAGATGAGAAACCACGCAGCCAATGCGACGATAATGAGAATGACGACCACGGCAATGATGGACGGCAAGGCATCACCACGCTGTCTCGTCATGATTTTGCCGTTGCGGGGAACATGCTTCATGGATTGTGCCTCCGGGTTGAATGTTCCCGTACCAGTTTCGACTCCCCCTGGGAACCACAGGCGCATGGCCTGTCGGCACGGTCAGCCCAAAGGTACCGCCAACCGTGCAATAGAGCAACGTTTGGCCGACGCATGACGTGCCACGGGTACGGAACTTGACCATGCCACGCGACTTTCAGCGGTCTGCGTGGCATGATTCTGGGAGCTGAGTTGCTGGCCCGTCTACCTGGCCTTGCGTGCGGCCTTTTTCGCCGCCGTCTTGCGCGCGGTCTTTTTGGCTGTCGTCTTGCCGGTGGCCTTCTTTGCAGCAGCCTTCTTGACCGTCGTCTTGCGTGCGGTCTTCTTGGCTGTCG
>CAZOXZ010000013.1:4514-18450 GCA_964583865.1 uncultured Rhodanobacteraceae bacterium | reverse complement strand
TTCTTTGCAGCAGCCTTCTTGACCGTCGTCTTGCGTGCGGTCTTCTTGGCTGTCGTCTTGCCGGTGGCCTTCTTTGCAGCAGCCTTCTTCGCCGTCGTCTTGCGTGCGGTCTTTTTGGCTGTCGTCTTGCCGGTGGCCTTCTTTGCAGCAGCCTTCTTCGCCGTCGTCTTGCGAGCGGTTGTCTTCGCTGTCGTCGTGTCAGAGGTCTTCGTGGTGGTCGTGCGTTTCCGTGTCGCTTTCTTCTTCGCGGCCATGGGTCGTCTCAGCTCCTCATCAGTGGGAAGGGGTTGTCCGGTAAACGCGTGCAGAAACGCCTCGCACAGCAAGTCACTGTTGGTTGCGTGGCGCAGGTTGAGGACTTGCCGGCGGGTTCTTTCATTCGACAGCAGTTCCAGAATATGTGACGGAATCGATACCGTGATCTTCCTGACCGCTTCCGACTTGAAGCCATGCTTGATGTACGGGTTGACGTAATTGGACACAGTGGTATTCGTACGACTCATGCTCTCGTCAATGACAAAAGCTATTCTGATCGCCTGCAGGTGTCAATTGCGGCCGGACACGGGCGACCGGCCGCCAGGCTGTTGTTTCCGGCAACGTTGCCCCGTCGCGGGTTGAGAATAAGTCAGATCATGGACGTATAAACGGCTGCCAGGACCAACGCCTGGCGCCGCTTCGTTCGCCCATTCTGACCCATCGAGGAGCCTGGGAGACAGAAACACAAGCGGCTGCGGCTGCACCTTTTCGGCCCGCTTTTCCGCCCATTTTCGTTAAATAGCAACCAGTATTTGCCTCAAATGGTCGAGAAATCGGTCTCAAAATGGCTGTGCCTCGCTCGCATGGTTCCTGCCGCCCGGGCTCCGAGGCAATTTGCCGCGCCTCATTCGTCGTCTTCGACCAGCTTTTCGTAGTCGTCAGGACCCAGCAGGTCGTCCAGTTCGTCACGGTCGTCGGGCTTGATCACGAACAGCCAGCCGTCACCAAACGCATCTTCATTGATGGTTTCGGGTGCGTCTTCCAGCACCTCGTTCACGGCCACGATCTCGCCCGATACCGGCGGGTAGATGTCCGAGGCGGCTTTCACCGACTCCACCACGGCGATGGAGTCGTCGCGGTCGGCGTGGTCGCCGACGTCGGGCAGTTCGACGTAAACGACGTCACCGAGCTGTTCTTGCGCGTGTTCGGAAATGCCCACGCGAATGTTGCCATCGTCTTCGGCGCGTGCCCACTCATGGGACTTGAGGAACTTGAGGTCTCCGGGGATTTCGCTCATCTTCGATTCCAGTGCTGTAGAGATTGCTTTGGCGTCTGGTCCGTGTCGGGGGCGCCAGTGAATAGTCACACACCATCCGCCGGCTTGCCAGCGCGAACGAAGGGTGGCTTGACATGCCGCAGGGGAAGATTCTTGCGACGAATCTCGACCTGCAGACTTTCATTGCCGGCATCACGGGGAACACGCGCCAGGCCAATGGCCTTCTCCAGGGTGGGCGCAAAACTTCCCGACAGGACCTGGCCCTCACCGGCATCGGTGCTGATGCGCTGGCCGTGACGCAGAATGCCCTTGCCTTCAAGGACAATGCCGATCAGGCGTGTTGGCACGCCGGCCGCTTCTTGCTCTTCCAGGGCCTTGCGGCCGATGAATTCGCGGTCGTCCTTCATGGCCACCGTCCATCCCAGCGCCGCCTCGAAGGGCGTGACGCTGTCGTCCATGTCCTGGCCGTACAAATTCAGCCCGGCTTCCAGGCGCAGGGTGTCGCGCGCGCCGAGGCCCGCCGGGACCACGCCGGCATCATGCAACGTCTGCCACAGGGCGGCAACATGTTCGTTGTCGATGAGGATCTCGAAGCCGTCCTCGCCGGTGTAGCCGGTGCGCGCCACGAATAGCGGCACGCCGTGCAATGCCTGAGCTGCGGCACCGCGGAACTTGCCGAGCCCGGCAATCCGCTCGTGATCCACGTCGGCCAGCAGATCCAGAACCTTGTCCCGGGCCTGAGGCCCTTGCACGGCGATCATGGCAAGATCGGTACGCTCGCGCACCTCCACGTCAAAGTCGGCGGCATGGCGGGTGATCCATGCCATGTCGCGATCATGCGTGGCGGCATTGACGATGACGCGGAAAAAGCCCTCGCCCAGGAAATACACGATGAGATCGTCGATGATGCCGCCCGTCTCGGTCAACATGCAGGTGTACAGGGCCTTGCCGGGCACATCGAGCTTGGCCACGTCGTTGGCCAGCAGGCGCGAAAGGAACGCTCGTGTCTTTTCACCGTGCAGGTCCACGACGGTCATGTGCGAGACATCGAACATCCCGGCGCTGCGACGCACGGCATGGTGCTCTTCGATCTGCGAACCGTAGTTGAGCGGCATGTCCCAGCCACCGAAGTCGACCATCTTCGCATCCAGCTGGCGATGCGTGGCGTTGAGGCTTGTTTTTTGACTCATCAGGGATCCCATGGTGCAAAAGCGGCATTATCGCCCTGTGTGCCGCAAACTGCGAGCCTTGCGGTGACCTCTCGCTGCCGGTGACAATACCGCGACGATTGTCCGTGATCCGTTGCCATGCCTGCCCGATTCGCTGCCGCGCCTGTTGACTTGTCTCGCCTGCGTGAGCCGGCGATCACCGCAGCCTTGCTTGTCGGCATGGCATTGGTTGTCGCGTGGGCCTGGGCGCCTGCTCTGGACGCCTTCCTGGTGCGTGACGATTTTGCCCAGGTGGCCTACGCCAGGCTGCTGGGCTCGCCTTGGGGCTTGTTCGTGCACGATCACTTCATCCCTGCGGGCACGTTTTTCCGACCACTGGGCTTTGCCTTGTTGTGGCTGACCACGGTGCTGGCCCATGGCCATGTGGCGGTGCACTACGCCGTCGCCCTCGGGCTGCACCTGCTGGTCAGCCTGGCGTTGTGGTCGGTACTGGTGAAGGCCTGCACACGCCGGTCGCTGGCGGGCGTGCTGGCGTTGCTGTTCGCCGTGGCTCCTGCAGCCGTCGGCACCAGCCTGTGGCTGGCAGATCGCTTCGACCTGCTGGTTGCCCTGTTTGCGTTGCTGGCCCTGCGTCTGGCCTGGAGCTATCGCGAGCACCCGCGTCCGGTACGCCTGGCAGCGCTGGCTGCCTGTACCATGCTGGCCATGCTGGCCAAGGAGACCGGGCTGCTGGTCGTGGTCCCGACAACCGTGTTGTGGCTGGGCTGGGCAGGCAGGCGGCCGCGTCTGCGGGTGTCCTGGCGCGCCCTGTTGCTGCTGTGGGCGGTGCCGGTGCTGTACTTGCTCTGGCGCATGACAGTACTGGGCGGTATCGGCGGCGGCGAGCGCATCGCTGCGCAATCGCCGCTGCTGCTGTTGTGGCAAGGTGGTAGCGCCTGGCTGGCGCACCTGCCCGGATACCTGCTCTTCTGGTCGCGACTGGTCGCCTGGCAGCAGTGGGCGCTGGCTTTGGCGGCGGTGTTGCTGTTGGTGACCTGGCGCCCCTGGGCTGGTGGCAGACGTGCGGCGATGACCTGGCTGCTGTGCGGCCTGGCGATGTTCTTGTTGCCGGCCGCAATTCAGGCACCGGTGGCCGCGATAAGTGCGGTGCCGCTGGATGCCGACTTGTCGCCGCTGCGCGTTGCGATGCAATCGCGGCTCTACTATGTCGCGCTGTGCGGCCTGGTGATTGCCCTGGGAGCCTTGCTGTCCGGTGTGCGCCGGCCGGTCGCGCATGCCGGCATGCTGGCCGGGCTTGCCATCGTGGTACTACTGGATGTTGCCTCGTCGCATTCGCTGGCGACAGCGTACAGCGCACGCTCGCAGGCCATGCAACCGCTGGCCGACGCCGCGGTGGCCGCGGTGGAAAAATTGCCGCTGCCGGCCCATCCCTGCCAGATCTACCTGCTTGGGACCGAGCAGCCGCCCGAATCCGGCCTGTACACACCCATGGATTCGGTGCTGAAGGCACGCATGCCGGATATCGACAAGATCGCCAACTGCCTCATCCAGACCGAAAGCGCGCCGTTCTTCCACTTGCTGCGGCGCGGCACGCTGGCGCACGAAGCCATCGCGCCACTGGCAGCACTGCCGGGCCATGCGCCTGACCAGCCGTTGCAGACGATCGGCAATCTGGAGATTGCCGCGCTGAATCTCTCCGCCTCGGTCGATGCGCGACAGATGACCCACGCCTATTTCCTGGCCTGGCAGGACGGACGTTTCGTGAATGTCACGGCTGCCGTGCGCGCGGGCCGGCGAACGGTGCACTTCCAATGCATCCGCTCGCCGGCGCAGTGTGGCGCCGCGACGGGCGCCGGTCAGAGTCTGTGAGTAAATCCACGTCCTGTGGATTTGCTCAGTCGCGGGGCTGGTACATGCCCGTCCTCGCTCCCGCGGATCAATCACTTGCGTGATTATCCGCGCCGGCCCGTCCCTGGACCGGCTTCGAGGCTGAAAAATTCGCAGCCTCTCAGTCCAGCGGCGCGGCGATGGCGCGCAAATAGTCCGGGGCGGACTCGATGCGTACCAGATGCGGGTACTGCAGGCCCTCGTGGTAGTCCAGTGCCACGGTGCGGAAGCGACCCTGGTACTCCAGTTGCAGGCGGATGGGTGTCTTGCTGTCCGCAGCCTCGCGGATGGCCGTTTTCAGCGCCTCGCGGCTGAAGACCTTGTCGTTGACTGCCACCAGGCGATCGCTGCTGCCGATGCCGGCCTTGAAAGCCGGGCCATTCCAGCGCACGTCGGCAATATGGCCGTCCTCGCCGAGGGTGATGCCGATGGACCAGGCGAAGTTGTAACGATGCCGGGCCGGCGGATCGTCGGCCATGTAGGCTTTCTCGTACGCGCTGGGCGTGTCCTTGTAGACCAGCTTCCAGCCGGCGTCGGCCAGGCCACTGGTGAGTGGCGGATTCCAGCCCTGCGCACGGGCCTTCAGGTAGCTCGCCCAGTCGTGTGCCACCACGTCGTTCAATGCCGCGACGACGTCGTCGAAGGTGTAGGTGCGGGTGACGGTGCTGCCGTTGTCGACACCGAAGAAGGCACGGGCAAAGTCATCCAGCGACTTCTTGCCGCCGGTCATCTTGCGGATCCTGGCGTCCACGCCCAGCCAGATCATCTGCCCGGCGCCGTAGTACTCCTCGCTCATCTGCCAGCTGCGCCAGGGCAGCGGCGCGCGCGGCTGCACCTTGGGATCGTTGGTGGTGTCCTCGACCGTGGTCCAGGAAAGACCGGGCCTGTTGCGGTCGTACTTGGCGGCCGTGATGGCCAGGGCCTGGGCAAACTCGTCAAACGTCCACATGCCCGAGCGCGCCGTCAGCACGTAACCCCAGTATTGCGTCAGCCCCTCGTAGACCCACATCAAGTGGTTGCCCATGGCGACGTTGTAATTCGGTATCCAGGCATGCGCCGGGCGACGGAACTTGCCATTCCACGAATGCGTGAACTCGTGCGCCAGCAGGTCGCGGCCGGGCATGTTCTTGTCCCAGTCGCTGAAGTACGTGGTGGCCACGCCGTTCTCGCTGGATTCCTGGTGCTCCATGCCGTTGGGCATCAGATGGTCGGAAAGCGACACCAGAAACTCGTAGTGGCGGAAGTGGTGCGAGTCGAACAGGCGGAAAGCCTGGGTCACCAGGGCGCGCAGTTTTTCGAGCTGCTCGGGGCTGGGTTCCATGTACGCCGGCTTGTCGGCCACCAGGTTGGCATGCACCGCCACCTTGCCGCCGGGGTTGAGGTCCAGACGCTTGAAATGCTTGCCGGCGTAAATGGGCGAATCGGCGACGACATACAACGACTCGGTTTTGAAGTGGAACGTGTCATCGTCTTTTGACGCCACCTCCAGCGCCGTGCCGGGGTGCCAGCCGGCGGGCAGGGTGACGCTGGCGGCCACCGGAATTTGCCGCGCGAAGTAGCCGGCCGGGTACAGCAGCATCTTGTGCCATTCCAGCATCAGCATGCGGTCGGTCATGGCGCTGCGTTTGCCCCGCCAGGACAGGAACTGGAAATCCACCTTGAGGATATCGGCACCCTCTGGCACGGTGACGTGGAACACCCAGGGGTCGAACTCGTCGCGCTGCCACTGAAGGCGCTTGCCGTTGGCATGCAACTTCAGGCCCGCCATGCGATACACCACGCCATCCGGGCCATGCCCGCCGGGAACCCACTTCGGGTACAGCAGTGTCAGCTCGCCCGGTGAGACCGGAATCTCTTCGTGCACCTGGAAGATGCCCTGCGAGGTATCGCTGGCATCGACATGCAGCTGGATGGTGCCCGGATACGGTACATCCTGTGGCGGTGGCATGTCCGGCAGGCGCGTGACGGCGGCGGATGCGGTAGTTGCGACGAACAGCAACAACAAACCCAGCCATGCCGGGGCAGTACAGCGGGTGGCAAGACGGCGGATGGCCATGAGGGACTCCCGAGGGTGGTCTGCAAAGTGGCCCAAGGTACCAAAAACGGAGCCAGGACACTTTTCCCGGACGGGGCGCCGCCCACCCGGACTGGAGCATCCTGCTGGACCGCGAGCATCTTGCTCGCAAGGCGGCGTAGCCGCCCAACCTGCCCGCCAGGCCATCACGGGCCGCTGACGCGGCCATGCCGGCAAGATGCCGGCGCTCCACTTGCCAAGCGGGCGAGACGCCCGCGCACCCCAGTTCTTGCGGGCCGGACGCCCGCGCACCTCAATCCATGCGCGCTTCGTTTTTCGTGACCTGTGGATCTGTCGTCGATATCCTTGGGGAGGCCTCAAGTTCTGACCCCGTTTTTCAGCACGTCGTGCGGCATGCTCAGCGTCACCTGCAGGCCGCCGCCGGCCCGATTGGCCAGGCGCAGGTTGCCGTCGTGCGCCTCGGCAATTTCGCGTGCCAAGGCCAGGCCCAGGCCGGTGCCGCTGCGCTTGGTGGAGTAGAACGGCAGCAACGCCTGCGCCAGAGCCGTGTCGGTCATGCCGGGGCCGCGGTCGCTGACCTCGATCACCAGCCTGTGCGGGCCGGTCCGGACGACAAGCTCTACCGCATCGGGTGCGCTGCCGGACTCGTGGGCGTTCTTGACGAGGTTGATCAGGGCCTGTTCGATCTGGGCCGGGTCGAAATGGCCGTCCGCATCCGGCAAGGTGCCAACCAGGCGGAACTGGCAGTGCCGGGCAAGTGACGTGACGAATGATGGCCAGGCGACGGCCTCGATCCGCGGCGCCGGCAGTCGGGCAAAGCGCGCATAGCCGTCGATGAACTGGTGCAGGTGGCTGGCACGGTCGCTGATGGAATCGAACACGCCCTCGAGCCGGTCATGGCGGCCACGGCGAACCAGTTCGCGCCCGGAATGGGCCAGCGAGCTGATGGGCCCGAGGGAGTTGTTGAGCTCGTGGCTGATAACCCGGATGACCCGCTTCCAGCTTGCGACTTCTTGCCGCGACAATTCGCGGGTGAGGCGCCGGAAGAGATACAGCGCATGGCTTCGGCCCTGCAGCATGAAGCGCCGCAGCGAGACCTGGAACGATTCGGTCTCGCCGTCAAGTTCCACGGCGAACACGCCGTCGCCGCCGCGCACGATGGCTTCGTGCATGCTGTCGGGCAGGGCCCGGCACAAGGCGGTGAAGCTTGTGCCCTGCATGGAAGTGCCCTTGTTCAACAATTTGCGCGCGGCGATGTTGGCGAAGGTGATGCGGTCATGGTCATCGACCAGTACCAGTGCCTGCGGTGACTTTTGCACCATGGTGTCCAGCATCAGCTCGCGTTGCACCAGCTGCTGGTGCTTGTCGCGCAGTGCCTGGCCGAGGGCGTTGTGTGCGCTGATCAGGTCCCCCAGCGTGCCATTGCCGCCGGGCGCCAGGGAGAAGCTGAAATCCCCGTCGCGGTAGCTGGCCACTTCCGTCTCGACGGCCCTGAGCGTCCGCAGCCAGGGACGTACCAGCCAGCCCGAGGCCAGCAGTGCCGTGGCGGTGATGGCCAGAAGGGTCAGCAGCAAGGCTCCGGTCGGCGTGGTCAGCCAGTGCCAGGGCGAGGAAACATCGACAGCTGCGATTGTCGCCAGCCATGCAGGCGCGGGCCACAGCGTCAGGGCCAGATACACCAGCACGCCCGTGACAGCGGTCAGGCCAATGGCCAGCGCCAGGCGTCCTCGCAGCGAGAACCGGTGCTTCATGGCCCCTTGATGCCGTAGTGCTGCATGCGCCGGTACAGCGCCTGCCGGGACAGGCCGAGGGCGTGGGCGGCACGGCTGACTACGCCATCGTGTTGCGCGAGGGCCTGTTGCACGGCCGCGCGTGAGGGCTCGTCGAGGTTGCGTCGGGCAGCGGCACGGTCGGGCGGCGGCAGGTTCAGCTGTGCCGGTGTCAACACGCCGTCACGGGCCAGCAGGCAGGCGCGCTCGATGGCATTTTTCAGCTCGCGGACGTTGCCGGGCCAGGTGTGCGCCAACAAGGCATTGCACGCCTCTTCGCTCAACTCCGCCCGACCGGCCAGGAAGTGTTCGGCCAGCGGCAGGATGTCGTCGCGGCGTTCGGCCAGCGGCGGCAAGGTGACCTCGATGACGTTGAGGCGGTAGTAAAGGTCTTCGCGGAAGCGGCCGTCGGCCACCATGGCCTTGAGGTCGGCGTTGGTGGCACTGATGATGCGCACCGTGGTCGTGCGCGTGCGCGAGGAACCCAGGCGCTGGAATTGGCCGGTCTCGATAACGCGCAACAGCTTCATCTGCCCGGCAAGGGGCAGGTTGCCGATTTCGTCCAGGAACAGGGTGCCGCCGTCGGCGGTCTCGAATCGTCCTGCGCGCGCCTTGTTGGCACCGGTGAACGCGCCGGCCTCGGCGCCGAACAATTCGGCTTCCAGCAGATCGCCTGGCAATGCACCACAATTGACCGCCACGAAAGGCCCCCGACGCACCGACGAATTGCGATGCACCAGCTGGGCAATGCCTTCCTTGCCGGCGCCGTTGGGTCCGGTGATGAGCACCGGTACATCGGCGCGCGCCACGCGGCAGGCCAGCTCCAGCGTGCGCGTCATCGCATCGGAGGCGAACACCAACCCAGCAAGATCGTAGTCGCGCACGAGGCTTGCCCGCAGTTCGTTGCGGTTGCGCCGCACCTGGCGCGCCTCGCGACTGGACTCGGCTAGTTCCAGCAGGTTCTCCACCGTCGCCAGCAGCTTGGCATCATCCCAGGGCTTGGCAAGGTAGTCGGCGGCCCCGGCCTTCACCAGCTCCACCGCCGTCTCCAGGTGCGTCCAGCCGGTGAGCAGAATCACCGGCAGGTCCGGATAGCGCCCGCGAATGGCGTGGAACAAGGCCTCGCCTTCCTCGCCCGACGTCGTGTCATCGGAAAAGTTCATGTCGGCGATGACCACGTCCACCGACGACAGCCCCAGCACCGCCATGCCTTCGTCCGGCGTCGTCGCCGTCAGCGCGCGGATGTCATGCAGCGACAACAGCAGCGACAGCGCCTCGGTCACGGCGGGGTTGTCGTCAATGATCAAGACGGTACGCATGATTGTTCCGGGTTCACAACCCTTGCCTTCCGCCTCCGAGTAACGCCTTGATCTTGGCGCGTACCTCCGCCAGCTCGGCAGGTGCTGCGCGACCCTTGCGCTTGGCCTTGCGGGCTTTCCAGTCGAGGCTTTTTACCTGGTCGGCAAGCGCCACGCCTTGTGGGTTGCCCGCCACGGCCACCTCGAAAGGATAGCCCTTGACCTGCGTCGTCATGGGGCAACAAAGCATCAGGCCCGTCTTGCGGTTGTACGCGGCTGGGCTCAGCACAAATGCGGGTCGGTGTCCGGCCTGTTCATGCCCCGCCTGCGGATGAAACTCGAGCCACACGATATCGCCGGCATCCGGCACGAAGCGCGCCACTACCAGCCTTCCTTGCCGACCTCGGGGCCGAAGTCCACAGGGTCATGCAGGTTGTCACGGGTGATGCCATCCAGCAGCTGGTCGAGGTCATACACCCGCGGATGCAGGGGCTCGATGACAATGCGATGCCCTTCCTCGCGCACCTCTACGGGCTCGTCAATGCCGATTTTGGTGCTACGCAGGATGGACGCGGGAATACGTATCGCCGCGCTGTTGCCCCATTTTCTGACCGTGATACGCATGGTTGCTGACCGTTGGGAAAAATGTAGATACATTGAAGATACTATCGCGAGACTCGCGCTGCCGCAATCAGTCCGCCGTTTCACACCCCTCGTGTGGCCACCACCGGCGGCACATGCGAGGCCCGCAGGGCCAGTGCTTCGGTGACAGCCGGGTTGTCGTCGATGATCAAGACGGTACGCATCATTTTTCTGCCCACGCATGGTGAGATGCATGAAACGTCAAGCAGGCGGCCGTCACCGTGCCGGAACCTTGCGGGCCAACCTGTGCGATGCGCGCGCCAGGCGATTGTCGTTGGTCCAAAGCGCCTCGCAGCGATGGTGCTGGGCGCACGCCAGGTGCAACGCGTCCGGTGTCTTCAGCCCGAACCTGCCACGCAATTGCGCAGCCTGCAGATACACCGTTTCGGGCATCGCCAGCGTCGTGAACAACCGGAACGCTTCCATGAAACTGCGCTGCAAAACCAGGTCGCCGCTCGTGATCGGGCCGACCAGACATTCACACTCCACCAACGGCGAAATGGCGAACTGCGCCTCGCCCGCATTCGCCATCGCCGCGCGTACGGGTTTGCCCCAGCGGGGATGCCGCTCCACAACATAAATGACCAGACACGCATCAAGATAAATCAGTCCCACGATGCACGCTCGCGCTCGATATCGGCATCAATTGCAGCAGCACTGCGGCGCGCATGGTCCGGCAGTGGATGATCTTCCAGCCACTGCAAGATGGCTTGTGCGTTGCCTTTGCGGCCGGAACTGTCGTGACCTTCGCCCTGAATGCGCGTCAATTGCACCACCGGCTTGCCGCGGTTGGCGATCACGACCTCCTCGCCGGCCTGCGCCGACTTGATCAGTTGCGACAGCCGGTTCTTGGCTTCCAGTATGTTGACCTGCATCTTCGTCATCTCATGGCCATTCAGCTACAACAAGGCTAGCATGATCTGGCCAAGTTGGCCTGCTTCAAACCGAACGCGTGGCAACCACGGGCGGCACGTTGGCAGCGCGGCGTGCGGGCACGAACACCGCTGCCTGGCCAAGCAGCAGCACCAAGGCCACGCCGAGCAGCACGATCAGGATCGGCAACCGCGCCATGGCCATGTGCTGCATCAGCAGCAGGTTGAGGCCGACGGCCAGCACGATGCCGGTGACGCAACCGCCGCCGGCAATCAGCAAGTTCTCGAGCTGGAAGTAATGCAGGATGTCGGCCTTGCGTGCGCCCAGGGCCCGGCGCACGCCGATTTGCTTGCGCCGCTGGCCGACCCAGAAGCTGGTCAGGCCGACAATGCCGGCAGCGGTGACAGCGATCAGGATGAGACAGATGAGGCCCATGAGAATGGCCATGCCGATGTCGCCCTTGTAACTGTCAGCACGGATTTGCGCAAAGCTGCGCATCGCATTGTTGTTGAGCACGCGCATGGGATTGGCCTCGAACATGGCCGGGCGTACCGCCTGCATGACCGCGTCCAGCTGGCCTGGCCGGGTGCGAACGGCGTAGCGCGTGAAGGCGTTGTCCATGCGCTGCGGAATCAGCACCGAGTTGTAGGCAAACCCGTCGGCGAAGGAGCTCAAGCCTGACGTTTGCAGTTGATCGAGCACGCCGATCACCGTCGAAGGCGAACTCTCGCCGTTGAGATACACGGTTTTGCCCAGCGCCTTGCCATCGTCGAACAATTTGCGCGCCAGTGCCTTGGTGATGATGATCACCGCCGGTGCGACGGTGGCGCGCGCCGGGCCGTGGGTGACCTCCGACGGTCGGAAGTCGCGCCCGGCCACCAGCTTTGCACCCAGCACATCGATGCCGTGCGCGTCCACGAAGTACAGCGTCGTGAACTCAAAGCTCGCCTTGTCCTGACTCTCGATTGCCGGCGTGGCGGAAATTGCCGTGTTCCAGGAGGACTGGAGCAAGGGCAGCGAATTGGTCGGGGTGACCGCTTCCACGCCGGGAATCTGGCGCAGGGCGGCCAGGTCTTGTTGCATGAGATTGTCCAGCGCGGTGATGCTGGCGGCATCGATGCCGTTCGGCGCGCCCACGAACTGCTGGCTCACCAGCATCAGGTTGTTCTCGTCCAGCCCTGTGGGACGATTCACGCGCTCCACGCGTTGGCCGATGATGAAGATGGCATTGCAGACAATGGCCAGGGTTAGTGCGATCTGCAGTGCAATCAGCACCGCGCCGGCCTTGTGCTTGCGCAATGCCGAAAGCATGGGGGGCATTCTCATCACGATCACCTCAGTTGGACTTCAGCTGCCACGCCGGCAGGACGTGGGCGGCGCGGAACGTGGGATACAAGCCGGCCACAGCCGTACTGACGATGGCCAGCAGCAGGGTCAGGCCGAGCAAGGGCAGGTCGACGTGTGCCAGTGCGGCGATGTTGGGCGGCATCACCAAGCCCACGCCGAGCACGCCCAGCCCGGTCAGGACCAGCCCCAGCACACCGCCGGTCACGCCGATCATCGCTGCCTCGATGAGGAACTGCAGGTAGATCTGCCGCCGCGGGGCGCCAAGGGCACGGCGCACGCCGATCTCGGGTGCGCGGCGCAGGAACTTGGCCAGCAGCAGGCCGGCGGTATTGACCAGGCAGACGATCAACAAGCCCAGCGCCACCAACAGCGAGATTCTGCTGTTGGCGGGCACGACCTCCTGGTATGCCAACCAGTCATTGAGGTCGCGCAGGCGATTGTTTGGTCCCCAGGTGAAACGCCCGGCCTGCTGTTGCTGGCGTGCGTAGCCATCCAGGAAACGTTTGTAGTCGGCCACCGCAGCGGCATTGTCCAGTTCCACCAGAAAGGCAATCCAGACGCACTCGGAGTGCTGCAAGCCGACAAAACCCGGCGCATCCGGTGGCGCATAGCAATTGGTGCTGCCATTGTTCTCGATGCCGAGGTCGATGGCCGTGGGGAAAGGCAGGAAAAGGGCCTCACTGCCGGTGTTGAAATGACTGCTGTTGACGACATCGTAGAAGCGCGGCTGCGGATTCCACGGGGCAAGTACTCCGGCAATGCGGAACGCATGACCATCGATGTTGATGCTCTTGCCAACGCTGTTGGCGCCGTCGAACAATTTTTCGTTCAGATGGTTGCTGATCACCGCCACGCGGGCGCGTTGCTCGCCATCGTGCCTGCTCCAGGCATGGCCGTACTGAAACGGTGCATCGACCATGGGGAAGAACTCGCTGAACACCGCGTGGCCACCGGCGAAGAACGGATGCTGTCCAGGCGTGGCCGGCACCACCGATAGCGAAATGCGGTACATGGCCGACTGATAGCGCGCACGATGCGCACGCATGAGGTTCACGGCGTCGGTGTAACTCATGGCGGCTGGTGGGTCTTCGCTCCCGCCTTCGCTCCCCCAATTGTCAACCTGGGGTACGAACAGTCGCGCCGATTTGTGCGGAATCGGGTCGCCCGACACTGCGCGGAACACCGACCATGTGGTCATCGACGCGGCCACGCCGAAACCGATGATCAGCACCATCAGCGCGGTCAGCGTCATGTGGGTACGCAGGCTGCGCAGGCCAAGGTGCAGGTAGTAGCGAAACATGCAGGACTCCAGTGTTATCGGTTTCGACAGGGCCAAGGCTGCAAAGGATCTGATCGACGCAGATCGTCAGGCCGTTGGCTGCGCAGGCGCCGATGCCGGGAAACGTGGTTCCTCGGTCAAGTCAACCACCTGGCCATCGACGATGTGGACATTGCGCTGGGCGCGTGCGGCCAGTTCCGGGTCGTGGGTGACCATGACGATGGTGGCGCCTTCGCGATGGATGTCCTCGATCAGCTCCAGCACGCCGCGGGCCATTTGCGTGTCGAGGTTGCCGGTGGGCTCGTCGGCCAGCAGCAATCGCGGTGAACCTGCCAGTGCGCGGGCAATGGCCACGCGCTGTTGCTGGCCGCCGGAGAGCTCGGCC
>CAZOXZ010000013.1:0-4504 GCA_964583865.1 uncultured Rhodanobacteraceae bacterium | reverse complement strand
TCGGCCGGGTAATGCTTGTGGCGCGAGGACAGGCCGACGCGCTCCAGCGCCTCGCCGATGCGCTTCTTGCGCTCGGCCGCCTTCATGCCGCGGTAGCGCAGCGGCACCTCGACGTTGTCGTGCACGTTGAGATCCGGAATCAGGTTGAAGGCCTGGAAAATGAAGCCGATCTTCTGGTTGCGAATCTTCGAACGAGCGTTGTCTCCCAGGCCCGACACATCGGTGCCGTCGAGCAGGTACTCGCCGCCAGAGAACGTCTCCAGCAGGCCGGCGATGGTCAGGAACGTCGTCTTGCCGGAACCGGACGGGCCGGTGACGGCCACGAATTCGCCCTCGCCGACTTCGAGATTGAAATCACGCAGCGCGTGGGTTTCCACCACTTCAGTGCGGTAGACCTTGGAAAGGTGGGTCATTTTGAGCATGGTTGTGCCTCGATTGCTTGAAATTGGCGGGTATGGGGGCGCGTCTCGGAATCAATGGCTGATGACGACACGGTCGGCTCCCTGGAAGTTGTCGCTGCCGGAGATGACGATCTTGTCACCCGGCTTGAGGCCCTTGAGAATTTCGACTTTGTCGATGGATGTCGCGCCGGTCTGGATGGGCGTCTTCACGGCGATGCCGTCGTTGACCAGATAGGCAAAGTGACCACCGGATTGATCGACGAACGAGCCACGTGCCACGGTGATGGCGCTGTCACGGTGATCAAGAAGGATACGTACTGACAGGCGCTGGTTTTGGCGCAAATGTTCAGGCTTGCTGTCCACAAAGCGCACGCGGGTGGCGACTTGGCCGTTGACCACTTCGGGTGAGATGGCGCTGATGGCGCCTTGCCAGCTCTGGCCGTTGCCACGAATCTCGGCGGTCATGCCGATGCCGAGGTCGCGTGCGAAGCTTTGGGGCACCTGTACCTCCACCTGCAGGGCGGACAGGTCGATGACGCTCATGAGCTTGGCGTTGTCGGCCACGGTGGCCTTGGGCGCCACGAACACCTGGCCCACCTGGCCGGCCACGGGCGAGCGTACCTTGAGGTTGTCCACCTGGCGCCCCAGGTTCTTGACCAGCAACGCTTGCCGCTCGGCAGCCAGCTTTTTCGCCTTGACACCAAAATTCAGGCTGTCCTTGCCCAGGGCCAGGCTCTGCTGCGCTTGCTCCAGGGCCACTTTGGCCTTGCTGTACAGGTCGCGCGCATGATCCACCTGCGCTTGCGAGAACGCCCCTTTGGCGAAGGCCACCTGGTAACGCTCAAAATCACGTTTGGCACTGACCGCATCGATTCGTGCACTCTCGAGTGCGTTGTGCAGCTCGGCACGGCGGGTGTGCGCGGTGACCTCGGCCAGTTTGTAATCCACCTGCATGCCTTCCAGGGCCGAGCGTTGCTGCGCCAGCTGGTTGAGGAGCTCCGGGCTGTCGATGCTGGCAAGCACCTCGCCCTTGTCAACCTTGTCGCCGGCGTGGACGTCCAGCGTGACGATGCCCGGCGAGCGCGCATACAGCGTGGGCCGGATCACGGCCACGACGCGCCCTTCGGCGGCAATGTCGCGGGTGAAGGGGCCGCGCTCGACGGTGGCGAAGACCAGGCGCGCGGCGCTGACCGAGGTGCTGGCCGACAACAGGCGACTGACGGGACGCGCGCCGATGACTAACAAGGCGATCGCCACGATGGCAACAACGAGCCAGGCCAGCCGGCGGCGGCCCTTGCGTGGTTTGATGGTCTGGTCCTGTTCGGCGGTGTCGCGGATCATGGCGGCTTGCGTTCATGGGAAGTCCCCTCCTCATCTGCAAGCCGCGTGCCAACTTTGCGAAGTTGCCAAGTGGTTGTTATAAAAGGATGTTTCATGGCTTGACCGTACGCGTTCGGTGTCCGCGGACACTGCGAACAGGTTGCCGGACACTGTTTCAGGGCGTTCTGTGGCCGATGAGGCCGGACTCATTCTGTCTGTCGGCAGACAAGAGGCAAGCCAAGGCCTGATTAGCCCTGTCCCTCAGCAGCGGCGCTGGT
Source organism: uncultured Rhodanobacteraceae bacterium (assembly GCA_964583865.1). Taxonomy (GTDB): domain Bacteria; phylum Pseudomonadota; class Gammaproteobacteria; order Xanthomonadales; family Rhodanobacteraceae; genus DASSBG01. Next base: position 2,505 of record CAZOXZ010000013.1, on the reverse strand, counting down.
CACAAGCCGCAATGGGCCGTCATTCCTGCATGCTTTAGGCGGCAATCCAGTGGCTTGGAGTTGGAGATTGCGGCTGTTGGAGGCCAGAAGGCGCTGGATTCCCGCGTTCGCGGGAATGACGAGCTGAGACACGGGGCTAATCAGCGTTTCAGCCCCGCACGCGGGGCAGGTGTTCGGGAAGAAACGATTTGCGGTACAAAGGGGACGGCGGCGCCACGATGGCCGACATACCATTGGTGCGCGCTCTTCGCGAGCCCGTTAATCAGCGTGGTCCGGGAGTCGTCGGTGACAGTGGTGAGCGGTGTGAGCCGCATCCCGTTTGTAAGATCGAGTCGCATTCGACGTTTCCCACGGCGCCGCCGTCCTTTGACGATGCTGGAGCAAATCATGGCAATGCGCAAGCGCGACGAGAAGACCTTTCCCGATGCCGCCGGGATCGACATCGGAGCATCGAGTCACTGGCTCGCGGTCCCGGGCGACCGGGACGAACAACCGGTACGAGAATTCGGTGTGATGACGGACGATCTGAACGACTTGGCCTGTTGGCTGCTCGGGTGCGGTATTGACACGGTGGCCATGGAGTCAACCGGCGTGTACTGGATTCCCGCCTACGAGATCCTGGAGCAGCATGGCCTTGAGGTTTGGCGGGTGGACGCCCGCCAAGTGAAGTACGTCCCCGGTCGCAAGAGCGATGTACAAGACTGCCAATGGTTACAGCAGTTGATGAGCTACGGATTGTTGCGTGCGGCATTCCGCCCGGATGCCGACATCTGTACGATTCGGGCAATATCGCGCCAGCGTGAAGTTCTGCTCAAACAGCAGGCCAGTTGGGTGCAGCGCATGCAAAAAGCCTTGGTGCAGATGAATATCCAGCTTACCGACGTCATCAGCGACGTGATGGGCATGACCGGCCAAGCGATCATCCGTGCCATCGTGGCCGGGGAACGCGAGCCAACCCTGCTGGCGCGCCATCGCAACCGACGGATCAAGGCCAGTGAACAGACCATCGCACGTGCCCTGACAGGCAACTGGCGCGAAGAACATTTGTTCGTGCTGGGTCAGGCACTGGCGATGTATGACGACATCGGCCGGCGCTTGACCGAATGCGATGACACTCTGGAGGCCCTGCTGCGCTCACAGGCCACGGCTGCGGTGGACCTGGGCAAGCCACCTCGGCAAGGCACCAAGGCACGCGAGCAATTCGACGCCCGTCAGCGCTTGGCCAACTGGGCTGGAGTGGACCTGACACGCATCGACGGTTTGGGTGGGGGGTTCAGTGATGAAGATTCTCAGTGAGATCGGCGTTGACTTGAGTCGGTTCGCCAACGTCAAAAACTTCTGTTCGTGGCTGGGATTGTGCCCATCAAGCAAGATCAGTGGCGGAAAAGTGCTATCGGCACGCACCAAACGCTCGGCCAACCGGGCACGACAGGCATTTCGCATGGCCGCCATGAGCCTGTCATACAGTGATTCGGCCTCGGTGCATTCTATCGCCGCCTGTGTCGGCGCATGGACAAGCCGCGCGCCAACACCGCCACCGCCCACAAGCTCGCTCGGCTGGTGTACTTCATGCTGACCCGTGGCGAAGCCTACGTCGACGAGGGCCAGGCCCGTTACGAGGAAAAGCAGCGTCAACGCAGCATTGCATCCCTGAAACACCAAGCCGCCGCACTGGGTTTCGAGGTCAATCTTCCCACAGCCACTCCCTGAAATGTTGAAAAGTCAAAACACCCGACAGAACAACTAGTTACGACTTTGTGTTTCTTGTAAGTACGAAGAACGGGTGTCGCACGTCAATGTTGACTCCGCAAACATGGCTGTGGTAGCGTGCCAAGGGGCGCTCGAGAAACGTTGTCGCGCTTCCATGGAGCTTGGGTAGATTATGATCAGTCCAACCACCCCCCCCCCCCCCCCCCTCCCCGCCCCCGCACTAATATGTTCGGAACTTTTTGCTACCCGAATAGTGGGTCCAACTGAAAACGCGACCCTATTTTCTGCATCAAGAAAAAATGGATTGATAAGCAGCATTGTTGCAATTGCCCTACTTCTTGCTGGCAGTCAGGCAGTTGCCGACGGATTTCATGACCCCGGGTTCGCATCGGCCAAGATCCGTACAGACTTCAATGTGCAAAACGAGGGTACAGCGGGAAATCCAATTACCCTTGTTTCGCCTTGTTTGTTTCCTGGCGATCCGTGTGAGACAGCGCCAACAGTATTCTCTCAAAGCAATTTTTATCAGGTAAACGGCGGTGGGTCCTCGTCGAATTTCTGGGTGCTGATTGTAAACAATGAGCCGTGGGATCATGTGGAGGGCGGTCAACCGAGCAATCCTGGACCACCTGGCCAAGCCTTGCACGTTTCGCCCCCAGGGACTGGGCTGGTGAGCGCCATACCGACCATTGATTATGCCTCCGGCGAAAATTTTTGGCGGATGTCTCTGTTATTGAATCATATCCTGAATCCGTGATCTCACAGGGCGTTATCGCCACAACACACTGATTATAC
>CAZOXZ010000012.1:0-30899 GCA_964583865.1 uncultured Rhodanobacteraceae bacterium | reverse complement strand
CATAGCCTGCCCCGGACACCGATCCGGGGGATGGCCAGACCGGCGGCCCTCGGCAGGATGCCTTGTCCCGTGGGCTCTGAGGAAGGCACTGGGTTCCGGATCGGCCTGTCGGCCGTCCAGAACGACAGTGTTTCGGCGCCCGGCACCGATTCCCGTCGCCAATTCCCGTGTACCGAGTCCCGGATCCCTGTTACTGTGTCCCGACGATTCCCTGCTCCCTATTCCCTGCTCCCTATTCCCTGCTCCCTATTCCCTGCTCCCCCCAACCGCAGAACATGGCTGCGACCTACCAGCGCGAGTGGCCCGATGAGGCCTTCGGCCAGTCGTCCGGTCATCCAGGCGGCGTCCAAACTGCCATGGAACGGGCTGGTCTCCGTCGGCGGCAGCCGCGGACCCAGTGTATCGCTGATCTGCGCACTCACATTCGCCGGGATGCTGGCCAGCAAGCGAACCTCGTGGCAATCGACGAGTTGGCGCATCAATCGCGGCACATCGTGCCAGCGTGAGAGCTCCAGCTCCGCCTCATCCGCCCCGGCGGCACGCTTTTCCAGCAGCAGCCAGTGGCTGCCTTCGGCCAGTACCGTGTCCTCGGCGAGTCCAAGGCGGTGACGCTGCCAGGCCACGGGGCCGGCCACGTCTTCGACGCAACCGACCAGCACAGCCGGCGCCATGCCACCGGCGAGTGCCGTCATGGCCACTGTGGCCGCCCCCATGAACTGCCCGTGCTGTTGACTGACAAACTGATAGAAACCATGCGTTTGCAGCATGTTTGCCATGTGAAATCCTGCCGTGCCGCCCAGGGTGTTTACAAAATCGACCGGACGCGGCAACAAGCCGTCACGCAGCATCTGTTGCTGCACCATAGCGGTGCTCGCCATGGCGCCGGTGGCAGAGCCGAGGCACAGACCGAGCTCGGCCGGTAGCTTGCGGTCGCCCACGCATCGGCCTGCGCCCAGCAGGGCCAGGCGCACGAAGCGATCAATGCGGCGTGGTGAGGACTGCCGCAGCGCTGCAAAGGCTGGCGCAAGATCCGGCCTGCCTTCGTCGTTGACGGCCTCGAACCAGTGGCTTGACGCGACAACGGCCACCCGCATCAGCACACCTCCAGCAGCAGTACATCATTGTTGCCACCAAAACCGAACTGGTTCAGTTGCCAGATTCCCTTTGGCGCTGTCATGGCTCCGTCAAGTACACGAATCCCGAGATCCGGCTCGGCTTCACCATCACTGGACGCCGCCGGAACGAAGCCGGCGCGACACGCACCGGCGAGCAAAGCCAACTCGGCCACGCCACAGGCACCAAGCGTGTGCCCGACAAAGGGCTTCAGTGCCGTGACCGGTGGCCGGTGGGCATGCACGGCGGCGATGCCATGCGCTTCGGCCAGATCGTTGGCCTGCGTGCCCGTCGCATGGGCCTTGACCAGACAGACCTCCTCAGCCCGCACCTCCGCGTGCCGCAATGCCTGGCGCTGCACTCGCGCCAGTGACTGTCCGTCCGCCCGCGGTGTCGTCAGGCTGGAGAGATCGGTCGCGATTGCGCCACCGCGCAGCATCAACTCGCTCTCGCCTTGCGTCAACAGCACAGCCGCGACTGCCTCGCCCAGCACCAGCCCCGCACGGTCGCGGGCAAACGGACGGATCACGTCTGCCAGCAACTGCAGGCTGGCAAAACCCGCGAAGCTGGTGCGGTTGGCCAACTCCACGCCCAACACCAGCGCGTGGTCGATCAGTCCCTGCCGCAACATCTCGCTGGCCAGGAGCACGCCATTTGCACTTGAGGTGCAGGCCGTGTTCCAGGTGAAGTCGGGCCCCTGGCTGCCAACGGCCTCGCGTGCCAATGCCGCGATGTAGTGGAAGTCGGTTCGCGGCATTGGGACGGCTTTTGCGGGATCGTGCGCCAGCATGCGTGCGTATGCAGCCTCACCCTGGCCCACGGAAAAACAGGTCGACCCGACGAAAATGGCCAGGTCCCGCCGCGCTGCCCGCGGCAAGCCGGCCACCGCCTGACAAGCCACTTCGGGCACCCAATGCGCCATGCGCCCCGGATCGAACAAGTCCCTGCCGTCATCAATGCGGTAGCAGGCGGCCTCCAGTGGCTCATCCAGGCCATCAACGCGGACCCGTGTCGGCCCAGCGATGCCACCTTGCAAGGCCGTCACGGCCACCGGAAGGTCCGGTCCCAACGCCGACGCCAGCGCCATGCCGGCCAGATGCACCCGGCCGTCCATTCAAGGACTGATGAAGTCGGCCAGGGCGTTGATGGAGGCCAATGCCTTGCGCCCGCCGGCGCCTGCCGGCACTTGCACGCCGTAACGCTGCTTGACGGCCATGGCGATCTGCAGGGCATCCAGCGAATCCAGCGCCAGCGGACTGGCGGGCCCCAGCAGCGGCGCATCCACGTCCACGGCGTCCACGTCCATGGGCTTGTCGCATTCGTCCAGCACCAGCTGCGTCAGCTCCCGTACCACCACCTCACGCGGTTTGCTTATCTGACTTGCTTCCAACGCATCCATCCTGCGGCAACTACCAGGCATGCCAATCCGAACAACAGCAGCTTGATGACCGAATCCAGGACCATGCCCGTGCCGCCACCGCGCAAGAACACATCCAGAAAGCCATCCAGCCCCCAGGCCATCGGCGAATGATGGCTGATGGCCTGCATCGCCTCCGGCATCACGAACCTGGGGACCATGATGCCGCCCAATGCCGCCATCAACAAGTTCGCCACGCCGGTGAAGATCGTGGCCTGCTCACTGGAGGTGACGATATTGGCCACCAGCAGCGCATACGACACGGCAGCGAAACTGGCGGCCAGCGACACCAGGGCGAGCGCCAGCCTTGAATGGCCGAGGTCCAGTTGCCCGCCACCGAACAGCGGCACCACGTACACGCCGACCGCCAGCATCAACACCACCTGCACAAGGTTGACCACGACATACGGGCTGAGCTTGCCCACCAGCATGGCCACGCTGCCCACGCCCATGGCGCGCAGGCGCGTGTAGGTGCCTTGGGCACGCTCGGCCACCCAGGTGGTGGACAGCGGGATGGCGATGAAGAACATGGCGAACAGCAGCCAGGCTGGCACGTTCTGCTGCACGGACGACGGGAAGACCTCGTCCCCGCTGCCCTGCCAGGTCGAGTGCTGCACCACCAGCCGGTCGATGGCACCAAAGTCGAGCTCATCCTCGGCACCACCAGCCGCCGCGGCCAGTTGCGCCACGATCACCTGACCGATGGCATCATGCACACTGGCCGAGAACAGCCGCGCCACCGTGGCCTCGACATCCGGCGCCACACTGATCTCCAACGGCAACGGCTCCTCGTCCAGCATGTGCGCGCCGAAATCCGGCGGGATGCGCAGCAGGAACTTCACGCCGTGGCGGCCCAGCTGGCCTCGCGAGTCGTCCGGCGGAGCCTTGCCATCAATGGCATGCAGCGATTCCATTGCCGCGAGGCGCTCGACCAAGCGCGCCGTCATCTCACCGCTGTCCTGGTTGACGAGGTAGTAGTCCAGCGCCACGCCGTTCTGGGCGTCGAAGCGACTTTGCAAGGCCAGCGACATGATGAGGATGAAAATCGCCGGCATCAGGAACAGCAAGGCCAGTGCATTCATGTCCCGCAGCAGCAGCCGTGCTTCCTTGCCGATCAAATGGCCGATAACGCCCATGTCAGTCCCTCAACTGGTGGCCGGTGAGCTGCAGGAACAGCTCTTCCAGGTCGGCATGGCCGTAGCGGATGCGGCTGGGCGCAACCCCATGGCGTGACAACACATCGAGAATATCCGGTAGCATGTCCGGCCCGGCCAGGCGCAGCTCTGCGCCGTCCCTTGCCACCCCGTCCAGGCTGTCCAATGCCCCACCGAGTGCCTGCGCTGGTGCCTGGGGCAAGCCAACCACCACGGGGCCGCCACCATCCTGTCCCAGCAGGCTTTGCAAGTCACCGCGGGCAATCACGCGGCCGGCATCGAGCACGGCGATCTCGTCACACAGCGCCTCGACTTCCTCCATGTAGTGCGAGGTGTAGACCACCGTGGTGCCGCCGGCATTGATGGCCTTGATGGCCTCCAGAATGAAATGCCGCGACTGCGGGTCGATGCCGACCGTGGGCTCGTCCAGAAACAGCAGGCGCGGCGCGTTCAGCAGGCCGATGGCGAGATTCAGCCGTCGCTTCAAGCCACCGGACAGCCGCCCGGCGCGCTGCGCACAGAAATCCGCCAGGCCCGTGGTTTCGACGGCGTCATCCAGGCGCTCGGACCGCAACGCGACCGGCACGCCCTGCACGCCGGCGAAGAACTGCAGGTTCTCGGCCACGCTGAGCTGCGGGTAAAAGGCATACTCCTGCGGCACCAGCGACAAGCGGGCCTGGACCTTGGCCCGGCCCTGTGGCATGGGCTCACCGGCAATGCGGATCGAACCGGAAAGCGGCTGCAGCAAACCGGCCAGCAGCGAGATCAACGTGGTCTTGCCCGAGCCGGTCGGCCCGAGCAGCCCGAACAGGCTGCCGTCGGCGACCGCCAGCGACAGCCCGGCGGTTGCATCCACCGCCGCGCCACGATAGCGAAAGCGCAAGTCCTCGACTTCAATCAACACCGCATCCGGTCCCCGAAACGCCCCGGACTATAGCACTCCGGCGGCAGCAGCATACAGAAAAAGACGAAGGGCGAACTTGCGCCCGCCCTTCGTCCTCTGTGGTTGTCGGAAGTACCCCGCCACGGCATGGCGGGGCACTCGGACCCGTCACTGGATGGTGATCGAGCCACCGTCCGGGTTGTACCAGATTTCCTCGACGGTCATCCAGGCTCCACCGGTTCCGGGTGTCGTGAACTTCACGTAGCCGTAGTTCACCGTTCCCGTCACCGAGTTCATGAACTGCACACCCATGTAGTAAGTGCCTGGTGTGCCCGCCACGGCAGCACTGGGATCACCACTGCTGATAAATGACGAGGACGCGTCGATGGTGGCGCCAGGCGCGAGGTCGTCACAATGCGTGCCGTCCGTGCTGACGCACATGGCCTGGCCGGCGCTGGGCCAGTAGTAGGATAGCGACGAGCTGCCCCACGGGTTCCAGTCGTTGGATGGGCAGCCCGCCGATGCATCTGCACAACCGGCTTCGAAATCGAAGTACATGCCAGAGAAGTCGGCAGGTACGTCCACCGGCGCCGCCAGCGTCTGCTCCCCAGGCAACTCGAACCCGTCGGCAAAGATCTTGTCAGGCCGCGCTTCAACCAGCAACGAAGCCGACGCCGGGCTGGAGCTGCTGCCCTGGTCCGTCTGCAAGGCGCCGGCAGCCAACGTATTGACGTACGTTCCCGCCACGGCACTGGACACATCGACCGTCACGGTGCAGGAGTCATTGGCTGGAATCACGAAGCCTGCCGGCAGGGTGAGATTCTGGCCGGCCGTCACACTCGCCGGCACCACATTGACCAACGAGAACTCGCACGTTGTGGCCGCGCTGCTGGCAATCAACGTCAAGCCCGCGGGGAAGCTGTCCACCAGGGCCGCAGTCAGGGTGGCCGGATTGGCGCTCGGGTTGATGAGCTCGACCGTGGCCGTGCTGACCTGGTCTGTCATCACGGTGTCCGGAGCAAAGCTCACGGCCAGCATGGGTGCCGGTGGCGTCACGTCGACGATGTATTCCTCGGCCTGGCCGAAGCCAACACCACATGCAGGACCGAACGCACTGTACGACTTGACCACACGCAGCCGCGTCTGTCCGAGGGCTGCAGTCACCGGCACGACAAAATTGAACACGGCTTGCTGGCTGTCCATGCCATCAGAGTTGACAAGCGTACCTTCATCGGACTTTTCACCGGCATCATCAAAGTCGCCGTCCTGGTTCCAGTCCGCGTAGGCCACGATCACATCCGTATAAGATCCGCCTGTGTCGCCCTCGACGGCAAACTGCAGCGTTGCTCCGGCAGAGACCGAGGTCAAGGCCGGTGCCGGGTCGCCAAACAGGCCGGTGAAGTCCTCGTGTGCCAACGTGCTGGCGACATCCGAGCTCTGGCTGGTGGCACCGAACTCGACATAGGTGATCGGCTCAACGGCATCGACAGCCGAGAAAGCACAATACGGTTCCGGGAACACATAACCGAAACGCACCTCGGCACTGTCACCCGCCACGTTGGCACCGTTGCTGGTTTGCAGGTCGCCTGCAGCCAACGTATCGGTGTAGGTGCCATCGGCTGCCACCACGTCAACGCTGAGCGTACAAACGCCATGGGCCGGAATCTCGGCACCCATCGGAAGGGTCACCGAAGAATCGCCACCGGAGACGGCCAGAGTGGCATTGGCACAATCGGTGCTGGCATTGGGCGTTGACGCCACCGTCATGCCGATCGGCAGGACGTCGGTGAAGTCCGCGCTCAAGGTGGCGGCTGTCGGTTGGGTGGCGTTGACAAACGTGATTGTCAAGGTGGTGGGATCGCCCGAGCCGATAAGGTCCGGAGTGAAGCCCAGCATCACCGTGGGCGGCTCAGGCGTGGGCGCCGCCTCGAGTGGCCGGATCATCATGGCGCGATACTCGGCGTAATCATTGGCAGCATCCATTGTCAGCCAAGGGTCACCTGCAGCGTAACGGACGTAACCCGTGGCCTGCGGCGTTGCTGGCGTTTCATCCGCGCCGAGGAACGCCGCACCAGCGGAGCCATCCCAATAGGCGCCGATGTAGACACTGCCGCTGTCGATGTAAAGCGGCAGGGGGGAGAGATCGAAAGTCTCGAAGGTCGGTGTGAACGGCAAACCGGCGAGTGCCACAGGATGCGCCGTGACCGCTACCGAACCCAGCAGGGTGCCCGGCCCACCGCCGGCACCATCGTCGTCGTAGACAACGATCGTGACGGGAAGGCTCGTCGTGCCGTCATTGGTGATGAAGCTCATGCAGACGCTGGGAAAGTCGGCCGGATAGTTGACCGGCGTGAACTTCTCCACCAGTTCACCGTGGGTGACGATCGTACCGAAGCCATAACCGTTCTCACCCTCGTTGTCATCGTGCACGATGAGGTCGGGTGTGCCGATGTCACAGCCGGCCAGGGTAGCCCTTGCCGGGACGTTGGGGCTGACCATGGCCTGCTGGCCCTGATCCTGCAACGCCATGGCCGTAATGATGTCCATGGCTTGCGGGCTGGACCCGGCCATGGCCATGCCGGCCACCGAGGTGGCCAGCACGGATACAAGTATCTTGCTCAAAGACTTCATGAATCGCTCCTGATCGCAACGAATGGAGTGGCACACATACGCCATGAACCCGGCGGCACACATCACTGTGCGAAATCTTCGGTGCCAACATGGACTCCCCGTTGCACCCCGCCTGAGCCTCCGACTATAGGGACATGTTGCAGCTACTGCAACCATCCCCATGCGTCAAGTGCCAAAAGACTCGCGCTCAGGAAAGATATGGCCCGATCATCATGCTGCTGGCGGCAAACAGTCCCGAAATTCGCCACGCAGGCGCCGCCATTCCATCTGCAGCCACGGCGTGAAGCGCTCGGGATGTCGGGCCAGTTCGTTGTCCAGGGCGTCCGGCGACACGAAGCGCCAGTCGGCCAGCTCCGTGGGATTGGCCCGCACGGGCGCATCCGTCTGACCGACGAAAACATGGCACAGCTCGCGTTCGGAGCCGAGGTCCTTGTAGCGGGCGTGGTACTGGAACTTGTAGATGAACTGGAACTCACAGGCCATGCCCAGTTCTTCCTGCAGCCGGCGCTGGGTGGCCTCGGCCATGGTCTCGCCCAGACGCGGGTGCGAGCAGCAGCTGTTGGCCCAGTAGCCGGGCCACAGGCGCTTGTCCTCGCCACGCTGCTGCAACAGGAGCTCGCCCGCCGGGTTGAACACGAACAGCGAAAAGGCACGGTGCAAGATGCCTTCGCCATCGTGGCAGTCGCCCTTGTTGCGCGAGCCGATCTCGCGGTCTTCGCTGTCGACCAGAATCAAGGCCTCCGAGTCAAAGGATACGGTCCTGGCCTCGGCTGTGTTGCTGTCAATCAAAATCCACCTCCAGTGCGCGGTAGCCGGCGTGCTGCAAGGCATCGATGACCGGCTGACATCCGTCGGGACAGACCGCAATCATGGCGCCACCACCGCCACCGCCGGTGAGCTTGGCACCAGCCGCGCCGTTGTTGCGTGCGATCTGCATCATTTCCTCCAGCTCCCAGCTGGAGACCTGCAGGGCATTCAGCTGGCCCTGGCAAATGTTCATCAGTTCGCCGAGCTGGTACAGATCATGGGTTTTGAGGGCTTCCATGGCCTGTACTGCCAGCTGGTCGATGGCATCGAAAATGCGTTCGTACAAGACCTTGTTGTGCTGCCAGGCCTGGCGCACGCGCGCCACGGTCCTGGCAGTCAGGCTCTCGGTGCGGCACATGCCGATGACCAGCGGCAGGGGCTCGCGGAACTCGAACGGCTCGATACGTGGGGGATCACCGGCCTGGTACACCAATGGCTTGCCATAGGTGGCCACGGTGTTGTCGATGCCGGACGGTGTGCCGTGGGCAATCTTCTCGCATTCGAAGGCCAGGGCGCAGATCTCGTCTTCGCCGAGGTTCAAGCGGCAGTGACTGTCCAGCGCACGAATCACGGCCACGGCCAGCGCTGCGGAGGCACCCAGGCCCATGGCCCGCGGCACGCTCGGATTGACGCGGATGGTCATGCTGCGATCGGCCAGTTCCAGGCGCTTCAGGATCATCGTCAGCGATTCCACGAACGAGCCTGGGCGTGCGGCGTGTTGCGGCTGCGGCAGATGCTGCTCCATGCCCCAGCGCGGGATGGTGAGGATCGTGCCATCGCCATCGTTGTCCTCGGCACGCGCACGGATGGCCAGCGGCAGCGGCGCGGCAATGGCGTGGCGCCCGTAGACCACGGCGTGCTCGCCCAGCAGGATGATTTTGCCGTTGCCGGCGGACCAGGTTTCTTCCCTGGTCTGATGGGCCGTGCCGGCCACCAGGCGCGGTCCGGGCTGGCCCTGCAACGAGGCGATGATCTCGCGGGCCTTCCAGACCTTGATGTCACCGGACTCCAGCAACCCTTCGACCACCGCATCGAAGATTTCCGGCCCGGCCTCGGCCGCCATGGCGACGCTGCGCGCGTGCAGGCTCATGTGCCCTTGCTGGATGCCGTCGGTCACCAGCGCCCGCAAGGCCGAGAAGTTCTGCGCCAGGCCAACGGCGCCCATGACCTCGGCCAACTCCGTGGCGCTGTCCACGCCCAACAGACGATGGTTCAGTGCGACCGCCGGATTGGACTGCAAGTTGCCGCCAACGGTGCCGACTTTCATCGGCATCTCGATACTGCCCACCAGATCGCCGTTGTCGTTCTTGTGCCAGCGCGTCAACGACGTGTAGGCCTGGCCACGCGCGGCATAGGCATGCGCTGCCGCTTCCAGCGCACGCCAGTCATTGCCGGTGGCAATGGCCACAGCGTCGACACCGTTCATCACGCCCTTGTTGTGGGTTGCGGCGCGGTAGGGGTCAACGATGGCCAGGTCATTGGCCAGAATGATGCCGTCGCGGACCTCGGCACCGTCGCGGCCCTTGGCTGTCAGCGCTTCGACGGGAATCACCGCCTCGGCCCAGACCAGCGCACGATCGGTGAGATTGGACAGGATGCGCAGGAACACCTTGCCGCCGGTAATTGTCTCGACCAGCGGCGCCACACCCTCGCACATGGTATTGACAAGGTTGGCACCCATGGCATCGCAGGTGTTGACCAGCAAATGCAGCACCACCATGTCACTGCCACCGTCGGGTGCCGAATGGATCAGCACCTCGACATCTTCCACGCCGCCACCGCGTGCCACCATCTTCGGATGCAGGCTGTTGGCGAGGTTCATGATCTCTTCCTTGCGCTGCAGCAGTGCTGCCTGGGCCTTGCGCGCATGAGCGACATCGACCACCTGCACCTGGCCGATGAGGACCGGTGGCGTGCTGCGCGTACGAAATCCACCGGCGCCACGCACCAGCTTGGCCGCCGAACTCAAGGCCGCCACGATGGATGGCTCTTCGACCACCAGCGGCACGACATAATCGCGATCATTGATGAGGAAGTTCAGTCCCAGCCCGACCGGCAAGCCCATCACGCCGACGACGTTCTCGATCATCTTGTCCGCCTGGGCGGACGACAGGCAGGAAGCGCCGCTGGCAAGCTTGCGCGCATCGTCCATGGACAACAGGCCACGCTCGCCGAGCAGCTGCACCCTTTCGGTGACCGACAGCCGGTAAAACCCCGGCAGGCGTGCACGTCCATCGTCGGTTCGTTGCTTGCGGTCGCTGCTTGTCATGCCTGCTTCATCCACATTCATCTCCTGTCCGATTTACTTGGGGGTGGGTGCCGGGCTGTGCAGCTGCACGGGAAAGCCGGCGCGGGATGCCTTCTGCGCGAGGGCATCCAGAGCCTCGGGATCGCCCGCCAGGGCCAAGCCGACATCGCCGATGCCCGCCCCGGATGTCTTGTACACCACCCCGTGCCGTGCGGCAAGGGCGGCAAGCTGCCGATGCTCGGCACTGAAAATGTCGATGCCGCTGGCCTGTCCCAACCGATCAAGCAGCCGGGCATAATCGCCGAGACCTGCAAGCATGTCGCAGGCGGCACCCGAAGCGGCGCTTGCAGCCACGCACTCCGCCGTGCGCTTCAGGTCATCCATGCATTCCCGGAAGGCTCGTGGAAACTCCCCTCGCCACGTGGCCAACTGTGCCAGCGCCGCGGCCGTGCTGGCCGAACGCCCGGTCCAGATGGCACGCCAGTACAGGCCGTCCGGCCAGTCGACGTCGACGACATCCAGCCTTTCATCATGGTTGCGACAACACAGCAGGCCGCCACGCAATGCCGCGGCGACATCAATGCCACTGCCACGTCCGCCCTGAGCCCTGCGATGCATGGCAACCAACTGCTCCAGTGTGGGCGTGGTTGTGTCCGTCGCCTGCGCCAGACCCTTGGCCAGCGCCACGGTGACCGCGGCGCTGGAACCGAGGCCCAGCTTGGCCACCCCGTCGGCAGCAAGGAAGGCGCGGGTGTCAATGTGCACAATCAGCGACCGCGACGCCACAATATCCGGCGCAAAATGTTCCAGCACACTGTCGACCAGCCGCAGGCGTTCGTGCAAACCGGGGCCGTCCCATTCCACTTTGGAGCCGGCAAACCGGCCTTGCGCCGACAGCACGCCGATGTCCGGCGCATTCACCCGCAACAAGCCGGATTCCGGCACCGAAGTGATCCTGGCGCAGGCCTGCCGGTCCACCGCCAGCACCAGCGCCGGCGCACCTTCCAGCACGGCGTAGTCGCCGCAGACCACCAGCTTGCCGTAGCCACTGCCTGTCGACTCCATGACCCGGGCCTCAGTGTCCGTCGCCGGGAGCAATGGCATCGGCCTGCCGAACAGCCGCCATGAACGCAGCGAGCTTATGCTCATCCAGTTGGCCATCGGTACGCACGCCGTTGCAAAGGTCCAGCCCGAAGGGCTTCACTCGACCGACGGCTTCGACCACGTTGCCGGCATGCAGGCCACCGGCCAGGAACACCGGCACCGACGACTGCTCGACAATCTGCCGACTGAGGATCCAGTCATGCGTGCGACCCGTGCCACCGAGCTCCTTCACCGCCAGCGACTGGTTGCCCGAATCCAGCAAAATCGCATCGACCAGGAGCGCGGCGGCCAGAGCCTCGTCCACGGATGACTCATCAACAACGTGGATGACTTGCACGAGCGCGATGCCGGGAAGCGCTTCACGCAAGGTCTCGTGGGTACCCGCCTCGACGCGGTCACAAAGCTGCAAAGTGTTGCATCGACAACGCTTCTGCTGGGCAATGATGGAAGCCGCGTCGGTGCGGCTGGTGAGCAGAAAGGTTGCCACGGTCGGTGGTACCGTCGCGGCAATGGCCGCAATATTGTCCTCGTCGATGACGCCCGGGCCGCTGGGCATGCTGGACACCAATCCGAGGGCAGAAGCGCCATGCCGTACGGCCGACCGTGCCTCGTCCACCGAGCTGATGCAGCAAATCTTGACGCGGATCATGCACCACCTCCAGCCGTCTCCTGGCTTCCAGCATCCACCAGGCGCGCGCCCTCACCCAGCGGCGTGCGCAACACGCGCTCCACGCCGGGCAGGTCGGCCAGCGCCGCAGCCACGGTAGCGACATCCGCGGGCTGGCACACGGCCTTTACCTGTGGCCCGGCATCCACGGTGAAGAACACGCCAAGCCCGTCACGTTGCCGTAGCTGTCGCACCCGCTCGATGCAGGCCAGCGTGCGGTCAGACCAGTACATCAACGCCGGCCGGCTGGAAAACATCACAGCATGCATTTTCAGACAACTTGCCTCGCTGACATCCGCCAGCGCCTCGAAATCACGCCGCGCCACGGCCTGACGTGCCTCGGCCAGGTCGTCATCAACGCTGGCGACCCACGCCGGGTAGAACGGCGAGGTATCGGCCGAATGCTGCATGCCGTCGGTGGAACCGGTGGTCTTGCGAGCCCTGCTGGTCACGGCCACGACCACTTCCAGCGGCCAGTCCGAGGCGGAGGCCAGCGGCTCGGCGACGGCATCGGCGCCATCGGCCCGGCTACCGGCATGCATCTCGACGAAACCACCGAAGATCGAACGGGCGGCCGAGCCGGAGCCCTGCCGTGCCAGACGCGACAATTCGGCTGGCTCCAGATCAAGATCAAGCGCCGCCGCCGTAGCCACGACCAGCGCCGCAAAGCCGGAAGCCGACGATGCCAATCCGGCCGCCGTGGGAAAATTGTTGTGCGTCTCCACGCGCGCCCGACAGTCCGTCCCGGCAGCGGCACGCAGAAGATCCAGACAGGCACCGACGCGCCGCAAGGCCGGATGGTCCTCACGCCCGTCCAGCAACAACGCGTCATGGTGAAACCCGGCATCGAACTCGACGCGGGTGCGCGTCCACAAATCCTTCAAGGTGACCGACAGGGAGCCAGCTGCCGGCAGATTCAGGCGGACGTCACGCTTGCCCCAATACTTGACCAAGGCAATATTTGGCTGGGCGTGGGCAACGCCGACGGCTGCAGTGGACATGGCGCTCACGGCAAAAGCCGTCATTGTAACGTGCCAGCAATGAAGGCGGTGTCATGGACAGGCACCGAACCGGCAACGTGCTGCGTGGGAGCCCGTTGAACGAGCGACCGGCCACTTGTTCGGTCAGGACGCCGACAAATCGGTAAAACGGAAGCGCCTGGTACGCGCAGCAAGGCTGTCCTGACTGTCGGCGCCCGTGGCCTGGCCGGCACCCCGGCTCTGATTGGCATCCGCGATGATCTCGTCGGCGCCACCCGCGACCACGACCCGCAGCTCGGGCCTGGCGCCAGCACCGACTTCGTGCTCTTCCAGCTCATCATCCGGCAGGGCCACATCCGGAATATGCTCCATGCCTTCGATCGTGGTGTGCGCCTCAGGCACTTCGGTGACGCGTTCCGGCAGATGACCGGCCTCGACCAGCTCACGGATGCAGTTGAAGACCTCGGCACGACCGAATGGCTTCTTCATGAAGATGTCGGCACCGAGGCGCTGTACATAGTACTGCTCGGTAGCCTGAAGATTGCCGCTCATCATGACGATGGGAATACGGCCGATGTTGCGGTCACGACGCAGCGTCCGCAGCACGGCAAAACCGTTCATGCCGGGGAGCACGATATCCAGAAAGATGGCGTCGGGCTTTTCCTGGCGTGCAATCTCCAGGGCACTGTTGCCGTCCGCCGCTTTCAGGACTGCGTAGCCATCCTGGATCAGCATCTTGGCAAGGACCGCCCGGATGGTCGGCGAGTCATCCACCACCAGCAAGCGGGTACCCGCTTCGGCGCGCACGCGACTTTCTTCGCGGCGTTCACCACTCCCCAGCAACCGCTTGAATAGATTCGTCCGTGTCATGCCTGCCCCCGGCCCTTCTGGATTAAGACGATTGTCGGCCACACGTGCCGGCTTGCAACCCAATCATATACGAGAACTGACCAGAAGTTGAACATATTTCCGTGATGGGCATCACAACGTGGAGGCCCCAGCAGCAGAAACACAAGCGGCTGCGGCTGTGCCCTTCTGGCCCGACTTCCCGCTCATTTTCGTCGAATAACAGCCAGCATCCGTCTCAAATGGTCGAAAAATCGTCCTCAAAATGGCTGTGCCTCGCTCGCATGGTTCCTGCCGCCCAGGCTCCCGACCCCGGCGACACATCGATCAATCGTGACGCAAAGGGAGCCGGGCCGGCGCCGACTCAACCAAAGAGCTTGCCAGCCAAACCTGCCAACGACGACAAATCCATGCCTTCACCGTCGTCCGCCGGCGTCGTGCCGTCGGGAGTCAGCTGATCAATCGCTGCCGGCAGCATCGTCGACAACTGCGACAACAGCGCGCCATTGTCGGTGCCCAGTTTCTGCGCCTCCTGACTCACCAGATCACCCAGACCGCCGGCATCCAGCGCCTGGCCAAGCTGTCCACCCGAAACCGCCTGATTGCCTCCGGTTCCAATCCAGGAGGACACCTGATCTTCCAGCCCGCTGTTGGCCAGCATCTGCTGCAGACCGGCGACGCCGCCAGCCTTTTGCAGCAGCTCACCAACAACGCTGGTGGCGCCGTCGCCTTGGCCCATCCCACCCATGACATTGTCCAGTAATGACATATCCAGTTCCTTGTCAGCCGTGATTGAAGGACCAACACGATAGCACGCAGGACGAGCTGCGCTGGTTGCGCTGGTGCCCACCTGCGCTTTTGCGCCACAATAGGCGCTTGCAGCGCATGGGCCAGGAAGTCGTCACTGGTCGCGACAACGCGCAGGGCCCGACCCGACACTCAAAGGATCCGGCATGGAGTTCGAGCAACTCATACCCGATATCGAACAAAAGCTCCGCGAGCGCGAGTTCCGGCGGCTGCGCGACATGCTGGTGAAGTTCGAGCCGCCGGAAATCGGCGACTTGCTGCAGCAACTGGACGATGACGAAGCCCTGGTCGCACTGCGCACCTTGCCCAGCGAGACCGCGGTAACGGTCTTCGAGCACTTGCCGCACGAGACCCAGCTGGCCTTCGTGGAAAGCCTGTCGCCGGATTCGGCCAGGCTCTCCGCGCTGCTGAACGAACTGAGCCCAGACGATCGTACCGCCTTTTTTGCCGAGCTGCCCGAAGCGGTAGTGCAGCGGTTTCTGTCGATCCTCAATCCCAAGGAACGCGCGAATGCGGTCCGCCTGCTGGGGTATCCCGAGGAGAGTGTCGGCCGCCTGGCGACCACCGACTACATTGCCCTGCGCCCGGACTGGACGGTGACCCAGGCACTGCGTCACATCCGTCGTTTCGGCGAACACAGCGAGACCATCAACGTCATCTACGTCGTCGACGACAACTGGAAGCTGCTGGATGACATCCGCATCCGCGACATCCTGCTGGCCGACCCGGAAACCGAGGTCAGCGCGCTCATGGCGCACCGCTTCGTGGCGCTGAATGCGCGCGATGACCAGGAAAAGGCGGTGGAAACGTTTCGCGAGTACGACCGCGCGACCTTGCCGGTGATCGACCCGGACGGTGTGTTGGTCGGCATCGTCACCTTCGATGACGTGCTGGACGTGGCCGAGGAAGAGGCTACCGAGGATATCCAGAAACTGGGTGGCCAGGCGGCCCTGGACTCGCGCTACATGGACACGCCGCTGCATACCCTGATTCGCAAGCGCGCCGGCTGGTTGGCCGTTCTGTTCATCGGCGAAATGTTCACCGCCAGCGCCATGAGTTTCTTCGAGGCCGAGATCGCCAAGGCGGTGGTGCTGGCCACCTTCGTGCCGCTGGTCATTTCCTCGGGCGGCAACTCCGGCAGCCAGGCTGCCAGCATCTTCATCCGAGCGTTGGCGGTCGGCGAGGTACGCCTGCGCGACTGGTGGCGCGTGATGGGTCGTGAAGTGCTGTCCGGCCTGGCATTGGGCACCTTTCTCGGGCTGATCGGTTTCTTGCGCGTGGTCGTGTGGGCCCATGCGTTCAACCAGTATGGCGACCACTGGCTGCCATTGGGATTGACGGTGGGCCTGGCGCTGGTCGGCGTGGTGATGTGGGGCACGCTGGCCGGCTCGATGTTGCCATTCCTGATGCAGCGCCTGGGGGCCGATCCGGCAACGTCCTCGGCGCCGTTCGTGGCCACGCTGGTTGATGTCACCGGCCTGGTCATCTACTTTTCGGTGGCGGCAATGCTGCTTACCGGCACCCTGTTGTAGCCATGCCCGCGCGATTCACCCTTGACGCGCCCGTGCAGCATGAGGTGCGTATCCGCAAGAGCCGTTTCCTGGCGCAGGCCGCCCCAGCATCCGACGAAAAAGCTGCGCTGGCCTTTCTCGAGGACATTTCGGCCAGCGATGCCAACCACAATTGCTGGGCTTTTCGTACTGGCGAACGCTACCGTTTCAGCGATGACGGCGAGCCCGGCGGCAGCGCCGGCAAGCCGATCCTGATGGCCATCGACGGCCAGGCCATGGATCATGTCATGGTGGTGGTCACGCGCTGGTTTGGTGGCATCAAGTTGGGCGTCGGCGGGCTGATGCGGGCCTATGGCGGCACGGCAGCCAACTGCCTGCGCGCGGGCCGCAAGCGGCCGATCATCGCCATGGCAAGGGTCCGGTTCGCGTTGGGCTATGCCGAACTGGAGCGCTTGCGTCCACGCCTGACCCAGTGGTGGGCGGACATCCTCGACGAGCAACACGGCGCCTGCGAGGTCAACGTGACCACGCGCCTGCCGCAAATGCGGCTGGAAGAACTGCAAGGCCTGCTGGCCGATCTCAGTCGCGGCCAGAGCCAACTGACAGAACTGGATGACAGCCGTGAATGACGAAGCTGGGAGCCTGGGCGGTAGGAACCATGTGAGCGAGGCAATCTGGCGGAAGCGCAACAAGGACAGGCGTGATGCCGGCCTCGGTGCCTTGCGCCGGCTGTGGCCATTCATGCGCCCACACAAGGGCCTGTTCATCGGCTGGCTGATTTTCCTCGGCATCTCCTCGGGCGCCAACCTCACCCTGCCCGTGGCCGTGCGTCACATGATCAACGTCGGCTTCGCAGGCAGCCACCCTGGCACCATCAACCGCACCTTTGCGCTGCTGTTTCTGGTGGCACTGGTGATCGCCGTGGCCACGGCCTTGCGGTTCTACTGCATCACTCTGCTGGGCGAGCGTTCGCTGGCCGGCTTGCGGCGCCATCTGTACCGCCACCTCATCGGTCTGGACCTGGGCTTTTTCGAACGCTCGCGCGTGGGCGAGCTGATCTCGCGCCTGGACACGGACACCGAGCTGGTGCAGACCCTCGTCGGCTCCGGCATCTCGGTGGCCCTGCGTTCGGTGGTGATGCTCGTCGGCGCCACCATTGCCATGCTCATCACCAGCCCGCAGCTGGCCGGGTTGACGGCATTGGTGATCCCGGCGGTGATGCTGCCGATCGTGGTGTTCGGGCGGCGCGTGCGTCGGCTGTCACGCCAGAGCCAGGACCGGCTGGCCGACGCCAGTGCCATTGCCAACGAGACACTCAACGCCAGCGAAGCCATCAAGGCCTATGCGCGCGAGGCCACCGAGAGCCGGCGCTACGGCGCGGCCATTGTCAGCGCGCTGGCGACGGCGGCGCGACGGATCGGCATGCAGGCCGGGTTGATGGGTGCGGTGATCACGCTGGTCTTCGGCGCCATTACCCTGGTGCTGTGGTTCGGGGCGCATGCCGTCCTGGCCGGCGACATGAACGTGGGCGTGCTGGGCCAGTTCGTGCTGTACGCCATTTTCGCGGCGGGTGCCGTCGGCGGCGTCAGTGGGGTCTGGGGCCAGGTGATGCGGGCATCCGGAGCCATGGGACGCATTGCCGAACTGCTGGACGAGAAAACACATGTCGTCGAACCGGACTCTCCCGCCAGCCTGCCGGCGCCACTGCATGGCGAGCTGCAGTTCGCCGGTGTCAATTTCGCCTATCCGACCCGCGATGACGTCGCCGCCCTGGCCTCGTTCAACCTGCAGGTGACACCTAGCGAGACGGTGGCGCTGGTGGGCCCTTCCGGAGCCGGCAAGAGTACGGTCTTCAAGCTGTTGCTGCGGTTTTACGACCCGCAGGCCGGGCACATCCGCCTCGACGGCGTGGACACGCGCAGCCTGGCGCTGGCCGACCTGCGCGGTGCCTTTGCCTTGGTGCCGCAGGACACGGTGATCTTCGCCGGCAATGCGGCCGACAACATCCGCTTCGGCAATGCCACGGCCAGCATGGCCGAAGTCGAGGCAGCCGCGCGGGCGGCCGAGGCAGACAGGTTCATCCGCGCCCTGCCCGACGGCTACGACACGGAACTTGGCGAACGTGGCGTACGCCTGTCCGGCGGCCAGCGCCAGCGCATTGCCATCGCCCGCGCCATCCTGCGCAACGCACCGGTGTTGTTGCTGGACGAAGCCACCTCGGCACTGGATGCGCAATCGGAAGCGGCCATCCAACAGGCACTGGCACGCCTGGAACACGGCCGCACGACGTTGGTTATCGCCCACCGCCTGGCCACGGTGCAGCGCGCCGACCGCATCGTCGTCATGGACGAAGGCCGCATCGTCGCCGAGGGCACGCACCAGAGCCTGTTGGCCGAAGGCGGCCTGTATGCCGAGCTGGCACGCCTGCAATTCGACCTGCCGGCCAACCCCGGTAACTGACAGAACGGGGAAGGATTGTGGTGCGCGGGCGTCTCGCCCGCAAGAATTGAGGTGCGCGGGCGTCTCGCCCGCATGGAAGCACGGAGCTCTGCCAAGGCGAGCAAGATGCTCGCGGTCCGGCAAGATGCACCGATCAAGGTGCGCGGGTATCTCGCCCGCAAGAATTGAGGTGCGCGGGCGTCTCGCCCGCATGGAAGCACGGAGCTCTGCCAAGGCGAGCAAGATGCTCGCGGTCCCGCAAGATGCCCCGATCGGGTGCGTGGGGGTCTCACCCGCATGGCCACGTCAGCGGCCCGTGCCGTCGGATCAGATCAACCTGTGTCGCATGGCGTTGTCAGACAAAGCTGTTGTGAACCTGTCTCGTACCCCAGTCCTGGCAGGTACAAAAAACCCCGCTGCTTGAGCGGGGTCGTGATGATGCTGTCGTGGCCCGTTCAGGCCACCGGCGTCACCGCCGATGCCTGCTTGCCCTTCGGTCCTTCGACGGTTTCGAAGTTGACCTTCTGGCCTTCCTCGAGACTGCGAAAACCCTGGCTGCTGATGGCCGAGTAATGCACGAAGACATCATCGCTGCCATCTTCGGGTGCGATGAACCCGAATCCCTTGGCGTCGTTGAACCACTTTACTGTACCTGTTTGCATTGAATGCCCCTGAAAAATTCGACGACGCACGCCGCCGGCCAGGGACAACCCTGTACCAGCACCGACGTGCGTGTACAGTATGGCGGCAAACGGGCCATCGCTGCAAGTATCAAATGCCGCCTGGCGACGCATTCTGGGAGCCTGGGCGGCAGGCACATGGTTCCTGCTGCCCGGGCGCGTAGACATGCGGCAGATTGCGGCCCTCGTCGTCCCAGTCCATACCGAAGCCGAACACGAACTTGTCGGGCACTGCCACGCCGGCGAAGTCGGCCTCGATGCCGGCATGCCGTCGGCCATGGTGTTTGACGCACAGGGCCGCCAGCCAGACCTTCTCGGCTCCGGCCCGGAGGCACTCGTCACGGATGGCGGCCAGCGTATGCCCCTCGTCCAGGATGTCGTCGACCAGCAAAACCTTGCGTCCGCGCAGATCGCTCACGGGCCGCCGCAGCCACTTCAAGTGGCCGGCGCTGTTGTCGTGGTAGCGCGTGGCATGGGCATAATCGAAGCGCAGCGGCGAGCGGATCGCCAGTGCCAGGTGTCCGGCGAAGATCAGGGCACCGTTCATGACCGTGATGAATACGGCCTCGTCGCCATCGAGTGCCGCGTCGATACGCGCACCCATGGCCTCGATGGTACGCAACAAGTCCTCGTGCCGATGCACGATATCCGCACCAGCCAGGACATCGGCAAAGGTCGGTTTCACGGCATTCATGCCAGGTCTCCCGTCGTGGCATCAAGGCGTGCGACGCATGCCGCGGCGGCCTGGTAGGCCGGCGTGTCCAGCAACGCGGGCCAGGCCGGCGCGGGGCCACCCAACAGGCCTTGCAGGCGACTGGGCGCGCATGGCTCCAGGCCCCGGCATGCCGCCACCGCCGCAGCCGCGGCTTCAGGCGTGCAGGCCAGTACCAGGTCGCAACCGGCTTCCAGATGGGCCTTGATGCGCGCACTCACATCACCGACCGACTCGGCCGCCACCATGGCGATGTCGTCGCTGAAGACGATGCCATCAAAGCCGAGTGTCTCGCGCAGCACCTGCCTGATCCAGCGGGCCGAGTAACCGGCCGGGTCGGGGTCGACCCCGGAATAGCTGACGTGCGCCATCATCACGGCCTCGGCGCCGGCGGCGATGCCGGCACGGAAAGGCGGCAGGTCCTGCGACTCGATCTCCGCCAGCGGTCGCGGATCGACGGCTGCAGCATGGTGGGTATCGGCACGTACGCTGCCGTGGCCGGGAAAATGCTTCAGCGTGGCGGCCATGCCGGCCGCGTGCATGCCCTCGATGTAGCTGGTGACCAGCGCAGCCACGACTTCGGGGTCGGCGTGAAATGCCCGCAGGCCGATGGCCAGGTTGCCACGCCCCAGGTCGGCCACGGGCGCGAAGCTGAGGTCGATGTCCAGGGCACGCAGGGTGCTGGCCATCTGCCAGGCATGGGCATGGGCAGTCTCCAGCGCCGCGACCCGATCACGCTGGTACAGGGCGCCAATCCCGGCCAGTGCCGGCAGCCGGGCCACACCTTCGCCGACAATACGCTGTACCGGCCCGCCCTCCTGGTCCACGCAGACCAGAAAATCCTTGCCGCGCACGGCTCGCAATTGCGCGACCAGGTCGCGCAACTGGGCGATATTGGCAAAGTTTCGGGCGAACAGGATGACGCCGCTGACTTGTGCCGCTGCGAGCAACTCATGCTCATGCGCCGCAAGTTGGGTGGACGCCAGACCGACAATCAACATGACAACAACTCCGGGAAGGATCGCAGGCGTCAGCCGCGTGTGAACAGGGCGACGGACTCGACGTGCGCCGTATGCGGGAACATGTCCATCACCCCCGCGGACTCCAGGCGGAAGCCGTGTTGGTGCACCAGCTGCCCGGCATCACGCGCCAGCGTCGACGGGTTGCAGGACACGTACACGATGCGCCGGATACTGGCCCGCGGCGGCTGCGACAACCAGGCTTCGGCTCCGGCACGCGGCGGATCCAGCAGCACCGCATCCCAGTCGCGCCGCGCCCAGGCGGCGCCTGTCTGATCCTGGAACAGATCGGCCACGTGGAAGGACACATTGTCCAGACCGTTGGCCACGGCATTGGCGCGCGCGCGTTTCAGCAGCCCGGCATCGCCCTCGACGCCGGCCACTTCGGCCACGTGCCGCGCCAACGGCAGACTGAAGTTGCCCAGGCCGCAGAAAAGATCGAGGACACGCTCGTGGCTGGCCGGTTCCATGAGTTCCAGCACGCGCGCGACCATGCGTTCGTTGATGTGCGCGTTGACCTGCACGAAATCCAGTGGCTCGTAGCGGAAGCGGATGCCCTCGCCGGGCAAGGTGAAGGCCAGCTCCGGGTTCTCGGGCCACAACGGGGTGACCGAATCCACGCCGCCAGGCTGCAAGTACGCTGCCAAACCATGTTGGCGTGCAAAGGCCACGAGTTTATCGCGGTCCTCATCGGACAAGGGCTGCATGTGCCGGAACACCAGGGCCACGGTGTCATCGCCGGCAGCAAACTCGATCTGCGGAATGTGCCTTGCGGCGGCCATTGTGGTCAGCAACTCGCCCAGCTCGCCGAGCAGGTGGCCGACACGCGGGTCGATGACCTCGCAGTGTTGGAGATCCGCCACGAACCGCGGGTTGCCGGCCTCGCGAAAGCCCACCAGCACCCGCTCCTTGCGGGCCACGTGGCGCACCGACAGGCGGCCGCGACGACGATAGCCCCAGGGGCTGCCCGTCAAGGCCTGCAGCCAGCATGCCGGCGTGACCTTGCCGATGCGCTCGAGGTTGTCTGCCAGCACCTTCTGCTTGGCTTCGATCTGGGCTTCCGGGGCCAGATGCTGCA
Source organism: uncultured Rhodanobacteraceae bacterium (assembly GCA_964583865.1). Classification (GTDB taxonomy): domain Bacteria; phylum Pseudomonadota; class Gammaproteobacteria; order Xanthomonadales; family Rhodanobacteraceae; genus DASSBG01. The sequence continues at coordinate 8,803 of CAZOXZ010000012.1, read as the reverse complement.
GGCTGCAACCGCCGCAGATGTCGAAATGTCGGCATCGTGGCTCGACCCGCTGCGGTGACGCTTGCAGCAACTCCAGCAATTCGCCACGATCATGTCGCCGCTTGTGCCGCCGGATCTGCACGCGGGCACGCTCGCCCACCAAGGCGCCGGGCACGAACACGATCTTGCCTTCATGCCGCGCCACGCCATGGCCGTCATGACTCAGGTCGATGATGTCGACAACCGCTTCGATCATGCCACGGCACCCTCGGCGGCAATGCGGATACTGCCGTCGGTCACTTGCGCTTCCAGTCGCCCGCGCTGTCCTGGTAGTACCAGCCGGAATGGGCCATGTTGCGCCATTCGCGGGCAAAGGTCTGGCGGATCTTGTCGGTCCATTCCGGGTGACCGTTGGCTTCGGCAATCTCGCGGTAGACAGCGGCACGATCCTTGTTCTCGGCCTCGATCCACTGCCGCACCTGATTGCGCTGTGACAACGGCACGCTGCCGGAATCACGCAAGGCCACGTCGCCATCCCGGGTCAGACCGATGGCACCGGCATCGAACAAGGCTTCCAGATGCTTCGTGTAACGTGCGCGCATCTTGCCGCGCAACGCCTGCAGCTCGGGAGTGCTGACTTGCAGATCGGGCTGGGCGGCATGCGCGGCCGGCACCAGCAAGTCCAGCAGCAGCATGGCGGTACCGCCGTCCGTATCCGCAGCGGCAGGTGGCGCAACATTGCTGCCCGCCGGCGCCGGCATTGGCTGGTCAGTCGGTGCGATCACGTCACCGATGAACTTCTGTGCGGCCTGTTCCGCCGCGGCTGCCGGAAAATACACATTGATGGTGACACATCCCACCACGACCACGGCCAGCATGGCTGCCAGCAAGAGTTTGATTTTTCGCATTTCCGGATCCTTTTCAATTCCTGGCACGAGCTGTTCACGCCAATGCCGGCCTTCGACCGACGCCGCGCGAGATGTCTATTCTATCTTGATCTCGCCTCCGGCCGTGGCGGCTTTCAGGCGTGCCACCAGCGTGGGCCAGTCGACCTTGTGTTGATGACCGATGACGGCGATATGCGGCAAGCCGCTGCCCTCGACGATGTTGTAGCCACCACCGTCCGCCTCACCAAGGCCATGCATGTCACATATGCCATCGTGCAGCACGCAACTCAGGCCGATGCGATCGTAGCCAAAACTGTCGAAGACGCGCAGCACGGTCGACTTCAGGCCTTGCGCCATGGCACCGCCACCCAGCGAACTGATGCTGTTGACCGCTTTCTGGCTGATGCGGCCGCCATCGTCGGCCAGCAGGCGCGCGGCGAAGGCCACCGGTCGCCACGAGACCATGCGCAAGCCATGAACATGACCGTGCAGGCGCCCGGTGATGGAACCGAAACCGAAGACCTTGGTCATGGGCTCGAGGTCGAGGTCACGAAAGTTCACCGTGGCTGTGAGTACCGGCGCCACGCCGAATGGATGCTTCAACTTCATTTCGGTCACATCGACAAATCCGTCGAATACGTTCACCGACACGCCACCATCCAGACTCAGGGTCTGGCCATCGTAGTGCAGGCCCGGAATGGCGCCGCCAAGCGTGCCCTGGAATGCCGGCCAGCCGAAGCTGCGGCTCAATGCCGCCAGATCGATGCCGCTGTACGCCAGGGATGCCTCCAGTTTGTCCGCGTGCTTCCGGGCTTCCGGCGACCACGCCAGCTGGTTGATGAATACCTGCCCGCCCAGCATCGGAATCCTCGCGGCCCGGGCCAGCGCCAGGGTGCCATCCCTGCTCTGCCAATGCGTGCGTGCCGCGCCGAGCTGCAGGCCCAGCAAGTCAAGCCCCTGCCAGGCCAACGAGCTGTCGGCGGCATTGCCGGTCGCGGACCAGTGCATCGTGCCACCCAGTGCATTGCTGCCGATGCGTCCGGATGGGTCGGCAATGTTGATGTTGTCAACCATCACCTCGGCATGCTTGAAATGACCGGCATCCCAGAGGCCGGTAGCGGTCACCAGGCCTTCGACCGCGAGATCATCGAAACCGGCTGTCACCAGCAACGTCTTCAGGTAATGGTCCTGGGCACCCGGAAACACGGCCCGCATGTGCTCCAGCCGGATCCGGCTCAGCTGGCCGCCGGCATCAAAGGCAAGCTGTGCATCCAGGCGCAAGTTCCGGCCATCATCGAACTCCAACCGGTCGATGCGCACTCCGCCCGGGCCCACGTCGGCGGTCACGGCCACGCGTGCGGGCTGCTCGGGCAAGTTGGCATACAGCGGCCCGAGCAGCAGCTCGCCACCGTCCACGTGACCACTGATGTCCAGGTGCAGCGTATCCTCCGCGCGGTGCAGGTGCCATCGCCCGGAACTGTCCAGGTGGGCCCCGGCCATGCGCCCGTCACGCGAATCAAATGCCAACTGATCGATCTTGTACTGCCCGGCGCTGCGGATGCCGTCATCCTGTACATCGGCCGACATGGTGGCGCTGACGAACCCCTTGCCGAGTTCGCCGTCCGCCCAGGCGCCCGCAAGCACGCCCTGCAACCAGTCCACCGGCAGACGGGTCAGACGGGCCTGTACATGGCGCATGTCGTCCAACGGCATGGCGACCTGCAACTTGTGCCCGCGGTCGTCGATGTTGATGTTCAAGGTGTTCTGCCGCTTGTCGACGACCAGCACGACCTCGGCCTGCCGCATCGCTCCGCCCAACGTGCCCCGCGCGGCCAGGTCCCCACGGAACACCCAGCGCCCCTGCCCCTGGCGCTGCAGACCGCCGGCGCATGTCACCACCACGCCATGCCAGCCCAGCACCGCGAGATCCAGCCGTCCGGCATCAAGTGAAACCGTCACCGTGCCATCGCCGGCCGGTGCCATCTGCAGCGTGACATCCTGCATGGCCATGCCCGGCAAGGCCAGGGTATCGGCATGCAAACGCGTGGCCGCAGCCGCCGGCAGGGCGTACAGCAGCAGGACAAACAGCAACGCGAGGCTTGACCGCAGGTTCATGCCCCCGCATTCTGCCAGAATGACGACCGACATCCTTGCCACTGCCCGTCACCCATGTTTGCTGGTCGCCGAAGATGATCCCGTCAGCGCCCGCTTCCTGCAGGCTGCGCTGGAGCAACTCGGCGCCACGGTAACGCTGGCAGTCAACGGCGACGAGGCATTGGACATGGCCTGTCGGACACGCTTCGAACTGCTGCTGCTGGACCACCACCTGCCGGGCCTGGACGGGATCGACATCCTGCGACAACTGCGCCGCCGGCCCGAGGCAGCCTCGGCACGGACACCGGCAATCGCCACCAGCGCCGAGTGGACGCCGGAAAAGCGCCAACGGATGCTGGCTGCCGGCCACGTGGCGGTCCTGGCAAAGCCCTGCGACCTCAATACCCTGCGGCAATTACTGGAGCAGCATGTGCCCCCGGCCAACTGGCCGTCTCGCCACGATGCCGCTGCGCTGCAGGCCGTCAGCGGGCCGGCCAATCTGGCGGCCTTGCGGCGCCTGTTTGCCAACGAACTGGAGGAGTGGAGCCAGCACCTGCATGAATGGGCAACCCGGCCTGACGAACTGACCGACCGCCTGCATCGCTTGTGCGCGTCATCCGGCTTCTGCGGCGCCCCGGCGCTCGGCTCGGCCGGGCGGCAATGGTTGGCACGCCTGCGCGCCGGAGAGCCCGATGCCGCCGAACACGAAGCTTTCCGGGTAGCACTTGTCGAGGCACGACGAGCCTTTCCCGTGCCTGCCGATCAATCGTCACGTTGACGCAACTGCTCGCGCGGCTCGGTGACGCCAGCCACACGCAGCACACGCCAGGACTGCAACCCGCCGCCTGGTGCCCACCAGGCCACCAGCTGGCGGATCAGCTGCCGCAGGCGATGCTCCGCAGCCCGAGCCGGCTGCTCGCCCTGCGCCAGCGCCAGCAAATCGCTGCCGAGCAACCGCAGGCCTGGCTGTCCACGCCAACGGACCGGGCCCTCGTCCGGCAGGTAGACATACTCGACGTCCGGCTCCAGTGGCTCGCCCGATGTTGCATCGTATTCCAGCGACAGGCCGTAGCCGATCATGGCCAGGAAGTCGCGCTCGAAACAACGCAACGTCCAGGCCGGATTGTCGTCAGCGACCAGCGCGTCCAACACCGCGCGATAGCGTGCCAGCAGGTCCGGGTATGGATCACGGCGCGCCAGCAGTCGCACCAGCAACTCGTTGAGATACAGGCCCGCGTACAAGGTTTTCCCGCGCAACAGGCGCGGCACGGCCACGGCCTCGGCATGACCGATGACAGGCAGTTCGCCGCGTCCGCGAAAGTCGATCTCCAGTTCCTGGAAGGGCTCGAACAGGTCGCGCCGCGCACTGCGCGCCGTGCGTACCCCGCGCGCCAGCAATCCCATGCGCCCGTAGTCACGGCAAAGGCACTCCAGCAACAGGCTGGTTTCCCGCCAGGGCCGTGCATGCAGCACAAACGCCGGCTGTCCGGTGACAATCAGCATCAGCTCAACCCGCCTGCGAACCCGCGGGCGCCATCATTCGATGCCGAAGCGTTCCAGCGCCGCGTCGTCGTCACTCCAGCCTTCGCGCACCTTGACCCACAGTCCCAGGCGCACATGGCGTCCCAGCAAGTCCTCGATGCGGCGCCGGGCATTGCTGCCCACCGCTTTCAGCACCCGCCCGCCCTTGCCGATGACAATGCCCTTCTGGCCCGCGCGTTCCACCCAGATGACCGCATCGATGTCGCTGCTGCCATCCTCGGCATCCTCGAAACGTTCGATCTGCACGGTGGTGGCGTAAGGCAATTCCTGGGCCAGACGCAACATCAATTGCTCGCGCACCAGCTCGGCCACGAGGAACCGTTCACTGCGATCGGTCATGTCATCGGCGTCAAACCGTGGCGGACCGACCGGCAGGTGCGCAATGATCTGCTTTTCAAGGCCTTCCAGCCCGTCACGTTTGCGCGCAGACACGAATGCCACATCGGCGTAGTCGTGCGATTGGGTCACTTCCTGGATCCAGGGCAGCAGCTTGCGCTTGTCGCGCTCCATATCGACCTTGTTGACCACCAGGACGCGCGCCGTGGCATGCGCCTGCAAGGCGCGGTAAACCGCCTCGTCCTCCTCGCGCCACTGCCCGGCCACAACCATGTGCAGCAAAACATCCGCCTCGGCCACGGCACCGTGCACGGCGCGGTTCAGGCGTCGGTTCAGCGCCTTGACGTGCCCACCATGCAGGCCCGGCGTATCCAGAAACAGGATTTGTCCCTGCGGCCGGTTGACGATGCCGAGGATGCGGTGGCGGGTGGTCTGCGGCTTGGGCGAGACAATGGAAAGATGGCAGTCCAGCATGGCATTGAGCAAGGTCGACTTGCCGACATTCGGCCGTCCCAAAAGGACCGCCGTACCGCAGTGATGTTTGTCGACCACGTTCATTGCACGCCCTCCAGCGCATCCAGTGCTGCCTGTGCGGCGGCCTTGCCTGCGGCGCGCAAGCTCGGCCCCTTGCCCACATGACGTCCGGCCACCGCGCCTTCGAGCTCACAAGCGACCTCGAAGATCGGGTCGTTGTCCGGCCCGGAACGTGCCAGTTCGTGGTACTCCGGCAAGGCCAGCCCGCGAGCCTGCAACCACTCCTGCAGGCGGGTCTTGGCATCCTTCACGCGCATGTCGCCCTGGCCGAGTTCCTGCATGCGCGAAGCAAACATGGGCTCGATGCAAGCCTGGCAGGCGGCAAAACCGGCATCAAGGAAAATGGCACCAACACTGGCCTCGAAGGCATCCTCCAACAGGGAGTCACGACGCACCGCCCCGGCGCACAGTTCGCCCCGGCCCAACACCATGCGCGGGCCCAGCTCCTGAGCCCGGGCCATGTCAGCCAGCGCCGAGCCATTCACCAGCCAGGCGCGCCAACGGGTCAACTGGCCCTCGCTGGCGTGCGGATGGCTGCGGTGCAGCATGTCGGCCACGACCAGGCCGATGACGGCATCGCCGAGGAACTCCAGTCGCTCGTTGTGGCGCGCACTGGCACTGCGATGTGTCAGAGCACGCTCGGCCAGCGCCGGGTCGGCAAATTCATGTCCCAGGAGTCTCATCACATCCAGCCGACTGCCGGCCACCTGCATGCCAACGCGCGCATGGCCGTCAGCCTTTCAAGTCCACGGTCTTGGAAAAGTGCAACAGGAAGGAAATGTTGTAGATGAAGTGAATCTTCTTCTCGTAGTCCACGATCAGTTTGGTGCCACCCTTGCCGCGCTTCATCTTCACGGTCTTGCCGCAATCGAATACGCCATCATCGACATACTGGAAGCTGCCCTTGAACGCCAGGTCCGAGCACACGGCCTTCAAGGGCTTGTTGGCTGAGCCCGAGTCCGCGGCGATCTGTTCCATGGCCTTGGCCACGCCCGAGTATTCCACATAGGACGGGACAAGTTTCATCGCCATCAAGGCAAAGAACCCGGCGATGATCAGGACAAAGATGAAGCCGATAAGCGTCAGGCCTTGTTGCTGCTTTCTCATGTTTGCATCCCCACAGATGGTCAACGTTTCGGGTCGAGTTTACTCAATCACGGTGCCGATGCGGCTGAATTCGATGAACCCATCGTCAAATCCGCGCCAGCTCAGCCAGATCAGGAACGCCTTGCCGACCAGATTTTCCTCCGGCATGAAGCCCCAGTAGCGGCTGTCCATGCTGTCATCACGGTTGTCGCCCATGACGAAATAGGCGCCTTGCGGCACGCGCCAGGTCCCTTCCGGGCTGCGCTCCATTCCGGGAAACGTCAGCACGGCATGCTCAACGCCCATGAGGTCCTCGGTGCTCATTCTCGCACCCATGCGCACCATGTTGTCGGAGCTCTTGCTGCCGTCATCGCGGTACACCACCGTGTCGTACTTGGGCACGCGCTCACCGTTGACGGTCAGAACATGGTCATGCATCGAGATCACGTCACCCGGCATGCCGATGATCCGCTTGATCCAGTTCTGGGTCGGGTCACCCGGATAACGGAACACCACCACGTCGCCGCGTTCGGGCTCGCCGATCTCCAGGAACTTGGTGTTCAACACGGGCCAGCGCAATCCATAGGCAAACTTGTTGACGAGGATGAAATCACCCACATCCAGGGTCGGCATCATGGAACCGGAGGGGATGCGGAACGGCTCGGCGATGAACGAACGGAAGATCAGCACCGCCAGGATCACCGGAAAGAACGAGCGTGCGTAGTCCACTGCCGTAGGTGGTTCCGGCTCCTTGCCGGCTGCTTCGGCCACACGCTTGCGCCGACGCGCGAAAAACAGCGCATCGATCAACCAGATGATGCCGGTCAACGCTGACAACAACACCAGAATCAGGGCAAAACTCATGTGCATGACAGCTCCCCCGTTGCCTCGTGATCAACGGGCATCACTTGTCATCCGCCTTCAGGACCGCCAGAAAGGCTTCCTGCGGAATCTCGACATTGCCAATCTGCTTCATGCGCTTTTTGCCTTCCTTTTGTTTTTTCAACAGTTTCTTCTTGCGCGACACGTCGCCGCCATAGCACTTTGCCAGCACGTTCTTGCGCAAGGCCTTGACCGTGGATCGGGCAATGATCTGCCCACCCAGGGCCGCCTGGATGGCCACATCGAACTGCTGGCGCGGGATCAGCGTCTTCATGCGCTCGACCAGCTCACGCCCGCGCCGCTGCGCACGGTCACGATGCACCACCAGACTCAGCGCGTCCACCCTCTCGCCATTGACCAGCACGTCCAGCCGTACGAAGGGACCGGGCTCGAAGCGCAGAAAATCATAATCCATGGACGCGTAGCCGCGGGTGACCGATTTCAGACGGTCGTAAAAATCCAGCACCACCTCGGCCATGGGCAGCTCGTAGGTGATCTGCACCTGGCTTGCCAGGTACTGGATGGACCGCTGCACGCCACGCTTTTCCTCGCACAGCGTGATCACCGCGCCGACATGCTCGTCGGGTGTCAGGATGCTGGTGAGGATCACCGGCTCGCGGATCTCCTCGATCTCGGTGGTCGGTGGCAGCTGTGACGGATTGTCCAGTGCCATCACCTCGCCATCCTTGCGTTCAACCTCGTAGATCACCGTGGGCGCGGTGGTCACGAGGTTCAGGTCATACTCCCGCTCCAGGCGTTCCTGCACGATCTCCATGTGCAGCATGCCAAGAAAGCCGCAGCGGAAACCGAAGCCCATGGCATCCGACGATTCGGGCTCGAAGTACAAGGCCGCATCGTTCAGGCGCAGCTTGTCGAGCGCTTCGCGCAGGGAGGCGAAATCATCCGACGAGACAGGGAACAGCCCGGCAAACACTTGCGGCTGGGTACTCTGGAAGCCTGGCAATGGCTTGTCTGCCGGATCACGTGCGGACGTCAACGTGTCGCCCACCGGCGCGCCGTGGACATCCTTGATGGCGGCATTGATCCAGCCGACTTCGCCGGCGGACAAGTGGTCACGCACGGTGCGCTTGGGTGTGAAGATGCCAAGCTCGTCGACGCCATGATCCCTGCCGGTGGACATCACGCGCAGCTTGTCACCGGGCTCGATGCGACCCTGCATGACGCGTACCAGCATCACCACGCCAAGGTAGCTGTCAAACCAGGAGTCGATGATCAACGCCTGCAACTTGTCCGTATTCCCGGGGACCGGCGGCGGAATGCGATGCACGATGGCTTCCAGCACGTCGCGCACGTTTTCGCCGGTCTTGGCGCTGACGGCAATGGCCTCGTCGGCATCAAGGCCGATGACCGCCTCGATCTCGGCCTTGACCCGGTCGATATCGGCCGTGGGCAAGTCGATCTTGTTCAGCACCGGCACGATTTCCAGGTCCTGCTCGATGGCG
>CAZOXZ010000011.1:0-31459 GCA_964583865.1 uncultured Rhodanobacteraceae bacterium | reverse complement strand
GAAATCCCGCCACATCCTACATGACGGCACGCACACTGGCATCATAACCTCGCAAGAGCCGACGGCAACAATGGGCCGACCGTTTCCATGCAAGCACGAGAGCCGGAACACCGGGCACTCTTGTTATCCTTGCGCCACTCACAGACAAGGCGAGGTTCCTCATGACCGAATCCGGCAACGCAAGCCGTCCCGACATTGGCACCACCGCGTTCATCGGTGGCGGCAACATGGCCCGCAGCCTCATCGGCGGCATGGTCGGCAACGGCGTGGCAGGCAACCGCATCCACGTGGTCGAGCCACGCACCGAAGCGCGCGCTGAGCTGGCGGCAAGCTTCGGCATCAAGGTCCATGCCGATGCGGCCGGGCTGCCGGCGGACATCGACAACCTCATCCTGGCGGTAAAGCCGCAAGTGATCGCCACCGTGTGTGCGGGGCTGGATGCGGGCAAGCTCTCGGTATCCGGCATGGCGATGTCGGTGGCCGCCGGCATCCGCCTGGAGCAGCTGGCCGGCTGGCTCGGCGACGGCCTGGCCATGGTGCGGGTGATGCCGAACACGCCCGCGCTGATCGGTGCCGGCGCCATCGGCCTGTGCCCCAATGCACGGGTCAACGACGCCCAACGCCGCCGCGCCGAGGCCATTTTTGCCGGGGCCGGACTGGTGCGCTGGGTCGAGGACGAGTCGCTGATGGACACCGTCACGGCCTTGTCCGGTTCCGGGCCGGCGTATTTCTTTGCCTTCGTCGAGGCCCTGGTGGAAGCCGCCACGGCTCAGGGCTTGCCGGCCGATGTGGCCCGTGACCTGGCCTGTCAAACCTGCCTGGGCGCCGGCCGCATGCTGGTCGAAAGCGGTGACACCCCGGCCGAGTTGCGCCGCAAGGTCACCTCGCCCGGCGGCACCACGGCAGCCGGCCTCGAAAGCCTGGCCGCAGACAAGCTGCCGGACATCGTGACCCGCGCCATCGCCGCCGCCGCGCGCCGCGGCGGTGAACTGTCAGCGGAACTTGACCAATGAGCTACCTCGCCGACGGCGGCCTGTTGCTGGTCAGCTTCATTTTCGGCGCCATCCTCGGCCTGCTCTACTTGCGCCTGCTGGCCGAGTATTGGCACGCCACCTTCAGCAACCCCATCTGCCAGTTCCTGTTTCGTTCGACACACGCGGTGGTGGCGCCATTGCACAAGTTCGCGCCATCGCTTGGTGGCATCAACCTGGCGGTGCTGCTCCTGCTGCTGATGGTTGAGCTGGTGAAGCTGCTGCTGATCTGCGCTCTGCAGGGCTTTGCCCCGGCCATCCCGGGCCTGTTGCTGCTGGCCGTGGCCGAATTGCTCGACTTCCTGCTGGTGATGTACGTGGTGCTGATCATCGCCTGGGCGCTGCTCAGCATGTTTGCCGTCGACACCAGGCATCCGGCCGTGCCGCTGGTGAACCAGCTCACCGAACCGGTGATGCGGCCCATCCAAAAGCGCCTGCCAAGCCTGGGCGGCATCGACTTTTCACCCATGATCGCCATTGTTGTCATCATGCTGATCCGAGTCGTGCTGCTGCAGCCGCTGTTCGATCTTGCCAGCCGCCTGATCCGTTGAGCCGAGGGTTCCACCATGAAAATCAGCCTGTTTTGCGCCCTTTTCGCCTTCACCATCGGCCTTGCGACGCCAGCGCCGGCGGCTGAACTCCGAGCCGACGGCTACACCATCCACTACAACGCGCTGTCGGCCGGTTTTCTGCCCCAGAACGTGGTCGACCAGCTTGCCATCAACCCGGACACACCCACGGGCGTGGTCAACATCACCGTGGTCGACGACAAGGGCCGTGCCGTCGACGCCGACGTGCACGGCAACGCGCGCACGTTGACCGGCCAGAAGGTCAGTATCGACTTCCAGCGCATCGAGGACGCCGGCGGAGCTTCCTGGCTGGGCGTGTTCGAGATTCCCGGCAAGCACGCCAGCCTGCGTTTCAAGCTGGCCGTCACGCCCACTGGTGGCGACACGCAGCTCATCGAGTTCGTGCACGATTTTTGAGGCGGCGACCCGACGCCATCCATACCGGTGCTGATCATCTGAACCGGCGGCAAACAAGCGACTACCGCGGTCAAAAAACGCTTGTCATCGCCACGATGCAAACATAAACTTCGCGCGCACCGGAGTCGTTCGCTCCGGCTGCCGATCACACAGAATCGCCGCAAGCAGCGCGCTTCCGGCCCCGCGGCCCGCCTTCGCCATTTGGCTGTCGGCCGTCCCGTCACGACTGATCGCTCCGCTTTCCCGGGCCCGCACAGCAACCGCGGCCGCCCGACACCTTTCCGTTTCCGATTGACCCACCGACACGCGTCGGCGGTGTCCCTGCCCGGTACCCGAACCATGCAAATCAGCAAGTACTACAGCAATGCGGAGTGGCAAAAAGTCAAGGAACTGGCCACAAGCACCGAGACGCCATTTCTGGCGGTGGACCTGTCCATCGTGCGCCGCAAATACGAGGAACTCCGAACCTGCTTTCCGATGGCGCACATTCACTACGCGGTCAAGGCCAACCCCGGCCTGCCCATTCTGGAGCTGCTGCGTGACCTCGGATCCAGTTTCGATATCGCCTCGGTGCAGGAGCTGGACCGCCTGTTGTCGCTTGGCATCGAGCCGTCCCGCATTTCCTACGGCAACACCATCAAGAAGGAAGCGGATATTCGCTACGCCTGGGAAAAGGGCGTGCGCCTGTTTGCCACCGATTCCAAGGCCGACGTTCAGGCGCTGGCTCGCAGCGCTCCTGGTTCGAAGATCTTCGTGCGCGTGCTGGTTGATGGCAGTGCCACCGCCGCCTGGCCGCTGTCGCGCAAGTTCGGCTGTCATCCGGACATGGCCGTCACCCTGCTGGTGCTGGCCCAGCAGCTCGGCCTGGAGCCGCATGGCCTTTCCTTCCACGTCGGCTCACAGCAATCGGACATCGCCAGCTGGGACACGGCATTGGCCAACGTGAAGTACATTTTTGACTGGATGCGGCTGGAAGAGGATATCCAGCTGAAGATGATCAACATGGGCGGCGGCTTCCCGGCCAACTACATTTCCGAGGTCAACCCGATTGAGACTTATGCCCGGGAAATCCTGCGCTACCTGCACGACGATTACGGCGACGACCTGCCCGAGCTCATCATCGAACCGGGCCGTTCACTGGTGGGCGCGGCCGGCGTGCTGGTTTCCGATGTGGTGTTGGTGTCGCGCAAGTCACGCACCGACCTCACCCGCTGGGTGTACCTGGACGTGGGTCTGTTCCGTGGCCTGATCGAGACCGTGGGCGAGTCCATCAAATATCCGCTGTACACCGAGAAGATGGAAGGCAATCCGGAGATGGGCACAGTGGTACTGGCCGGCCCGACCTGCGACTCCATGGACATCATGTACCAGGATTACCCGTACCAGCTTCCGCAGGACCTGGCCGCCGGCGACAAGCTCTACTGGCTGACCACCGGCGCCTACACCAGCTCCTACAGCTCGGTGGAATTCAACGGCTTCCCTCCACTGAAGACCGTGTTTGTGGATTGACGCTGTCGCATCATTGGTAGCGCGCAATGACGGCGTAGGTCGGGGTCGCCGCAGGCGAGCCCGACAATCCACCATCACTCATCGTCGAAGCCGTAGGTCGGGGTCGCCGCAGGCGAGCCCGAGAATCCATCATCCACCATCACCCAGGCGGAACAATCATGCCGGCCGTTGTGAATTGCAACGCAATGTCGGGTCCCGCTACGCGGGTCCCGACCTACGCCACTCCCGGCAGGCCCGTCAATACCGCGCAATGAAGTCACGCAGCTTCGGGTAGATGTTGTTGCGCCAGCGTCGGCCGGAGAACTGCCCGTAGTGGCCCACGCCACGTGCCAGCAGGCTGTGGTGATGTTTCTTCGGGATACCGGAGCACAACGCCTGGGCGGCCTCGGTCTGGCCGCGGCCGGAAATGTCGTCGTGCTCGCCCTCGATGGTCAAAAGTGCCGTGTCGGTGATGGCGGCCGGATCCACGCGCTGGCCATGCACATCCCACAGGCCCTTGGGCAGAAGCTGGCGCTGGAAGACCACGTCGATGGTGTCGAGGTAGTACTCGGCGGCCATGTCCAGGGTGGCGTTGTACTCGTCGTAGAAGCGCCGATGGGTGGCCGCATCCTCCTCGTCGCCACGCAGCAGGCTGCGGTAAAAATCCCAGTGGGCGAAGAAATGGTGTCCCGGGTTCATGGCCACGAAACCGGCATGCTGCAAAAAGCCCGGATAGACCTTGCGGCCATGGCCGGGATAATTGCCGGGCACCTGGGTGATGACGGTGCGGCGGAACCAGTCCAGCGTGCGCGTGGTGGCCAGGCTGTTGACATCGGTGGGGCTGTGGCTGGCATCAATGGGCCCGCCCATCAGCGTCATGCCGCGCGGCGTCGGCTCGCCGGCCGAAGCCATCAGCGACACCGCGCCCAGCACCGGCACCACCGGCTGGCACACGGCCATGACGTGCACATTGCGCGCGCCCAGATGGTTGATGAACTCGCGCACGTAGTCGACGTAGTCCGCCAGGTGGAAGGCGCCCTCGTCCGTCGGCACCATGCGTGCATCGGTCCAGTCGGTGACGTACACGCGGTGATCGCGCAGCAAGGTCTTCACGGTGTCGCGCAGCAAGGTGGCGTGATGGCCCGACAATGGCGCCACCAGCAACACCACCGGCGCGGCCTCGAAGCGCTTCACCTCCTCGCGCGTCGAGGCGAAACGGCGGAACTCCAGCAGCCGGCAGAAGGGCTTTTCCAGCACCACGTTTTCCAGCACGGCCACACGCGAGCCATGCGTGTCGACATGGTGGAGCTTGAACTTCGGCTTTTCGTAATCCTTGCCGATACGGTGCAGCAGCTCGGCGCCCGCGGCAATGCGCGGCGCGCCTGGCCACTGCGACAGCCAGCTGTCCGGGCGCGAGAACATGTTGGCCATCGCTTCCATGCCGTAGGTCCACGGCCCCACCATGGCACGCTGGGTTTCGTGCAAGGTGTACAGCATGTCGCTGCCCATGCCCGGCATGCGCACCGGCCAGGCCTCGGGCATCACGGCCGTCATTTCACGCCTCCGTTCTTCACGAAACGGGTGAACAGCTCATGGATGCGGCGATACTCGTCGTACCAGGAGTCGGCAAAGTGGAAAGCATGCCGCTCCATGGGATAAAGCGACATCCAGAAGTTCTTCTTGTGCAGCTCGATGAAGCGCTGATACAGGCGGATGCTGCCGTCCGGCAGGACGTTGTTGTCGATCAGGCCGTGCAGGATCAGCAATGGATCTTCCAGGTTTTCGGCGTACTCGATGGGCGAGCTGACGCGGTAGGCTTCCGGATCAAGCTGCGGCGTGTTGAGGATGTCCGAGGTGTAGCCGTGGTTGTAGCTGGACCAGTCGGCCACGGGGCGCACGGCCGCGCCGGCGGAAAACTCGCCCGGCGCGCGCAGCAAGGCCATGAAGGTCATGAAACCGCCGTAGCTGCCGCCGTAAATGCCGACACGATCCGCATCGACGTTGTAATTGGCCACCAGCCAGGCCTTGCCATCCAGCAAGTCCTCCAGTTCGGGATGGCCCATGTGGCGGTAAATCGAAGTGCGCCAGTCGCGGCCATAGCCTTCCGAGGCGCGGTAGTCCATGGAGATCACCACGTAGCCTTCGTGCGCCAGCAGGTTGTTGAACATCTGCTCGCGGAAGTAGTACGGCCAGCTCTTGTGCACGTCCTGGGTGTAGCCGGCGCCGTGAACGAAGAACACGGCCGGATGCGGCACCGAGGAATCAAAGTCCGGTGCCGTGTAAACCTTGGCGTAAATCTTGAAGTCGCCGTGGCTGGAGGGCACCTGCACAAACTCGGGCTTGATCCAGTCGAAGGCCTTGTACGCCTCGCTGCGGGTGTCGGTCAATTGCCGGTCACCGCCGCCGGCGGCGGCCACCACGCCAAGCTGCGGGCGCATGTAGCTGTGCGAGAAGCTCACGGCCACGTACTGGCCATCCGGCGCCAGACGGAAACCGTCGACGCCCTGCCAGTGGGTCAGGCGTTGCAGCGCGCCGCCCGCGGCCGGCACGCGGTAAAGATCATAGGCATACGGCGCCTCGCGGTTGGCCCGCACGTAGAACCACTGGCCATCGGGCGAAACCTGCGGATGGCTGACCTCGAACTCGCCGTGGGTGAGCTGGACGGCTTCGCCGTCCAGAGGCTTGACGTACAAGTGCGAGAAACCGCTTTCCTCGCTCAAGTACCACAACGTGTGGCTATCCGGCATGAAGCCGAAGCCGTTGAAGTTCCAGTTGATCCAGGCCTCGTCATGCAGCCGGTCCTGCGGCACCAACACGTGTTTGGTCAGGTCGACGCTGGCAATCCAGCGATCCTTGTTGTCGTTGGCCCGCAGCATCAACGCCACGGCCTTGCCATCGTCGCTCCAGCGCCAGTCCGGGGCGCCGTTGTAATCCAGGCTCACGGTGCGTGTTTTTGGGGCCGTCAGGGCCTTCGCGTCGTCCTCGCGCCCGGCCTTGCGCAGCTCGGCCTGACGTGCCGCACGCAGCTTCGCCAGGGGATCGTCGTGGATGCCAGGCAAGGGATCCAGCGACAGTTCGTGCTGGGCATGCGCCTTGAGGTCCAGCAACCACACGGACTGCGGTGCCATGCCGTCACGGCCGACATAAATGCGGGTCTTCTCGGGTTCGTTGTAGCCCGACTCGGTGACGTAGTGGTTCACCACGGGCTGCTTGCCGGCTTCGTAGCTGGCCGGGCGGGTCAGCACCAGCATGTGGCGGCCGTCCGGCGACAACGTCGTGGCCAGGACGGTGACATCGTCGCCCAGCCAGAAGGTCGGCCCCGAACGCGTGGCATCGGCGAAGTCCAACTGCAGGTCGCGCGTGCGCTGCGCGTTCTTGTCCGCCTTCTGCTGGCGCAGGCTCTCGAACAGGCGCAATTGCTTGCGTTCCAGTTCGCCCGGGTCATCCTCGTGCGGGTTGTCCTCGGCCTTGATGCTGGCCACGGCGCTGGTCAGGCCGCTGGCAAGATCATGGCTGTACCACTGCGTGTCGACGCGGAACTGCACCGCCTTGCTGTCCGCCGACCACTGCAAGTTCCCCTCCGCCTCCGGACTGCGGGTGAGCTGTTGCAGCGCACCGGTAGCCAGGTCGCGCACGAACACATCACCATGGCGCAGGAAGGCCGCCATCGTCCCGGCACGGTTCAGCCGCGGCGGGCCGTCGACCGTGGCCAGCTCGCTGTCCGGTACCCGCTCGCCCTCGCCCGTGGCCGGGTCAATGCGGTACAGGTCGCGCACCGGGCTGCCGCTGCGCTTCAGGCGGTAGTAAATCGCTCGGCTGTCCGCGCTCCAGTACGGCTGCTCCACAGCCGGGCCGCTCCAGTCCGGATCGGCCATCGCCTGCTCCAGCGTCAGCGGCTGGGCGGACACCGGCACCGCCGCAACAAGCAGCAGGCCGAGAGAAAGGGCAAAACAACGCATGGGCAAGTCCCCATCAACACATACAAGTGCCCAGCATAACCGCAGCGGTGGCATTTGCGGCAAGTTGGGGTGACCCGGAATCCCGACGAAACCGATGGTCGGGCCTCGACCATGGCCACAAACCGGCATTATGCTGGTGGAGACATGAAGTCCTGGGAGCAGTCACACGTGCCGAACCGAGAAGCTGATTAGCCCTGTCCCTCAGCGGCGGGTTCGGTGGGAAGCCACAATAGGCCGTCGTTCCCGCATGCTTCAAGCGGGAATGACGAACTGAGATGCGAAGCTAATCAGGGCCGGGATTCATCGTAGAGACAAGTCCATGCGCTACGCCATTGTCATCGAAAAAGCCGACGGCAATTATTCCGCTTGGGTCCCGGACCTGCCGGGTTGTGTTGCCACCGGCACCTCGCCGCAGGAGGCCGAGCAACGCATGCGCGAAGCCATCGCATTTCATATCGAGGGCCTGCGCGAGGACGGCGTGGAGATCCCGTCGGCGACGAGCCAAGTGGAATATCTGGAAATCGCCCCTGCCTGAGCAGGGCCTCGTTCCGTCGATTCTTGCAAGCTATCATGGCAGGCCGTAGCCAACGGAGCCTGCCATGCGCTTGTTTGCCTTGTTTGCCCTTGCCCTGACCGTGGCCCTGCCGGCCATGGCCACCGACAGCCCCGACGGGCCACCCGCTTCGCCACGCCATGCCGCGTCCAGCACGTTGGCCGGCATCACCATCAATGATCCCTGGCGCTGGCTGGAGGATGGCGACGATGCGGCCGTGCAGGCCTGGATCAAGGCGCAAAATGCCTGGACGGAAAAGGTCACCGCGGCCATGCCCATGGGCAAGACCCTGCACCAGCGCATCCGCGAGCTGGCCATCAGCGCCACCACGCGCGCGGCGCCACGGCTGGTCAACGGCACCCTGTTCTACCTGCGACACACGCCGCCCGATCCGCAGCCGGTGCTGGTCTCCCAGCCCTGGCCGGACGGCGAGGTCACGGTGCGCATCAACCCCAACGATGGCGAAACCAACACGGCCATCACCGGTTATTGGCCCTCGCCCGATGGCCGCTACCTGGCCTGGGGCACGGCCGAGGGCGGCGCCGAGCTGGCCACGCTGCACATCATGGATCTCGAAAGCGGCACGGTGCTGGACGATCGCCTGCCCTGGGCCGGCGGCGGTGCCACGCCACAAGCCGTAGCCTGGGATGCCGACGGCCAAGGCCTGGTGTACGTGCGCTACCCGCCACCAGTCAACGGCGAGCCGGTGCAGCAATTCCACGCCGCCCTGGTGCACCACAAGTTGGGTACGCCCGCCAACGAGGACAAGGTGGTATTCGGCAAGGACTTCTCGCGCATTGCCGAGTATTCGCTGGCCTTGTCGCCGGACGGCAAGACCCTGGCCATACTGGCAAAGAAAGGCGACGGCGGCCCTTGGCAACTGTATTTCCGGCGCATTGGTCACTGGCAGCAGGTGCTGGATGCCAGCGCCAACGTGCGTGGTGGCGCCTGGGTCGGCAACCGCTTTGTGGTCCTCAGCTTTGCCGATGCGCCGCGTGGCAAGCTCGTGGCCGTGACGCCGGATGGCGAGCAATCCCTGCTGTTGAAACAGCGCTACGGCGCCCTGCAGCGGGTGGCGCCGCTGAAGAACGGCTTTCTGGTGGTACGCAGTTGGGGCGCGGACTGGTGGGTCGAGCAGTTCGACGCCGAGGGCCACTTCGTGCGCCGTCTGCCGCTGCCCGACCACGGCATCGGCTTCGGTGCCATCGCCTCGTCCGGCAGCAGCGACAAGGCACTCATCACCTGGAGCGGCTGGACCACGCCCACGCGCTGGGCCAGCTACGACGCCACCGACGGCAGCCTGACCCCGGTGTTCAAGCTCGAGCCGGCTGGCGATTACAGCCATATCGTGGCGCATCACCTGCAGGCAGTGTCGACCGATGGCACCCGTATCCCGGTGACAGTGCTGGCCATGGACACGGTGCACCCGAACGGCAACAACCCCACGATTCTTTACGGCTACGGCGGCTTCGACATTCCCATGCGGCCGGGTTTTTTGGGCAGCAAGCTGGCCTGGCTGGAACGCGGCGGCGTGTACGCGGTGGCCAATATCCGCGGCGGCAACGAGTTCGGCGAGGCCTGGCATGCGGCCGGCCAGAAACTCAACAAGCAAGCCGTGTTCGACGACTTCCACGCCGCCGCCCTGGCCCTCGTCAATTCCGGCTGGACCGACCGCGACCACCTCGGCATCATGGGCGGCAGCAACGGTGGCCTGTTGATGGGCAGCCAGATCGTGCAGCACCCGGGCGACTACCGCGCCGTGGTGGCCATGGTCGGCATCTACGATCTGGTACGCCACCAGACACAGTTCGCCAACGGCAAGTACAACGTGCCCGAGTACGGTGACGTGCGCGACCCGGCCCAGCTCAAGGCCACGCTGAGCTGGTCGCCGCTGCAAAACGTCCAGTCCGACACCGCTTACCCGGCCGTGTTGTTGACCACCGGTGTCAATGACTCGCGCGTGGCACCGTGGCAATCGCGCAAGTTTGCCGCGGCCCTGCAGAGCGCCACCACCTCAAACCGGCCCATCCTGCTTTTGACCCGCATGCATGCCGGTCACGGCATCGGTGCCTCCTTCAGCCAGCAAGTAGGCAACACCGCCCTGGCCCTGACCTTCTTCGCCGACCAACTGGGCCTGAAACCCATTGCCCAGGAACCCACAGCCAAGGACAAGCCATGACCACGAGCGACACCCTGCTTGAGTGCATCGAACGCGAAACCGGCCCCGCGCCGAGCCACAGCATCATCTGGATGCACGGCCTGGGTGCCGACGGCAATGACTTCGTGCCGCTGGTCCCGCAACTGCCGACCGCAGGCTGGCCGAACGTGCGCTTCGTCTTCCCCAACGCGCCGGTGCAGCCGGTGACCATCAACGGCGGCATGCACATGCGCGCCTGGTACGACATCAAGGGTCTGGACATCGCCGACAAACAGGATGCCGAAGGCATCCTGGCCTCGGTCGCCGAGGTCGAAAAACTCATCGCGCGGGAGAACGAGCGCGGCATTTCCACCGACCACATCGTCCTGGCCGGCTTCTCGCAAGGCGGCGCCATCGCCCTCACCACCGCCCTGCGCCATGCCGACAAACTCGCCGGCCTGGTGGTCCTGTCCAGCTACCTGCCACTGGCCGAACAAACAGGCGCCGCACGCAGCCAGGCCAACGCCGACATCCCAATCTTCTGGGGCCATGGCAGCGTCGATCCCGTGGTGCCACTGATCCTCGGCGAGCGCTCACGCAACGCGCTCCGGGACATGGGCTACGAAGTCGACTGGCACGCCTGGCCCATGGCCCACCAGGTCTGCATGGAAGAAGTCGATGCCCTCAGCCGCTGGTTGGCACCGATTCTCAGCGAGTGAGATCGCCTGAGCTCTATTCGATCCGGCGAAACGTCAGCGCCGTGATCTGCTCGGATACCAGGCCGATGAGGAACACCACCACGGCCGCGCTCCACAGCAGCGTGCTCATGTTGGTCAGGCGGCCGTCGGTGAGGTAGGTCCAGGCGTAGTTGGTGCAGCCCAGCAGAAAGAACAGCGCGGACGTCGGCACGAACAGCTTCAGCGGCGAGTACAGCGAAGCGATCTTGAAAATGATCAGCAGGAATCGCAGGCCATCACGCACGGGGCGGATGTGGCTCTTGCCGATGCGCTCGGCCGCCTTGATGGGCACGTAGGCCACGGCATAGGCGCTGCGGAAGAAGGCCATGGTGCTGGTGGTGGGATAGCTGAAACCGTTGGGGTACAGATGCAGGAACTCGCGGAACGTGTCCGCACGCACCGCGCGGAAACCCGAGGTCAGGTCAGCGATGGGATGCCCCGTCATCAGGCTGGCCAGCCAGTTGTAGAAGCGATTGGCCAACCCACGACCGATGTCGGCCTGACTCTCGCTGCCACGCGCACCGACCACCATGTCGTAGCCTTCCTCCAGCTTCGCCAACAGACGAGCGATATCCGCCGGATCATGCTGACCGTCGGCATCCATGAACACCAGAATGTCACCCGTGGCCGCGCGCGTGCCGCGCTTGATGGACGCCCCGTTGCCCATGCTGTACGGCGCGCTCAGGCAGCGCACACCATGCTCCTCGCACAGCGCCTCGGTATTGTCCGTCGAACCATCGTTGGCCACGATGATTTCGGCCTCGAGCTGCGCCTGCCGCAGCGCCGGCAGCAAATCGGCCAGCGCCGCGGCCTCGTTCTTGGCCGGAAGAATGATGCTCAGCATGAACACTCGCCATCAAAAGATGCCGTGATGATAACGCGAGCGGGCTCGATCAACGGCATCAGCCGGCAAGATGCCAAATCAGCTCGCCATGCACTCGGTACATTGAGGCAACAGGATCGCACCTGATTGTCGCCGCGGTCGTTTGCGAGTATGGTCAGGCCAATGATTGCCGGCTCACCCAAGAAAGGCGGAGCCGAGCTGGCGGAACAACAACCAGCAACCTGCAACCACCAGATAATCCGGAACACCCGATGACCCGAGTGACCATTTCTCTCGAAGACGATCTTGCCGCCCGTGCGCGCGCGGCTGGACTGCTTTCCGACGAGTCGATCGGTGACTTGCTGGAGCAGGCCATCCGCCGACAAGCTGCCCGTGAATTGCTCGATGCCAGTGCAAGCCTGCAGGCCGCGGGCATTCCGCGATTGAGCGAGGACGAGATCGTGGCCGAAGTGAAGGCTTCCCGCGCCGAACGCAAACAGATCTGACAATGCGGCTGGTGCTGGACACCAATATTGTTGTTTCGGCACTGATTTGGGGCGGCACCCCGGCCAAGTTCCTGCAAGCCGCTGCAGATGGAAAAATCGAACTTGTAACTTCACCCGTTCTTCTCAATGAACTCGGTGATGTTCTCGCACGCAAACATCTGGCCAGCCGGCTGGCGCAACATCAGACCACCGTGTCACAGGCCAAGTCTTTGTATGCAGCCGCCACAACTCATGTGACCCCCGCGACCATCCCGCGCGTTGTGACGCGCGATACGGATGATGACCACGTCATTGCCTGCGCCCTGCTCAGGCCCAAGTCATCGTGTCCGGCGACCGAGACCTGCTGGAGCTCCGGATGTACCGCCGAATCGCCATCCTGAAAGCGGCGGACGCACTGTCGCGGATCCCCTGACGCAGAGCCCGTCACATCCGCTCCCACACCAAGCTCCTGGAGAGCCGCAAAACTCCGATTCAGCACGCAGGACACAGTCTGCGCAGTCAAAAGCGGCTCTGCCGGTCCGAATCATTGACGCCCGATTTGCCATGCGATGGCGTTCAGGCCGTCCGCCGGTAGTGGATGGCGGCGAGGATGGCCAGCAGGACGGCGGGGGTGAGGTTGGCGAGCCAGGCGGTGATGCCGTAGACGGTGGCGACGCTGACGAGGGCGCGCTGCAGGAAGAACCAGGCGATGGCCAGCAGCACGCCGATGAAGATGCGCTTGCCGAGGCCGCCGGCGCGCAGGCTGCCAAAGGCCATGGGCAGCACGGCCAGCACCAGCAGCAGGACGTTCAGCGGGTAGAACAGCCGTCCCCACCAGGCGATGAGGTAGCTGTCGGCGTTCTGGTCGTTGGCGCGCAGGTAGTCGATGTTGCGCGACAGGTCGCGCAGGGCCATGTAGGCGGGATCGACGATGGACAGTTCCAGCAAACGCGCATCAAGGCGCGTCGGCCAAGCCATGGTGGCGCGTTCCTCGGCGTGGGTGCCGCCGGCATCGAAATGGGTGATGCGCACATCCTCGAGGCGCCACTCACCCGGTTGCGACATGGCCGTGGCGGCCAGAACGACGCGCTGTAGCACGCCGGTGTCGGCGATGGAGAAAATGCGTACATCCGACAGGCGCACCTGCGTGCGGGCGCCCTTTTGCAACGTACGCACGCCCTTGGCGTTGACGATGTCGCCACCGTCGCGCGCCCACAAGCCGGAACGGGTGGTGAGGTTGAGGCCGCTGGAGCGCACGGCCACCTGCAAGGCCTGGGCACGCTGCTCGCCTGCCGGTCCCAAGGTTTCGCCGATGATGACCACGCCGACCAGGAGCACTGCAATCG
Organism: uncultured Rhodanobacteraceae bacterium; assembly: GCA_964583865.1. Classification (GTDB taxonomy): domain Bacteria; phylum Pseudomonadota; class Gammaproteobacteria; order Xanthomonadales; family Rhodanobacteraceae; genus DASSBG01. The sequence continues at coordinate 17,914 of CAZOXZ010000011.1, read as the reverse complement.
CACCCAGCGCGGACAGCATGATGCGCAGCCTGGACATGCCGCTGGCACGCAAGGCCGTCAGCTCGCTGCTGGCGGCCAGTCCGCCCAGTCCGACGAGACTGCCAATGAGGGCCGCGTGACCGAACATCTCGTACACCCGTCGCGGCACGGTGAGTGCGATGTAGGCCACGGCCTGGACCACGCCGTAGTCTTTGTTGAGATCGCCCAGCTCGCGCGCCAGGTGGATCACGGTGTCGAAACCCACCAGCACCAGCCACACCACCAGCACCGAGCCGATGACATGGCGGGCGATGAGGCGATCGACGCGCTTCAGGGTCGGTAGCCGGATCATGCGGCGGCTCCGGCAGCCGGTTTGGGCACGCGGTACTGCCGCCACAGAATCCAGGCGGCAATGGCCACGGTCAGCAATTGCACCCACCACAGACCCAGCCACGGCGGCAGACGCCCTTGCAACAAACCGGCACGCACGATGCCCAGCACGTTGGCGTACAAGAGGTACACCAGCACGGCAATCAGCAAGCGGCTGTAACGTGCCTCGCGCGGCGACTGGCGTGACAGGGCAATGGCCAGCAAGGCCAGCACCAGGGCGCTGATGGGCGCGCTGAGGCGCCAACCGAATTCCACGCGCGCCGGCCGATCACCGTCGGCCAGCAATTCCATGCTGGGTCGGCCCTCGATATCCACGCCGCCATCGACGGCCTGCTTCGGCAGCGCCACCTCGTTGCGCTCGAAGCGCATGCGCCGCCAATCGAGCTGGCCCAGCCGACCCTCGAAGCGGTGGCCGTCGATCAGCGCCAGGTAGCGCCCGGACTCCTCGCTGCCGTGGTACAGCCGCCCCTTGGCCGCGGTGACGATGTCCACGCGGGTGTTGCCCTCGCTGTCGCGGCGCTCGCTCTCGATGAAGATGCCGCCGAGTTCCGTGCCCTTGGCTGCCATGGAGTCGACGAAGATCACGCCCATGTGCCCCGGCAACTCGACGAAGCGCCCGGCTTCCAAGCCCACGGCGATGACCGAACGGTTGGCCTCGGCAATCATGGCATCGGCGGTACGCACGGCCAGCGGCCCCAGCCACAGGGACACGAGCCCGGTCAGGATCGCCAGCGGTATGGCCAGCATGGCGGTCGGGCGCAGCAGGCCCATCGCACCGACCCCGGCCGCGCCCAGCACATGCATTTCGCTGTCGCGGTACAGCCGCGCCATGGCCAGCAGCACGCCGAGAAAAAGCGCCACCGGCACCAGCACGCTCATGGCACCCAGGATCTGCAATCCCAGCACCGGAAACATCACCGAGCCGGGAATGCGGCCGGCGGCCACGCTGCGCAGCACATCGGCAAAGCTGCCGCCCACCGTGATCACCAGCAGCACGATGGCCGTGGCGCCGACGCTGGTGGCCAGCTCACGCACGAGGTAGCGGTCGATGATTCTCAGCATGACAATAGTTGATGGCTTCCCGGCATGGTATCGCCTTGACGCTGGATGCCCGTTAGACTGGGCAGTGCTGTGCCGCCGGCCTGACCTGCATCATTCCCACGGGCAATCGCAACCTTGATGATGGCCGGCGCCCCGACATTCCCGCACTGTACCGGCGCCGTGGAGCCCGGCGCGGCGCTTCTGCTTTCAACGGAATCTTGCCATGACACTTGCATTCAATCTCATCCAGGGCGACGCGCCCACCATCGACAGCGACTGCATTGTCGCAGGTCTTTTTGCCGATGCGGAACTTGACGGCGCCGCAGCTGCGTTGGATCAGGCCGCGGGCGGCGCCATCAAGCGCCTCATCGACAGCGGCGATGTCAGCGGCAAGGCCGGCAAACACACCTGGCTGTACACGCTGGACGGCATCAAGGCACCGCGCGTGTTGCTGGTGGGCCTGGGCAAGGCCGACAAGCTCGATGCGGCCGCCTGGGCCAAGGCCGCCACCACCGCCGGCAAGCAACTGGCCGGGGCCAACATCACCTCGGCCACTTCCTTCCTGGCCACGTTTGAGGTGCCCGGCAAAAATGCCGACTGGAAGGCCCGCAAGCTGGCTTTGGCCACCGATCATGCCTGCTACCGCTTCAAGATCAGCAAAAAGGCCAAGGACGAGCGCAAGCACCTGGCGCGGTTCGACATCGTCGCCGAAGGTGCCGATGCCGGTCATCTGCAGCGCAGCGCCGCCATCGCCGAAGGCGTGGCCTGGGCGCGCGATCTGGCCAACAACCCGCCCAACATCTGCACGCCGGCGTGGCTGGCCTCCGAGGCCGAGCGCATCGCCGGCGAGAACGCCAACGTCGAGGCGGAGATCTTCGAGCCGGATGCGCTGCGCGAGATGGGTGCCAACGCCCTGCTGGCGGTCGGCGGCGGCTCGGCCAACGGCCCGCGCCTGATCGTGCTGAAGTACACCGGCGACGGCGACGCCAAGCCGTACGCGCTGGTGGGCAAGGGCGTCACCTTCGATGCCGGCGGCATCAACATCAAGCCCACCGCCGGGCTGGAGGAAATGAAGTTCGACATGGGCGGTGCGGCCGGCGTCATGGGCACGTTCCTGGCGGCCGTGAAGATGGGCCTCAAGTTGAACCTGGTGTGCGTGGTGGCGAGCGCCGAGAACATTCTCGACGGCGCCAGTTACCGGCCGTCCGACATCCTCACCACCATGGCCGGCATCACCGTGGAAGTGCTGAACACCGACGCCGAGGGTCGCCTGTGCCTGTGCGATGCCCTGCACTACGTGCAACGCCACGAGCCGCAGGTGATCGTCGATGCGGCCACGCTGACCGGCGCCTGCGTGCTGGCGCTGGGCGAACACGCCACCGGCCTGATGAGCCAAGACGAAGAACTGGCCGCGGAGCTTCAAGCCGCCGGTGAGACCAGCCTGGACCGAGCCTGGCGTCTGCCGCTGTGGGATGACTACCAGAAGCAACTGGAATCCGGCAATGCCGACGTGGCCAACATCGGCGGCCGACCGGCCGGCGCCATCACCGCCGGCTGCTTCCTGTCGCGCTTCACCAAGGGCTACCGCTGGGCGCACCTGGACATCGCCGGCACGGCCTGGACCTCCGGCCGCAAGGGCCTGGCCACAGGCCGTCCGGTGGGGCTGCTCAGCACCTGGCTGGAAAGCAAGGCCGGCGACGCCTGACCATGGCCCGCGCGGACTTCTACCTCATCGACAAGCCGCGCTTCCGCGACCAGCCGCTTGCGCTGGTCTGCGCCCTGGCGCAAAAAGCCCATGCCAGCGACCAGCCTTGCCTGGTGCTGGTCGCGGACATGACCCAGGCCGAGGCGCTGGACGACTTGCTGTGGTCGTTCGAGCCGACGGCCTTCATCCCGCACCAGATTGCCGGCCAGGACGGTACCGAGGACGATGCCGAGGTGCCGGTGCTGATCGTGCCACCCGGCGTCACCACGGCCATGCGGCCGTTGCTGCTGAACCTGCGCCAGGAAGCCGCCGAAGGCGAGTTTGAACGCGTGCTGGAAGTCGTGCCGGCGGACGAATCAGCCCGGCACGGCTCGCGCCAGCGCTGGAAAGCCTACCGCCAGCGCGGCTTCGAGCTGAACAAATACGATATGTAGGGTGAGCGAGACCGAACCGCCCTATCGGCGGTTCGCAGCTCGCGAACGGCTGGCCATGGATGGCCAGACCGGCGGCCCTTGGCATGGATCCCTTGTCCCGTGGGTTTTTGCCACGCGGGGCGTTTGTGCTCGATCGCGCGCAGGCGCGCTCCTACAGGTTTTCTGGATGGCCCGTTTCACCCATGTAGGAGCCGGCCTGCCGGCGACCCGGCCCGCAGGGTCGGTTTTCCCATGTGTGCGGAAATGCCTACATGACTGTGCGGCCTGCGCCGCTTCAAGCATGGCGACGCATCGACCAGTATTGCAGCATGGACACACATCCCGGACACAAGGCCTTGCGTATCGGACGTCGCTCGCAGCCCGGGCGCAGCTATCTGATCACGTTCACGACACATGCACGCAAGCCTCTCTTTCTCGATTTCGATATGGCTTGTGCTGCTTGCCGCACATTCGTGACCAGCGCGGAAAGTGCTGATTGCCACCTTCCCTGCTGGGTGCTGATGCCGGATCACTTTCATGGGTTGCTGACACTCAATGGCCATCAAAAACTTTCCCGGGCAGTTCAGCGGATGAAATCCATGGCAACACGTGCTTGTCGGGCGCAACAGCGCTGCGGCGCCATCTGGGCCAGAGGATTCCATGACCATGCACTACGTCGCGGGTAAGATCTACGGACAGCAGCCCGATATATCGTGGCAAACCCGCTCCGTGCCGGCTTGGCAGGGAGCGCGGGTGATTATCCGTTCTGGGACGCCATATGGCTCCAAGGGGACGAGCCGCGATCGGGTTATTGGTAACCCGGCCGCAGGACCGGTGATGTTCACCGGACAACAACACCCGTGCGGAACATTTGCATCCGGTCGCGCGCAGGCGCGCTCCTACAGGTTTTCGGGATGCCCGTGTCACCCATGTAGGAGCCGGCCTGCCGGCAACCCGGCCCGCACGGTCGGTCAGGTTCGCGAAACAACAACACCCGTGCGGAATGTTTGTGCCCGATCGCGCGCAGGCGCGCTCCTACAGATTTTCGGGATGCCCGTGTCACCCAGGTAGGAGCCGGCCTGCCGGCGACCCGGCCCGCACGGTCGGTCAGGTTCGCGAAACAACAACACCCACGCGGAATGTTTGTGCCCAATCGCGCGCAGGCGCGCTCCTACATCGTTTCACCCGTGTAGGGGCCGTCAGGCGTCGTCCAGGTCGTCCAGGGCTTCGCGCAGGTCGTCGATGTGCTGCTCCCACCAGCGCGGTTCGGCGGCGAAGGGGAAGGCCCGCGGGAAGGCCGGGTCCTGCCAGCGTGCGGCGATCCAGCCGGCGTGGTGCACTTGACGCATGGCGCGCAGAGCCGGGATCAGGTCAAGCTGGGCGGGGTCGAGATCACGGAACTGCGAATAGCCTTCCACCAAGGCATCCATGGCCCATGGCTCACTAGCCAGCATCCACAAGTCCTGGATTTCCGGTCCGCTGCGACTGTCATCCAGATCGACGAAGTGCGGTCCGGCGTCGGTCCACAGCACGTTGCCGGCGTGGCAGTCGCCGTGCAGGCGAATGGGCTCGTAGGCCAGATCGTCATCGTAGTCGGCCAGGGCCGCGTCGAGTTCCGTGGCGATGCGACGATAAGCTTCGCGGCGGTCCTCCGGCAAGAGCGGCGAAGCCAGTACGGCGGCCACCGGCTCGCTCACCAGGCTGGTGCGATCCAGTGCTCGGCGATGACGGAATGACTTGGTCGCGCCAACATTGTGCATGCGCGCCAAGAGGCGGCCCATCCACTCCAGTTGGCCGGTCGATTGCAGTTCCGGTGCGCGCCCGCCGCGACGCGGGTAAACAGCGAAACGGAAGCCTTCGAAGTAGTGCAAAGACTCGTCTTCGAGCACCATGGGGGCCACCACCGGCAACTCAGCCGCGACCAGCTCAAAGCTGAAGTCGTGTTCCTCGGCGATGGCCGCGTCGCTCCAACGCCCGGGGCGGTAGAACTTGGCCACCACGAAGCTGCCGTCCTCCAGGCCGATCTGGTAAACGCGGTTCTCGAAGCTGTTCAGTGCCAGCAGCCGGCCATCGGGCCACAAGCCGGTGGACTCGATGGCATCCAGCACCACGTCGGGGCTCAGACCGTCGTAGGGCCGGCGCGTGTCGTCAGTCACGGGGTCATCCGGCCGGCAACGGCACCACGGCACAGGTCAGGCGCGAGACGCAAATGAGCCGGTCGCGGTCGTCGTGGATGCGGATGTCCCACACCTGCGTTTGCCGGCCCAGATGCAATGGCGTGGCCACGCCGTGCACCTGGCCACCGGTAGCCGCGCGCACATGGCTGGCATTGATGGAAAGCCCCACGGCACGCTCCTTCGCCGGGTCGCAGCACAGATTGGCCGCCGTGCTGCCCAGGGTTTCGGCGAGCGCCGCCGAGGCGCCGCCGTGCAGCAGGCCGAAGGGCTGGTGGGTGCGCTCGTCCACCGGCATGGAACCGCTGACGCTGTCTTCGCCGATGGCGGTGATGCGCATGCCGAGGTGGGCCACCATGGTGTGCTCGCTGTGGGCGTTGAGCGCGTCAAGGTCAACCTGTGTCTTCCAAATGCTCATGAACTGCTCGTTGTAATCAAAAAGTCATTGTCGCCGGTTCCGCCGCTGCGGGGAAGCCGCGGGCAAACAGGCCGCAAATGGGCGACAATGGGCGGATGACTTTCACCGTGACCCTGGCCGGCGATGCGCACAGCTTCGTGGCCGAACCTGGCGAGACACTGCTTGATGCCGCCCGCCGTGCCGGCCTGGCCCGCGCCTGGCGATGCCGTAATGGCAAGTGCGGCAGTTGCCGTGCCTGGCTGCAACGCGGGCGCGTGCACACGCCGGCGGGCGAGCCGCTGGAAACGGATGATGCCGCAGAACCCGTCCTGTTGTGCCAGGCGCAGGCAGCCAGCGACCTGACCCTGCAGCCACGCACCATCCGCAGCGTCGCGGATGTTGCCTGCCGGGAGCGGGCACTGGAACTGGTGGCGCGCAAGCCGTTGTCGTCGGAGGTGGTGCAACTGGAATTTCGTGCCTGTGATGAGGCGTCGCCCTTGCACTGGCTACCCGGCCAGTATCTGGAGCTTTGCCTTCCAGGATCGCTGCAGCGCCCGTTTTCCATTGCCAATGTCGATGCCGGCGACGGACGCATGGAATTGCATGTGCGACGCGTGGCGCACAGCGACTTCAACCGCCAGTTGTTCGCCGAACTGACGCCCGGCCAGCGCGTGGACGTCATCGGCCCGCTGGGCTCATTCATCCCGCGCGAGAATGCCGAGCGGCCGATTCTGTTCGTCGCCGGCGGCACCGGCATGGCACCCATTCGCGCCATGATCCAGCACTTCCTGCGCCTGGAATCAGGCCGACCCATGCAGTTGTACTGGGGCGCACGCCGCGCCGAGGACTTGTACCTGGCCGATCGCCTGCAAGAGTTGACCGAACGCCTGCCGCTTTTGCAGTTCGTGCCGGCGATTTCCGACGATCCTGACGCCCAGCTGCCAGGTGTCTTTCACGGGCTGGTGGTGGACGCCGTTCTGGCCGACCACACCAACCTCGCCGGGTTCGATGTCTACGTTTGCGGCCCACCGGCCATGGTGGAAGCAGCCACTGAAGCCTTTGTTGCCGCCGGCCTGCCGCGCACACAACTTTTCACCGACAACTTCCGTTACGCACCAGAGAAACTGGCGGAGATCCTCGATGCCCGCGCCGGGCTGCGGGTTCAGTCCGTACGCTCGGCCTGCGCGGACTGACTCTCGCCATCGTCTGCATCATCGTCGCCGCCGGCTTCGGCCTCGGCATCCGGCTCGGCAACAAAATCATCCGCACTCAGGCCGGCATCGTCGCTGGCAGCCATCGCCGTTGCATCTTCGTTGTCGTCATCGGCCTCGATCAGGGCCTGGGTACCCGGCAAACGCAGGCTGGGCGTGTCGCCGGAAGCCGCACCGATGGCGTTGCGATAGCAGTGCGAGGCCAGGGCCTCGTCGCCGTCGTCACGGGCCACGTCGCCCAGCGCGGCCCAGGCCGGGGCCAGGCGCGAGTCCAGCGCCACGGCACGCTCCAGATAATCTCGCGCATCGCGGGCCATACCCTCGCGAGCACACAACACGCCCATGGCTGCCAGCAACATGGCATCGTCGGGATGCTTTTTCAGCCACTTCCCGGCGCGTTTCAGGCGCTTCGCCGGCGGGTCGGCATCCAGGCCCAGGTACATGGCCGCCACCTTGGGGTCCCAGCTCTTGCGCAGGGAACTGCGTACCGCGCCCACGGCCGCCAGCTCGCCACCGTTTCTGGCGGCATGGCGCACGTACAGGCCCAGGATCTCGGGATCGGCACGTCGCGTGCGCGGCATGTCACGCCAGATGCGACCCAGCAGTTTCGGGTCGTTGGTGTCGCCGAGCGCCTCGACCAGGGTCTTTTTCTCCAGTGCGACCATGGCCTCGTTATCCAGCAAATCCGTCTTGCGCAACAGGCGCAGGGCATCCAGGGCACCCAGGCCATTGCCGCGCGCCAGCTCGGCCAGCACCAGCTCGTGCCAGCCGGCCGGCGTCAACGTGCCGGCATCGGCCTCGTTGCTCAGCAACTGCGCCGCTTGTTCAGCGTCACCGCTCTCGCGCAGCACGCGCGCGCGCAGCACGCGCGCGGCGGCCGGAGCCTTGTCATCGGCCTTGTCCAGATGCTCGATGGCCTTGGCCCAGTTGCCGCGACGACGCGCCGAGTCGGCATACAGCAGGTGTGCCGAACTGCTCAACGGCAGAAAACGCGTGGCCCGCAGCAACTTGCGCTCGGCACGGTCCGGGTAGCCGGCGAACTGGGCTTCGAGCGCCGCTGCCAAGCGCTTCTGCCCCAGACGCTGACGCTGCCGCGGCACGGCCCGGAAGGGCCAACGCAGCAACTTCCAGATGGCGGCGGCGATGATCCACGCGAGGATCAAGCCGGCAATCAGCACCACGACGCTGGTCTCGATGCGCCAACCACGTACCTGGATCAGCACCTGACCCGGATCGACGGCGATCCAGTGCCAGCCAAAGGCTGCCGCCATCGCGATCAGCAGCAGAACCAGGATCCACCAGAACCACTTCATGGCGTATCGGTCGCTGCGGCCTTGGCCGCCAGCGCCTTGCGTTGCTGCTGGAATGCGGCCAGCGCCGCGCCCAGCTCGACATGCGATGACTGGACTTCCTGGAGCTGGGTGATCAGCTCACCCAGGCGCCGCTCGACCCGTTTCACGGCCTGGCTGGTGCCGTCGTATTGCGTCTGTAGCGTGCCACGGACGCGCTGCAAGGCGGCCGCCGCCGTCGCGGCATCACGATTTACCAGCGCCGCCCGCGCGCGCACCAGATCGATGCGTGCCATCTGCCGGGTCAGGCGATCATTGGTGGCTTCCAGGTCTTTCTTGCCGGCGTCGTGTTCCACGACCACCAACGACGACAGTGCACCCTTGACCCGCTCCCAGGCCTTGCCCGGTTCAGCGGGCGGTGGCGTGTTGATGGGCTTCAACGGCAGATCCGGCCAGGACGCGATCACTTCTCGCAGCTGCGCCATGCGGTCGGCATGTGCCTCCGGATGCGTGGCGGCCAGAGCCGCTATCTCGTCATCCAGGGTGCGACCCACCGCGGCAAAAGCCGGGTCTTCGAGCTGGCCGATCAGGGTGCGCGCGGCGCGCAGGGACTGCAGCGCACTGACGCCATCGTGCAACAGCGCGTGGCGCTGCTGTGCCCGTGCCAGCAACAGGCCGATCTCCTCCAACCGCACCTCGCGCAGGGTCGTGGCGCGATAGCTTTTGACCTTGTGGATCTGGTTGGCAAGCTGGCCCGCCTGACTGGACAGGGCATTCAGCTTGGCCTGTGTCGCTGCGTGCGCCTGCCGCAGCTGCGTCAACTGCGTGTCCAGCCGCGACAGATCGGCGGCTGCACCGTGATTCTTCGCCTGGCTTGCCGCTTGCTGCTCCCGAACCTGCGCCTGCAATTGTTGCAGCTGGCCGGCGACTGCAGTCAGCTTGCGCTGCAACTCCGCCTGCCGGGCCATCAGCCGACGCGCGGCCTGTTGTTCAGCGGCGGCCTGCTGGTCGGCCACGCCCTGATCCGGCTGCTTCAGGTTGACCGCTTGGTCCGGTGCGGCTTCTTGCTTCCCGGTCGTGGGCTGTGCCGTGTGTGGCTGCGCAGCCTTTTGTCCGGCGGAGCCCTGCGCGGCTGCCTTTTGTGCGGCTGCCTTTTGTCGCGCCGTCTCTTGCTCCGCTGCTTTTTTCTCGGCAGCGGCCTGCGTGGCGTCGCGATCCATGCCTGCCTTGGCGGCCGTTTCCGCGCCGTCAGCGCTACTGTGCGAGAGCGCAGCCGCCGAACCATCGCCTTGCGGCAAAGGTTGATGGGCACGTTGCCAACGCTGCCAACCGAACCAGCCGGCCACCGCCAGCGCCACCAGAATCAGCAGCACCATGAACCAGCGCATGCCGGAACCACCGCTGTCGGAATCCTCGCCCGCGCCAGCACTGCCGCTGCCAGAACCCGCGTCGTAGCTGGCCGGCTCTTCGTCTTCGACCCGGCGATCCTGGTCCGGCGCGTCCGTTTCGGCTACCGGCGCGTCCGTGTCCGCTGCAGCCGCCGTTGCGGCATCATCTCCGCCATCGGCCTCCGGTGTGCTGTCCGAGGCATCGTCGGAGCCGTTGTCGGCAACGTTTCGCTGCGGGTCCGTGGGTGCGGCGGCCGGCTCCGTCGGCTGTTCGGCCTGCGTGTCTTTGTCGTTTTCGTCCATTCGTACATGGTACTCAAAAAAGAGAAACAATGGCGTCCGCCAGAGCCCTGTCCGTGGCCGAACGGGCACGGCGGACCCGACTGAAGCCAAGCTCGGATGCCAACCGTACCAGCCTCGGGCTGCTTGCGACAGCCACGCCACGGCACAGATGCTGCCAGGATTCAGCCGACAGGCGTGCGGCCAGCGCCCGCATGGCCTGGGCACTGGTCACGGTGACTACCGCGCAACCCGGCCGGGCCAGAAGCCGGTGATGGCGTGCATCCAGTTGTGCCGGCAGACGCCGATACACATGTGCCCGCAGGACCGTCGCACCACGGTCGGACAGCGACTGGCCGAGCAACATCCGGCCGCCCGAGGCGCCGACAATGGCAATCGTTTCACCAGCAACCAGTTGCAGTGCCTTCAGGGCCAGCAAGCCCTCGCTGTCGGCACGGCGAGGCACGATGACCGGCCCCCAGCTGGCGACCTCCAGCGCACGGCCGGTCGATGATCCCACGGCAAGGCGGCGTGCATGCCAGCGGCCAGCCGGTTTCAAGGCAACCGCCTGGCGCACAGCTGCGGGGCTGGTAAAGATAGCCTTGTCGGCGCCCATGGCCTGTTGCAGCGATTGCCGTGCCCGGTCCCGATCCGGCATGGGTGCCAGACGCACGGCCGGCAGATTGCCGGCGATCAGGCCATGACGACGCAGGCGCCGGCACAGCGCCACGCCCTGTCCGGACGGGCGCGTGGTGATGACGACAGTCGTGGCCGGATCAAGCGCGCTCATGCCTGCAGTGTACTGCCTCATCGTACGTGACCCACCCGCCCCACATCGACCATAATGCCGCTTTTGCCGTGCCCATTTGCCCATGACTCCCGATCAATCGTCCCTCCCGGAAAGCGCCCTGCAACTGCAGAAGTTTGCTCTGGACAACATTCCCCTCGCGCGTGCCATGCAATTGCGCCTGCACACTTGGCAGGACGACCGCCTGGTGCTGCGCGCGCCGTTGGCACCCAACATCAACGACAAGGGCTGTGCCTTCGGTGGCAGCCTGGCCAGCCTGATGACCATCGCGCCCTGGGCACTGCTGGAGCTGAACCTGCGTCAGGCGGGCGTCGAAGCCGACATCTTCGTGGCTGACGCGACGATCCGTTATCGGGCGCCCATTTTCGAGGATATCGAAGTGCTGGCCACACCGGCCGAGGGCGAACGCCTGTCAGACTTTCGCGACATCCTGGCCGCTCGTGGCCGCGCACGCATGACCCTTGAAGCCACGGTACATGCCGGTGGCCAACTGGCCTGCCAGCAGACCGGACGCTATGTTGCCAAACTGCGGCAGCCAGGCGGATCGGGAGGGAAATAGGACCGGTCACCAGGTTTGCGGCACAATACCGCCTATTGTCGACACCGGAGCCACGCCATGCGTACCCGTCTGTTCCTGCTCGTCCTCGTCACCGCCTTGCTGGCCGCTTGCGCCAGCCACACCAAGGAATTGACGCTGCAGCAAACCCTGGATGCCTACGCCAACACCATCCGCTGGGGAGAAATTGGCCAGGCGATTCAGTTCATCGATCCCGAAGTCCTGAAAGAAGAGCCGCTTGATCAGTTGCAATTGGCGCGCTACAAACAGGTTCGCGTCAGCCAATACGACAGCGACGGGCCGGTACCGGTCAGCGACACCGAAGTGCATCAGCGCGTGGCAATCGGCCTGATCAACATCCACAGCCAGCGTCAGCGTTCCATCGTCGACAATCAGGTCTGGCGCTACGATCCGGAAAAGGAGCGCTGGTGGCTGGAATCGGGGTTGCCCGACATCACCCCGTGAACCCGGCGTGCGCGACCGCGATGACCGCAAGACTGTCAATTGCCGGCGCGAAGCCCGATAATAGCCAGTTCGCTGAATCACAGTCCTTCCGATGAGCCAATTCCTTGCCCGTCTGCCCGAGTTCCTGGGCAACCACTGGATGCTGGCAGCTGCCTTCGTGGCGCTGTTGGTGGTACTGATCTTCACCGAACTGGCGCGCCTGAAGCGCGGGTTCAAGGAAGTGACGCCCGCCATGCTGACGCAGCTGATCAACCGCGACGACGCCATGGTTTTCGACCTGTCACCGCGTACAGAATTCGACAAGGGCCACATCCCCGGCTCGCGTCATGTCGATCACGACCAATTCGATCCGGCGGCAGAAAAGCTCGCAAAGCTGCACGACAAGCCCGTGGTGGTGGTCTGCAAGACAGGGCGGACTTCCCTGCGTGCCGCGGCGCAGCTGCACAAGACGGGTTTCAACCGCGCCTACACCCTGGGCGGCGGCGTGGATGCCTGGCGTCAGGCCAACCTGCCGCTGGCAACCGGCCGCAAGTAGGCACCCAACCGCTGGGCACGCGCGTCAGGCCGTGCCGGATCGTCAGGCGTCGCGTGCTGCCGGGTGACCGCGCCGGACCAGCAACCGTGCCGCCAGCACACCGGCCTCGTACAAGGCGTACATCGGGATGGCCAGCATGATCTGCGACAGCACATCCGGCGGCGTCAGCACCGCCGCCACGCCGAAGCAGCCGATCAGCACGTAACCGCGCCAATGCCCCAGGCGCGCCACGTCCACGATGCCGATGGCAGCCAGCACCACCACGGCCACGGGCACCTCGAAGCAAATGCCGAAGGCAAACAGCAACAGCATGACGAAGCTGAGGTAGTGGTTGATGTCCGTCATCATGGCCACGCCCTCGGGAATGATGGCGGTCATGAAGCGGAACACGTTCGGCAGCACCAGAAACCAGGCAAAGGCACAGCCGACAAAGAACAACACCACAGCCGCCACCAGCAATGGCCGGGCCAGACGTTGCTCGTGGCGGTAAAGACCCGGACTGACGAACGCCCACAGCTGGTACAGCAGCACCGGCATCGCCAACAGCAAGGCCACCATGGCCGCCAGTTTCAAGGGCGTCAGGAACGGGCTGGCCACCTCGATGGCGATCATCTGCGCGCCGTCGGGCAGGCGCTCGACCAGCGGCACGGCCAGCAGGTGATACAACTGTCGCGCAAACGGCGCCAGCAGCAACAGCAATACCAGAAAGGCTGCCACCGACTTCAGCAATCGTGAGCGCAGCTCCAGCAGGTGCGAAATCAGGCCTTCGCCCTGCGCACTCGCTGCGCTGTCGGAACCCTCAGTCGTCATCGCGCGGCGACTCCTCCATGCGACCCGCATCCGCTTCGCCGTCCTTTGCGCCATCGCCACGGACCTGGCCAACGATTTCATCCACCTGCCGGCGCACACCCTGATCAAGATCCTCGGCAGCATGCCGGCCCTGCATCACGGCCTCGTTCATGCGCCGCTTGAGATCCTCGGCCTCGAGTTCGCGTGCCACCTCGTCACGAACGTCTGTCCAGCTGCGGCGCAACTTGCCGATAACCCGGCCGGCCGTGCGCGCCGCGCCGGGCAGGCGTTCGGGTCCCAGCACGAGCAAGGCCACCACGGCGATCAGCAGCAGCTCTCCGAATCCGACATCAAACACGGGTCAACCGCCCCGACGCAGAGCACCTGTGGTCACCGACACGGCCGCCGCCATCACTTCTGGTGCTTCCGGTCCGCCGTTTCCTGCTTGCTGGCGTCGACATCGCTGTCGGCCTGCAAGCGCGCCTCCGGCTCATCGGCCGGGTCATCGTCATCGTTGAGCCCCCGTTTGAAGCTGCGGATGGCGCGACCGATGTCACCGCCCGCATCACCCAGCTTCTTGGTGCCGAAGACCAGCACCACGACCAGCAGGAAGATCAACAGATGCCAGATACTGAACGTTCCCATCAAAAACTCTCCGCAGTCATGCTTTCGGGGCGATCACGGATTGCGCCGCACCTCGAGGGCGACCAGTGTAGCGCGTCCATGAAATCCCGAAGAAGATTCGGCTGTCGATGGTTCAGCGAACCGTTTGCCGGCGCATGGTGGCCAGAGCGATGCCCATCATCGCCAGCATCAGCACCCAGCGCGCCCAGTCGCCCAGCGTGGGCACGGCCGCATGCACCGGGGCCGCCACCGACGACCCGCAAACCGGCGGCCCGACCGCAAAACCGCGAACGCCGATGCCACGCAAGCCGGACGGACCATGAATCGTGCCGAGCACCGTCGTTTCGCCGGTCGTCTTGTCGATTCGCACCAGATCACTCCAGTCCGGCACGGCCTGGCCGGGCGGCGGCGGCACATAGTTGAACACGGCCAGCACGGTGCCGTCGGGCAAAATCGCCGGCGACGCCGAGGTGATGTAGTCCACCATGCTGCCCAGGCCACCGAGCAGGGTGGCGTGACCGGTTTTGGTGTCAATGCCGTACCAGCCTTCCTCGCCACGACCGCCGACGCCGTACAGCGCGTCGCGCTCGAACACCAGGCCGGTGATGTCATGGCCGAGCTGGCCCACCAGGGTGGCCTTGGCGCTGGCCGGATTGACCTTCCACAATTGCCGCGTCACCGGGGAACTGAGCCACAGGCTGCCGTCACAGGCCGCGGTCATGCCGAAATCGAGCGGCGCCGTCGGGTCGCTCTGACCAATGCCGAAACGGCCGATGAAGGTGCCGGCGCCGGTCGCCGGATCAATGCGGACCAGGCCCTTGAGCGTGTCGGAAGCGGCATACAGCATGCCATCCGGCGTCATCGTCAGGCCACTGAGGTCCGCCATGGGTTGCGGTCCGGCGTCACCAACCTCACCGACAAACGTGGCCTGGCGCGTTTCAAGGTCGACACGGTAGAAGCGGTCATAATCAACCGCCCACGCGGAACCGGTCTCTTGCGCGAACGCCAGAGACACCGATGCCACCGCCAATATCAGGCAAAGCAAAGCACGCATGGGCCAGTCCGTTTATGATTATTATCTTGCATTGCGTCACGGTTCCGCATGCAAGTAGCCTTAACCGTAGCACTTTTTCAAGCCACAACAAAGCCCTGAAGCTAGGCCGATGGTATTGTGCCTGCCCCGAACACGCCGCCGGCCTGACCTTTTCCCTTGCACTCGGACCCGTTATCGATGACTGAAAAACCGGCACGCCACGCTGTTGTACTGGCCAATCTGGGCACGCCCGAGGCACCCACGGCGGCCGCGTTGCGGCCGTGGCTGGCCGAGTTCCTGGGTGATGAGCGCGTCGTCGACATGCAGCCTCGCTGGCTGTGGTGGTTGATCTTGCATGGCGTCATCCTGCGCACACGACCGCGGCAGTCAGCACATGCCTACCGCCAGATCTGGACCACCGAAGGCTCGCCCTTGCGCATTCACAGCGAGCAGCTCGCGACCGCGCTTGCCCGACATCTGGCCGACGACGACGCGCCCAGGATCCGGGTGGAACTGGCCATGCGTTACGGCCGGCCGCGCGTGCAGGACGTGATGGCACGGCTGACCGCCGACGGCGTACGCAAGATCCTGTTGCTGCCGTTGTATCCGCAATACTCGGCCACCTCCACCGGCTCGGTGCTGGACGCTGCAGCCGACGCCCTGCAACAACTGCGTTGGCCGCCGGAGTTGCGCATCGTCAACGCTTACCACACACATCCGGCATGGCTGGATGCACTGGCCGAATCCGTCCACAATCACTGGCAAGCACAAGGTCGCGGCGACAAGCTGCTGCTGAGCTTTCACGGCATTCCCGAACGCTACGTTCGCCTGGGTGATCCCTACCTCGAACACTGCCGTGCCACGACCGCCGCCCTGCGCCAGCGCCTTGGCCTGGCCGCGGACGAACTGCAAATGACCTTCCAGTCACGTGTCGGCCGTGAGGAATGGCTGAAACCATACACCGATGCGACCGTGCGCGAGCTGGGCGCCGCGGGAACCGCTACACTGGACGTCTTGTGCCCCGGCTTCGCGGTCGACTGCCTGGAGACTCTGGAAGAAATCGCCATCCGCAACGATGGCTATTTTCGCGACGCCGGCGGCAAGCGCCTGCGCTACATCCCGGCGCTCAACGCCAGCCAGTCCCATGCAAGGGCATTGGCGGCGCTGGTACGCGACTACACCCGTGACTGGACCCACCCCGACCCACAACAACCGCATGAACGAAATCCGCATTCCGCTTGATGGCCTGGAACTGGCCGCCCTGGCCCACGGTCCCGAGGACGCCCCGCCGTTGATCGCCTTGCATGGCTGGCTGGACAACGGCGCCAGTTTCACGCCCCTGGCAAGCGAGCTCGGCAACCGCCGTATCATCGCCCTGGACCTGCCCGGCCACGGTCATTCGGACCACCTGCCATCAAGCCCCTTCGCGCGTTACAACTTCACCGATTCGGTGCCCGTGGTACTGGCGGCGGCAAGTGCGCTGGGACTGCAGCAATTCGACCTGCTGGGCCACTCCATGGGTGCCGGTGTCGCTTCGCTGGTGGCCGCCGCCGCGCCGGATCGGGTGCGACGACTGGCCCTTATCGAAGGCCTCGGGTCGCTGGCCGACAACCCTGCGGAAACACTGCAGCGCTTCCGTCGCTCGGCCACCACGCGCACACCGCGCGCCAGCCGCTTGCGGGTATTCCCGGACATCGACAGCGCCGCGGCCGCACGTGAGGCCGCCAGCGACCTGCCCGCCAGCTTCGCCCGACCCATCATCGAACGTGCCCTGCGCCCCGTGGAAGGCGGCTACAGCTGGCGCTCCGACTCCCGCCTGACCGCGCCCAGTACGGTGTACATGTCCGAAGGCCAGATCCATCGCCTGCTGGTCGGCATCAGCTGCCCGACCTTCCTGCTGCTGGCCGACCCGGCACCGCCTTACCTTCCTCCGGACGCCGTCGCTGCCCGCGCAGCAAAGGTGGCCGACATCACCGTCGAACAGCTGACCGGCCAACACCACCTGCACCTGGAACACCCCGCCGAAGTCGCCCGACGGCTGGAGGCGTTCTTGGCGTAGGTCGGGACCGGCGAAGGCGGACCCGACGACGGACACGGGCGGAAATCGGGAATCGGGAATCGGGAATCGGGAATGTCGTCATTAAAAGCGGCCGCGCCAATGGAGCGCCGGCATCCTGCCGGCATCGCCGCGCCAGCGGCCTCAATGGAGCGCCGGCATCCTGCCGGCATCGCCGCGCCAGCGGCCTGGGTGGCTTGACTTGCTTTGATGCGAGCAAGATGCTCGCGGTCCCGAAGCGCCGGCATCCTGCCGGCATCGCCGCGCCAGCAGCCTGGGTGGTTTGACTTGCTTTGATGCGAGCAGGATGCTCGCGGTCCACAAGATGCTCGCGGGCCTGGCGCTTCTACCCGCCATGTCGCATTCGCGCTGCGCGCAATGGCGAACTACGGCTGCGACGACAATCCCAGCACCTCCGGCCCCTGCTCGAAGGTGATGTCGACGGGGATGTCGGCCTGCTCGAGGCGCTGCAGGTCGGCGGCCAGTTGCGTGCCGATCTTGCCCATTTCCGTGCTCATGCGCGTGGCTTCGGCGTAATCACCATTGCCCTGCACCATGAGAATCTTGCGCGACAGGGAGTCGATGGCCGCGGTCATCTTGCCGAAATCGACACGGTAACGACCGCTCGCGGCATCACGGCTGATAGCGCCATGCGCGAGGAAATAATTGAAGCGCACCATGTTGGCGATGGCATGCGCGTCGCTGGCGCCGAAGCGCACCGAGCGCAGGATGCCGGCCAGAAAGGTGACGTAGTTGTCCATCAGCTGGCCCTGTTCCAGCAC
>CAZOXZ010000010.1:1757-32940 GCA_964583865.1 uncultured Rhodanobacteraceae bacterium | reverse complement strand
CCGCTGGCGCTGTTGCTTGTGCCGGTGGTGAGGGTGCCCGGCGTGCCCATACTTACCGTTACGTTGCCGCTGCTGCCGCCACCCGCAAGCCCGGCCCCGGCTGTCACGTCGGTAATGTCGCCGATGGCGGGGAATGTCGCCAGCGACCCATCGCCACGCACGTATTGCGAGGTGGTGCCGGCAAGAGAAATGCCGTTGAGGAATGACACCACACCCGTCACGAGGTCCACGGACATAGGCCGCAGAGAGTTGTACAAGCCGGCCTGATTGTTCGCATCGGTACACATAAGGTACAGCGTGGCGCTTGTCTTGAACCACATGACACCGTATGTGCCTTTAGTCATGCGAAAGCTAAAGTTGCCTGTTGAAACCCACTCGCCGCCACAATACTGAGAGTACGTCCATGTGTTTCCGCCATCGAGGAGCGGCACCTTGTGCCCGCTGGTGCCGGTGTCCTCGTCGGCTGCGGTGCCGGCATCCGTAACGTCGGCCAAGGTGTGCGTGTGCGCACTGGGGGTGAAGGTACTCGGCTTGCTCGCGACTTCGCTCCACGTCGGCCAGCGTGAGGCATAGTCCGGCACGCCCGTAATCTGCGACCACGCCACTGTACCGCCAGCGCCACCCACGACCGCCGTGCCGGTGGCGTTGCCGTTGCCATCGTCGCCCGTGCCGATATACATGATGTTGTCGGCGCTGTTCCAGCACACCTCCCACGAACGTAGGTCTGTGGGCGCGCCTGTGGTGGGCTTGCGGCGCAAGCTGATGCGGGTTTCGTGTCGGGATATCGTCATGGGGATTCTCCGCCGTCGGTCGTGTACGGCTGGCCAATGTCGGCGGTGACGATCTCGCTGTCACCGAGCGGCCGCCAGTTCTTGCGCGCGGCAATCTGTGTGGTCAGGCCGCTGGCAACATCCACCTCAATCACCGGGGCTGTGAGCATGTCCTGCTCGGTGATGTGCGCTGTTGCTACCTCGCCACCCGGATCGACCAGGCGCGTGAACCGCAGCTTGCCGTCGGCGTCCTGCCACATGCTCACGCAGTAAGCATTGCACAACATGCTTAACGCCTCGGCGGCACTCAACGGGTTGTCGGTGGTGCTGGCAAGGCCCACGCCCGCATAGCGCGTGGCAGTGTCAATGGCCATCGCATCGTCTGCACTCCATTGATCGAGTGACCAGCCAAGCCGATATTGGAGGATTTCGCGCGCGGCCTCGTAGAACGTAGCTGGCAGGAGCGACTCGTCGTCCAGCTCGTGGTCAAGCAACTTCCAGATTTTGATGTCTTCAATCGCCACCGTGCCGCCGTAGTGGCTGTTGGAAAACGCAATAGCGATATCTCGGGAGGCATGGGCGGTGCCGATGAAAACCACCGGCTGGGATGCTGGATCGAACTCCCAGTCATTGTGGTCGTCATAGCCGTAGCCTCTCGCATCCTTGCTTCCCGGCGTGTAGATTCGAACCGGAGAGAACATGCTGAATCGCATGGGCGCACCGGCGTTATCGCAGTACGCAATCCGGACATTGCTGGTGGGCGTGTTCGATGTGGTGTCCCTCATGCCGCCATCCATCAGGTACTTCATCGTCACGCGGATCATGTACGTCTCGCCCTCCGTGACGCCGCCCGGCAAGGGAATTTTGACGCCCGAGAAATACCCTGCCTGACCGGGGAATGGGTCGGCATCGCAGTACAGCACGCCACCGCTGATGCTCCACAGCGGCGCATACGACAAATCCCAATCGCTCGGCGTTTCAAAGTCGCCTTTGCCTGCGAGCAAGTCAACAGGTGCAGATGGTGTGTCACCTCCGATGCTGCTCACGTCCGCAGTCACCGCGCCTTGCGCGATACTGGCAAGCGTCACTGTGCCGGGGCCGTCTTGCTGCAGCACATAGTCGCCGAGGCTCGGCGAGAACTTGGCGCCACGGTCGCGGATTGATCCGACGCCGGCCACCGGCCCGTCGTTGATCGCGTAAACCTGCTCGGTAGCGTCAATGCAGGCCAGCGGCAGAGAGCGCACGGCGCCGATTACCAGTGGCCACGACTTTGCAATCATCGGCTCGTCAACCGTCGGCAGGTATATCCGGTTTTGCACCGGCACATCCAGCGCGGCGGTCGAATCGCTGAGAGTCAATTTCACGCTGCCATCGTCACTGGCTTGTACGCCGTCGACGACATAGAACCCGGCAAAATCGGCATTGGCCAGCGTGTCATCCTCCATCGTGCGGATGCGCACCGACGCGTCGCGTGCATCATCTGTGACCAGGGCGTCATACAGCCCGGTGGAGTTGAGCAGCCGCAAGCTCGTGGATGCGCGCGACACGCGCCGCCCCCACGGCCAGAACGACACCGTGCGCGTGACGCTGAGCGACGAGCCGCCGATGGTCGCCGGCCATGCCTCCTGCGGAGTTGCCGCGTCGCGATATGCCCGGTCTGCGGCACGGAACAGGCCAATGCCAGCGGCCACTTCGAACCAACCGTTATTGACGGAGCTGCCTGCCCGTGTATTGCCTGTCGGCGGGGACTCCAGCTGATTCCGCCCGGACGAGTACAGCATGCGCAGCTGCGGCGTAATCGTCGGACTGCCCGCGCCGGCGAGAATTGTCGCCGCCGGCGTCACCAACGCGCTTGATCCCGGCAGACTGTACCTCCCGACAGGTCGCCGTCCGAAGTAGAACAACACCTGCTCGGCGTCCAGATCAACCCGCATTCCGAGCACGTCGTCAACCGTCCAGGTATGCACGGTTGCCAGTGTGCTGCCGCCAAGCCGGATGTTGCCGCCCGAATCCCAGCCGATGCTGTTCGCATCCTCGCCCAGCGGCGTCGTCGCGCTCGCGTTCAACAGACACACGCCCACGCGCATCATCGGGTTGGTCCCGAGGATGCCATACGGCACAAACTCGACATACCAAACACCAGCCCCGCTCTTCGGCATGGTCGAGCGCACGGTCTGCGGCGTTGTGTCCTCAGCCGTCAGTGCCGTGGTGTTGCTGCGCTCAAGGCTTGTCGCCGAAGGCAGCGTTGCCGGATCGAGGGTGGCGTAGTTTCGGATTGCCATCTCAGAACTCAAACATCTTGTATCGCAGTTCGAGGGCAAGGATTGATTCCGGTAAAGAGGAACAAATCCACCTGTTTGCCTGCACTCTGCCGTGCCATGCGCTGAGTCCAGTTCCGGTGACCTCCACAATTTCGTTATACGCGCCTCTTGTCGAGACAACACTGCCTGCGGGCATGCTCGGGACAAACGTCCATCCCCAGCTGTACGGCCCGCCCAGCGCAGCCACGGCATCCGGCGTGTCAATAGGCCCGCCCACGACATAAAATGACATAAATGTGTCACTCGCGCCCTTAGCTTCTATCATGGCCTCCGTCCGGAACGGGATACGGAGGTTCCTGTTCAACTCGGCCACCCGGCCAACATAATCTGTTGCCTGCACCACCAAGTACGAGCATTTGTTCCCGTCCGGCGCCGCTTGCGTCAACGTGCCCGAAATGGTGGCCGTGCCATCACCGTTGTCTGTGAGCGAAAGTGCTGTCGGCGCGCTCAAAAGCTCCCAGTTCACACCCCCCGCGTATCCATGCGCGGTAATCGTCACGCTGTAGGGCTCGCCCACAACGCCATCCGGGAACGTCGGCGGCGACAGGTAGAATCCGCTTGCGATGTCAATGAGGATACGATCCATGATCTCAATCAACCAGTTGGGTAGAAGGTGCCCGACGCGGGATTGCTTGACGGCTATCCAGACTCTCGCGAGTATCGTCCGCAATCTGCGCAGTAGCGCCCGCAGTGCGCTCTGAATCTTCCGCCACGCGCGGCAGATACCGGCCCAGAATTTGTGCGATTGCATTCAGCTGCTCCTGTTGTTTGTCGAGTCGGGATTCCACGTGGGGCGATGTGGTTTCCACGGGTGCCGGCACGCCTGGCCGGTCGATGTCGTAAGGGCCGTGCGGCACATGCTCCGGCGCGTACGGGCCGCCGATGGTCGGACCATCGGGTCGCGTGATGTCCGCCGGGGTGGTCCGGAAACCGCCCGTCGGGTCGCCGTAGGGGCTGGTGTTCCAGATGGCCGCCACGATGTCATCGGATGACTTGCGAATCACGTCCGCCACCGTCACTGCCGATTCGCGGATGACGTTCTGCGGGATGTCGTTCACCTGCTCTTGCAGGTAATCGAGGATGTTGTCGACGCCCAAATCCTTGCCCAGGTCCTCGAGGCTGAACCCGAGCTCCTCGGCAATTTCGGAAAAACTGTCTCCGGTGCTCTGCGCCAGCCGGGCGACCGTTTCGGCCAATTCGACGGCCTTGGTGAACCGCTGCTGCTCCAGAAGCTCGTCACGGCGATCGATGAGCCGTGCCAGCTCCTCCGCGTTGTAGCGCACGGCGTTGGCCACTTGCTGGACTGCCGCCGTACCGCTGTCTTGGCTCTTGTTGTTTGATTGGACCCAATCGAACAACTCCTTGTATTGCCACGTACTGGCGTACATGTCCCGGCCAATGCGCAGCACGTCCTCTGCCGAGGCGTTCCCACTCAGAAATGCCTGCTTGGCGAACTCCAGCCGTTGTGCGTCCTTGTAGGGCGACAGGTCGCCGAAGAGCAGCCGGGCCGATTCATTGATCTGGTCCACGGCCTGCGAAATGCCGCTGCCGGCGCTGTTCGCCGCGCCCTGCAGCTCTGCGATGCGGGCATTGAGCTGGTCCAGCGTCATGTTGGCCGAATTCTGGCCGTACAACTCCTGCACCAGCGAGCGGGCCTTGGCGCGCAGCTGGTCGATCAGTGCCGCCATGCGCCGGGCCGCGATTTCGTGGACGTTGGTCAAGTCCTCGACCGCCGCACCGGACTTGCCAGCCGCCTTGGCCAGCCGGTTCAGCTCAGCCACGGTGTCGCGCACCCACATCTGGATATTCGCCATGCTGCGGTCGAACTCATTGTCCAGCGCATCGATGCGCAGCTGCTCGGACTTGGCTGCGTAGGCGTTGAGCGCATCCACGAGTGCGCGAATATCTACCGTTGCGACCTTCGCCATTTCTCCCGTCTTGCCGATAGCATCATCCAGCGCGCCCAGGGCAATACCGGCCTCGTACCACTGCCGCAGTTCTTCGTCGGTAAGCGTGTCGGCCACGGCGAAGTACGCATCGCGAAATTGTGCCATCGTCGTGTCCGATGACAAGCCCACGTCGGCCAGCTCCTTGCTGGCTGTATCGGTCAGCGTGTCGATGCGGTATTGGTCGATTTCATCCGACGTGAACACCGCATCGCGGAACTTGGCGGCAAGGCTTGCCAGCTCCTTGGCACGCTTCTCCAGCGTGTCGTAGTACTGGTCCGTCACATCGGCCAGTTGCAGCAACGTGGCAATCTTGCGCTGGCCCTCTTCCGTGGAGGCGTCGATGCTTTGCATGAGTTCCCACAGCGCTTCGCGCGTGTCCGGCAACACCAACCCCACCTGCTCGAAGGCCGACGTGATGGCGTTCTGCGCCACCTCAAACTGGTGCGCCTCCGGCGCGAAGTTGCGCACGAACGCCTGCATGCCGGTGATAAATGCCTCGATGCCGCCCATCATCTGCGTCAGGCCATCCGCAATCCGGGCGAACCGCTCCGGATCCGTGTCGTCCACGGCAAGGCCAAGTCGCTTGACGGCCTCGCGGAATACCTGCACTTCGGTGGCGACGCGAATCAACGTCTCGCCCAGGCCCTCGCCGACCTGCTGGAACTGCTCGATGAATGGCACCACGGCGCCGGCAAGGTTGTCGAAAATCTGGCTGAACACGGCCTGCAGCTCTTCTTGCTGCTCTTCGGCGGATAGGCCTTTGAGGCTGATATTCTTCGCTTCGATGCGGAACTTCTCAATCGCCCGCTGGATATCGTCGGGCAACAGGCCGAGCGCCAGCGCGCCCTCACGCACCGCATCCACGATGGACTGCAGGATCAGCTGGAACTGGCTTTGCAGCGCATCTGACACATCTTGCACAACCTCGTTGGTGTGGGTGCTGCCGAACGCCCAGCTCTTGGACTGCACCTCGGCATAAGCGCCGACCGCGATGTTTTCGATCAGGTCCATCAATGTGCCGCCAAAAATCTTGATGCCCTGGTCGGTGACCTTGGTCTTGCCGCCCCATATTTTCCGCCACAGATCGCCGAGGAAGTCGCCAAAGCCGCCCAGGAGCGACAAGCCAAGGGTGACAATCCCACCGATGGCATCAATCACGCCATCCATGTCACCTTCCACAGAGAAGTCCAGCGGATTGAACTCCATCTGCCCCGCCCCGCGCGCCAGCATGCCGGTGGCCGAGCCGATGCCTTTCTGCAGGGCCTGCATGGCACGCAGCATGCCGGTGTTGATGCCGACCAGCTTCTCTGTGGCGTTGGCTGTGATCTCGGTGGCATTGAGGATGGATTCGCTCTTGGCGGCCGCGTCGCCCAACACAGTGCCGGTGCCCTGCGTCTCCTGGCGTTGCTTGGCAGTGTCCGTGAATCCGGATGCCTTCACCGACGAAATAGACTGGCCGATGCTGGCCAGAATCGGCGCCAGTGCAGCCGCCATTGCCGCCATGCGTGCAAATGCGCTGTACGGGTCGCCCGACGAGCCTTGGTTGATGATGGCCGATACTGCCTGCACGCCAGCCAGAGCACTGGCAGCGATGTTCAGCGCCTCGTATTCCTTGCTGCCTTCCTTTGTCAACGACTGGATGCCGCGCAGGCCCTGAGCGGCCACGCCAGCGATGGCTCCCAGGCGCTCCAGTGACAGGCTTCGCAGTTTCTCGCCGAATGTCTCTGCCTTTTCGTTGAGCTTGTCGAACTGTGCCTCCAGCGTCTCGTACTGATCCGAGCCTTCTGGAAGCTGTGCCATCTGCTCGGCGATGGTCTGCATTTCCATCCGTGTGGTTCGCAGCGCTGACTCAAATATATCGATGCTGTCGGCCAGCCCCTGGAAGTAATCCGGCTTCAGCATGCTGTCTGAAATTTCCAGCGCCGCCATTGTTTCGCCGACCTTCTCGGCTTCGGCGAGGTACTCGGTGATGGAGCCGTAGGACGCCTGCTGGGACTCGTTCAACTCGCCCCACGCCGCCTTCGCGCTCGCCACAGTCTCGGCCACCCTGCGCTGGGCATCCGACAGTCCCACGAGCTGCGCCTTGTATGCCGCCGCTGCCTTGGCCTGCTTGACGTAATCGACGCCGGGCTTTTTGGGCTTCTTGTCGTCCTTGGCGGCATCCTGTGCTGCCCTGAACTCCGCCTGCGCCATGTCACGACCGGCAAAGAACTTGTCCTTGCTGATGGCGCCCTGCTCGTACAGCTCGACCAGCCGGGCGATTTCCTCGCGGTAGGTGACCTGCGCCTGCGTCAGGTTGTCCAGGTCATCCATGTAGCCTTGCGTGCGCTCGGCAATGCGGCCCATGAGTTGATCGTAGGCGCTGATGGATTCGTTGACTTTGGGGCTGCTCGTCGCCGCGTTGACTGCATCCAGTGCTTGCGCCGAGGCAAGCAAATTGGCAGACCATTCGGCGAGCGCCTTGCGGCTGGCATCCGTTGTTCCATTCAGGGATGCAATCGCGTTGGCATCGGCGATCAACGCCTGTGCTCGCTCGACGTGGCTCATCTTGGAGCGCTCGATCTCTGCCGTTGCCGCCTCGTTCGCGGCTGTCGCATCCTTGAGCTGATCCAGCATCTTCTGCCCGGCGGCGGCGTTGAATGCGGTGCCGAGGTTCAACAGGCCTGCGATGGCAGCCTTGACCGTTTCAATCACGCCATCAGCTTGGCGGAACTTCGCAATCGCATCATCCAGAGACGACTGCAGGTCGCGGCTGAATGACTCCGCGACATTGATCGTGGTTTGATCCAGGCTCTTCAGTGCCCGGTTGAGCAGATCAGCCATATCCTTGAGCTGTTCCGCCTCTTTCCTGGTCGCGCGTTGCGCGGGATTAAGCTTGTCGTTCGAAATGTTGACGACCAACTCCATGACGTTACCCGTCCGCTTGAAGCTGTCCCAGGTCTTGCGGTTGCTCTCGTTCAACTTCTCTTGTGTTTTCGCCAAACGCTCCTGAACGTCCGCGAGCTTCTTCGTGATCTGCTCTCGCGTGCCAAACATCGCAGTGAGTTTGGGCATGGATTCAATGTCACCCGCCGCACCGACCAGCTGCCTGCGGTACGCGATGACCGCTTGTGTCAGGCTGTTGGTTGTTTTCATGGCATCCATGTTGCGGGTACTGCCTTCATCCAAGGCATCGAAGTACGCATTGACCGCGTACATGGCAGCAGCGGCAGCTGCGGCCGCCAACCCAAGGCCGGCAACAACCTTGGGGATCGCCTGCCCGAGGCGCGTCATTCCGGCCGCCGACGCACTGAGCGACCCGGCCAGATTTGATCCAGCCAGCCTGGCCACCTCGGCACGATAGGCCAGGACAGCTCCGGTGTTGGTGGCCCACAAAGCCGCTTGCGTGGTAAGTTGCACGGCCACCTTGGCCATCCACGCCAGCAACGCCGCGCCCGCCACGGCCACCAGCGTGCCGAGGTTCTTGGCGATGAACCCGATGCTGTCAGCCAACGCGGACGCCACGCCGGACGCCTTGCCCGCCTCGCCCACGAACTGGGAAACCGCGTTCTTCAGCTGCTGGAATGCCCCGCCGATGGTCAACTGCATGTTCGCGAACTTGGCGTCCACGTCCGCTGCACCCTCACCAAGGGCGTTCACCAGAACTTCTGCGGTCAGTTTGCCCTCGGCGGCCATGCCGCGCAGCTCGCCACGGGTTACATTCAGCGACTTGGCGAGCATGTCCATGATGACCGGCGCTTGCTCGGCAACGGAGTTGAACTCATCGCCACGCAGCACGCCCGATGCCAGGCCTTGTGACAGCTGCTGAATCGCCGCCGCCGCTTCCTGCGCTCCGGCACCTGAAACAACGAATGCCTTGTTGACCGTCTCGGTGATGCGCAGCATCTTCTGCTGCGACAGGTTCATTTCCTTTGTGGCTTGTGCCAGTTTGACGTACAGCGACCCCGTGGACCCCAGAGCACTACGCGAGCGCTGGGCAATCTCGAACAGCTCGTTTTGGACATTGGCTGCCTCGCGACTGGTTTCGGTAACAAGTTTCAGACGACTGTTGAGGTTGGTGTACTCGTCGGCCATGCGGGCAATCTTGGACACCGCAGACGCGAACCCAGCGATCGCCCCCACTCGGACAGCCCATTTTTCCAATCTGGCAAGCTGTTGGCTGATTGAGTCAACACCATCGGCCATGCGTTTGTGAGAACGCGCCGTCTTCCTCGCTGTCCGTTCTACCGTTTTGCCGTACTTCTTGACTGCAGTCGCGGCGTGACCCATGCCAGCCGCCGCCTTGCCGCCCGCACGCTTGCCGCTGGCTCCCAAGCCATCCAGCCCCGAGTCCACCTTGTTGATCGCAGTGATCGCCGCCTTGCCGTCGGCGGTGATGCGAAGCGTGACGATCTGGTCAGCCACCGTGGTATTCTCCAACCATGAGTCCCGGAACCGCGTTCAAATTGACCGTCGTCACTGCAACGATCACCTCATTGGCGCTTGGAGAACTGGGTGCCGTGGTGTTTTTGATCCCGTTGTTCGGGATCTTCTTCTTTGTGCTCAGCGGCATCATTGCCATCATCCGGCCTGATCTGGACATCGGCAAAGACGCCTGAACCTCACTTGTCGTGTTTCGACGTCTTGTCCTGCCGTTTGTTGCGTGACCCGGCCACCACCTTGCCCATGAAGCGGACGTCCTCGAGAACATCCGCGCGGTCACGGGGCGGCACGCGCAGCAGGTGACAGACGGCGGCGATGGCTTGCGGGCTGATGCCCGTCCAGAAGATCGACATGCCGACGAGTGCCTCGATGTCGCAGGCGAGGAAGACCTGGACAGCCAGCTCATTGCAGGGCCAGATGCCCACCTCGACGGTGATGTCCCGGTCGCCTGCATCCTCATCGTTGTCCAGTGCCTCCTCTACAAAGCCATCGTCCCGGCGTGCGCTGTCTTCGTCGCTGATCGGGCGACGCTCACCGCTTAGCGCGAGCGCCGCCGCTTCGAGTTTCCCCGGCGGGCCTGCTGGTACTGGTCGAAGTAGGCCTCGATCAAGGCCGGCACGATGTAGGCGCCTGTCGGGTCGTTGATCAGGAAATCCCACACGGCTTCGCCAGTGAGCGGGCCATCCTCGTTGCCGAGGCCTTCAATGCCTGCGTACATGTCCTTCAAGACCGCGATATCGTCCTCGTATTCGTCGTCCTGGACGGCATTCGCCAGATCCTTGAGCGCTGCTTTGGAGCGCACGTTGGCCCGCACGGTGATGTAGCCGCGCATGGTCGGGTTTTCCGGCGGAATGGCCAGGTGAATCTTGAACTCGTCGGTGGTGACGCGCTTGGTGGCAAAGGTTACGGACATGGTGCGTTCTCCTTGTGATGGGGCCGCCGCAGATCGCGGCGGCCCCTGGTAAGTACGGTTGGGGTCGGCTTACGGGGTGTCGTCGCCGAACTCGATGTAGAACTCATCGTTGCCGCTGGATGACGGGATGCACGGGCCGGACAACTCCCAGCCGTAGTCGCCATCAATGTCGGTCGGGGTGATGGACTCGATCTGTCCGCGCACGAACAGCGTGGACTTCAGGCCGTCACGGGTGTCGTCGTCCCACAACGTCAGGGCGGCGGTGAGGATGATGCCGTTGTCACGCACGAACCACGGGTTGAAGTCGGCGCTGATATCGGTCTTGGCCAGTTGCAGCGACCAAGTCGGTTGCCGGTCGGTGATGCCGTTCACCGCCTTGGAGGTGTACTCCTTGTGCTGCAGCGCGTTGCCGAAATCGATGCTGAGCGACTTGGCCCACACTTCCAGATCAACCAGTGGCGTGGCCACGGTGCTGGACGTGCCGCCCTTGACCAAGGTGCTCACTACCGTCTTGGTGTTCTTGTGACGGGCCACGACCGGCACAGTGCTCGGCAGCACCACGGTGCCCGGCGTGGCGCCGGTGACCTCCTCGTAGGTGCCCGTGATCGAGGCGTTGCCCTTCATGCGGTCGCCAATGGCGATGGCCAGGCTGGAAACATCCACGCGCGAGCCAAGCGACTTGATCAACGTGCCGGTGTGGTAGAAGCAGGCCGTGGCGCTCTCGATGCCGGCGCTGACTGGGCTGTAGGTGGTGGTCTTGGCCATCGCATCCTTGGTGACGGCCATGCCGGCGGGCAAGAGCACGCGGGCGCAATCGGCATCCGAGGTTGAGGTCTGGCCGGGAGTGGCCGGCGGGTACAGCTCGAACTCGCCTTCGATCTTGGCGCGCCGGTTCGCCACGGCGAATTCCTCGCCGCCGAAGAAGTCCCGGTCGATGGGCCGCTCCACCTTGTCGAACTCGGTCGAGCTGGAGCCGTCGAACAGCCGGAAACCATCCGTGCTGCCAACGGGACTTGCATCCACGCCCTCGGTCGTTTCCTTCTTGAGCAGCAGCGACCGCTTCTTGAAATAGTCCAATGCAGGCTGGGTCATGACTTGTTCTCCTGGTGCTTGTCGGCCGGCTTGCGAACCGGAACGGGTTTGGTCTTGGGCTTGTCGCCGGACGACTCAACGTCGCGTGACAAGCGTTTGCCGTCATAGCGCCAGGCGCCGCCGGCATTCGGGAAAGGGTGCTTGTTCATGGGTTCGCCTCAATCTGCAATCGGTAGTTGGATCGGTAGATGGCCTGCGTCACCAGGCTGCCGCCGTCGTAAGCTTCGTCGCGTTCGGCTTCGAGGTTGATGGCGTCGAACTCGGTGGATGGTGCCCAATTCACCAGAGCGGCGCGTACGGCAGTCTGCAGCCCGTCCATTTCGGCGCGCGCACCGCTGCCAGTGCCGCTGGCGGCGTAGTTGCGCACCCACAGCACCACCTGGATGGTCACGCGGATGCGCTGCACCAGCGTGCCGCCGCTGTAGCCCTTGGGATCATCGCCGCGTTCGGTGCGCAATACGTAGGCCGCCGGCACGGCGCGCGGCTGAGCCTTGAGCGCGGTTTGCAGGTCGGCGGCATTGCCCACCAGGCGCAGGGCCGCGACCTTGTCACGCAGGCGCTGCTCCACGTCGCTGGCGGGGAACGGGCCGTACATTACTGGTGTGCCTTCCACCAGGCCTTGATGCGCGGCCAGACCTTGGCAAGGAATGCCGGGCCGGCGACAACGCCGATGGCAAAGCCGAGAATGAATGCAAACATGGGTGCTCCTGGTTCAATCATGGGTCAACGGAAGGACCGCATTTCGTCGCGGCCAAAAACGGTCGGGTCGGACTCGAACTGCACGTCGCCACCCGTGGCGCCATCGGCGACCGTCGGGTCGTCTGCGCCCAGGCTCAGTTTGCCGTTGGCTACAAGCTGCAAGCTCTTGAGCGCATCCCTGTAATCGCGCACCACCGGATCGTCACTCTCCAGGGTGCGGCGGTCCTTGTGCAGGTAGTAGCGCGCGATGGCCCGAGCCCACACCACCAGCAGATTCATCGGCCCGGCGAAGGGCAGCGTGTAGCGCTTGGCAAGGTAGCCATTGCAGAGGCTGGTGGCGTCATCGCAGGCGGTCTGGATGGTGACCAGCGCATGGTCCGCCACGGCAATCTCGGCCGGGCTCCAGGCGCTGCGGTCGCTACCGTCAATGGTGGCGGCCATCAACTCCGCGTCGACCACAGGCGCCTGGTCGGGCGTGGCCAGTTCGGCCAGCTCGGTGCCGCCAACGCGGTCCAGTAGTTGTGTGGGGCTGATGTACATGCGGATCCTGTGTGGGAACCGTGGCCCCGCCCGCAGGCGGGGCACCCGGTCGCTTCACGAGTCGTTGCGGCTAGCTTTTCGACGTCGTCTTGCTCTTGGCCTTGTCGTCGTCCTTGCCGGCTTTGGCCTTGCTCTTGCTCTTGCCGGGCTTGTCCTGATCACTGTTGATGACCAGACGTGGCTCGGCCTCGATGGCGGCCCGCTGCTCGTCCGTGAGCGCGTCGAAGTTGATGTCGACGCCCTGGCGGGTGAACTGGATGCCGGCGCGGCGGAAGCTTTCGGTGGTGCTCTTGACGATGGTCATGGCATCACCCCCTTACACCAGCCACGGCGAGGCGGCGACGCTGACGATGCCCTTCATGACGTTCTCGGCACCGTTGGCCATCGTGCTGGCGCTGACCAGCTTCATGGCGTCGAACTGCATGCCCGGCGTCACCACCAGCACCGTCGGCTTGATGCCCAGCGGGCGCCCGCCGTCGCCGGTGCGCTCGGTCATGGCCTTCCAGGCTGCCACCAGGTTGGTCTCGGTGAGGTCCTTGCGCGAGCCGTAGGCCAACTGCCAGAAGCCGTAGCCGACGTTGCAGCGGCTGTCCACGCCGTACAGGTACTGGTTGCGCATGAACACGTTCTCGTCCGTGTTGCGGTCCAGCGTGGTGAACTGCGCGGCTTTGCGGCTCTGGTAGATGATGGGCTTGAGCGCGCGGCCCGCGTCCAACAGGTACCAGGCGGTGCCGTTGCCAGAATTGTTGTCCCAGTTGGACTGCGATTGGGTCTTGCCGTCGGCATCGACCACCGGGTGGTCTGTGTCGAAGAAGTTCTGGCCGTCGTAGCACAGCTCGCTGGCGCCGTTCTTCAGCAGGCCGAACACCAGCTCGTCCGGGTGGGCACTCGAAGCACGGCCCATTTCCTGCATCATCGGCGTGTAGATGCCGTACTGGTCATCCTCCAGCGCCGTGCGCGGCACGGCCACGGTGCTCTCGTAGCTGTTGTTGCGGATGGTGTAGCCGTGGGCGACGGCGTTGTTGATGACGCGGTCACCCAGCCACTCACGCATGCCGGGGAACTGGCCCAACCAGCCGTACTCGTTGGAGCCGGTGCTGGACGGCACCGTGGTGGCCACCTGGCCGTACTGCGATGCGGCCTGGCCGAGGCCCTGCTTGAACGCCGCGTGGAAGGCCGTTTGAACGGTCTGCAAATTGCCTTTGTTGATGATCATGTGAGTCTCCAGTTATGCCGGGCGACCCCGGATCAAAGTTCCACCCAGACGCCGGCGTCGTTGACGTCGCGCACCGTGCCCGCTGCACTGCGGGTGCTGGTGCCGTCGGTCTTGGCGACGGTCTGGTTGTCCACGAGGTAGCAGGTGCTGCCGATGTCGGTGCGTGTAATCTCGTCCGTGCTGGTGCTGTTGGCGAAGGCGAACACGCCGCGACGCACCGGCACATTGAGATCCCCGGCGCTGCCGCCGGCGTTGTCCACCGTCTCCTGGGCGACGCCCACGGCCTGGAGGCCGGTGGCGGTGCTGGCACCCTCGGCGTAGCCCGAGCTGTTCAGCACCACGAGGGTGCCGGCCAGAATCTTGCTGGCCGCGGCCGGGAAGGAGAACTCCACGCCGTCGCGGCGCTTGGTATTGCGATCTGCGGTTGCAGCGGTCATTACGCGACCTCCTCGGTGGTGGATTCGTCCGCCTTGGCGGCGGCGTAGTCCTTCGGGTCAATGCCGGTGGCCTTGCAAACCGCCAGCTCGGTTTCGGTCAACTTGGGCGCGCCGTCGTCGGCATGGCTCGTGTCCTTTGGCGCCTTGCCGCCGGTCTGGGTGCCGGTCAGCGCGGTGATGGGCGCGGTGGCCTCCAGGTACTTCCGCAGCGCAGCGATGTTGCTGGCGCCAAGCTCGCTGGCCCAGGCCTCCTGGGCAGGCAACAGCCGGCCCTCGTCGAGACCCTGTTGCACCAGGGCATCCACTTCACCGGCCTGCACCTGTTTCTTGAGAGCGGCCAGCTCACGCTTGACCGTCTCGAAGGTGGCCACGGCCACGTACTTCTCCGGGTCCGGCGACTGGCCAGCCACGGCAGTGGCCTTGCGCACCAGCGTGCCGCAGCGGGCCACCAGGGCCTCGGTGTCGGCATCGGGGTCGGCAGCCAGGGCCTTGCGCAATGCCGCGCCGTCCTCGGCCTGCTTGTCGAAGTGGGCCTTCAGCGCTGCCACCGCGTCTTTCTCGGTGGCCTGCTCGCTCAGGCCCAGTGCGCCAGCAATGAGCTTCATGAGTTCGTTCATGGAAAAATCCTCGCTTGAGGGAGAAAGAAACCGGGCTGCGGCACGCAGCTCCAGCGGTTGCATGCCATCCAGCGCCGGGTAGTTGGTCAGCGCCGCCATTTCGATCGACAGCACCTCGCCCGTGTCCGGGTCGTAGGTGAACACCGGCGAGATATGCCGGTACTCGCCATCGCGGATGTACTGCGCGGCGCGCTCGGTCAGCTGCACGGTGGCGAACAGCCCGCCGTCGCCGTACTGCATGCCGGTGATCCAGCCCGCCGCCGGCGCCGGCCGGCCGTTGTCCTCGGCATTCAGCGTCTGGTGCTCGTAGTCCAGGACAGGCTGCGTGGCCCGTTGGCGGAAGCGCTCGATGACGCGCCGGGCGATATCGGCATCCATGTGCCAGGCATCGACGCCGGTGTCGCGGCCATCACGCGGGCGGAAGGCACCGTCCGGCGTCAACTGGATGGTGATGCGGCGGTCAGCGCCGGGCTGCGGCAGCTCGAATGCGCAGGCCACCAAAGCCACAGCCTGCTTCGGGCAGGCTGCGGTGCAAGTGGCGATGCGGGGTGCGACACGGCAGGACATGCGGCCAGTGTCGGCCGTGTGGGCGCGTGGCAGGATGCGAAGGGCTTCGCAAAATGTGCAGGCGTAGCGTTGCGCGTCAGGTCATGCCCGAGCTAGCAGCAGTCGTTGCGCGGTCCATCGGTGCGTCAACCGCAGAAGCCATCTTGGGAGTCTTCATCGTGGTGTAAGTCATCGATCACAAAGTCCGGATCAAACGCACGGATCTTGGCAAGGATCACGCTCATATCCGCTTCCCAGATTTGGCCGTCCTCGAAACGAATCTTGCTGACGTATAAAAAGCCGGTGTGAAAGGTTTCCGCATCGCAATCACGAGCCACGAGAATACGGGTCTCCTCATCCGCGGGATACATTCCTTCCATCATGAAGTGGGACGAGGTGTCGAGCAACTCGTCCCATGCATCGAAACTCACAAACCCGAACTTCGTGGCGGCGACTTGTTCTTTGCTTGTGTTCTTGACGTTGATTCTGTTGCGAACGCCCGCCCAGGGATAGCTGTCTTGTTCGAAGGTCTCGGCCTCATACGAGGTGATCTGAACAGCAGCTTCGGGCTGATCGATCACCTTCGCCACCGGGTCCAGGGCGAAAGCCGGCATGGCGGCAAACAAGGAGACCAGCGCGGCGAGTGCAATGCGGTTCATGCGAGGAACCTCCGTAGGAGACCAAGAGTGTGCGGTTGTTGCGCACATGGCGCCCGGGCAGTATAACCCGGGCCGTCCCGGGTGATCTGGCGGCCGCAGCGTGGCGGTTCCCGAGAATCACGCGACCAGCTTCTCACGCAGGGCGTAGCCTTCCAGTGCCCAAATCTTCGCGCGGGCGTGCTGCCGAGCAATCTTGCGGCCCAGCGCCTGATCAAAGTTCGAGGGACTTGCGGCGGCACTCTCGCCCACAACTGTGTAGCCGTTACGCAACGTCAGGCAGCACACTGTAAGCGTCGTTCCGGGGAACACGTAGTAGGCTTCATCGACAATGGTGGCATCGATCTTCTCCGGGGTCAGACGCGGTGCGTTCAGCCCCTTGCTCTGGATTTCCTGCTCAATTTCGGGTTCGGTGTTCATTGTGTAAGTCCTCGTTGGTTGTGCCGCCGAACGGGAGATTTCGTCATTCGGAGTGTCGCTCAGGCCTTTTCGTGTGCCGGACCCCGATTTAATCGCTTTGAAACCGATTTAAATTCTCCACCTGGCATGCGAGGTAGGCCGTACCATAGGCCGACACGCGTCGTCCTTAGAATGCAGCACAGGGCGTTACAGGGCGTTTCAGGAAATCAGCCATTTGGGGCGTGCAAGTCGATCCAGTCGAGCATGTCGGCCTGGATGGCGGCGGTGGTGCCGTCGGACAGGCCGAGGAATGGCCGCGCAGGGATTTGGATGTCATGCGCACCGATGGTTTGCCGAGTGCTGATGTGAGACCGTGCTGCCTGGTGAATGGTCCCACCCTTCTGCTGGATGCGGGCGTAGACGAGGTTGCTGCCGATCTCGGCCCAGTCCTCGCCGTAGTCGGTGGTCACCGACCGCGCCAGATGGCCGGACACCTGCAGCATCTGGCCGGGCCATTTGCCGCGCTTGGCGCGGGCGGCCTTGGTGCGGTCGGCCAGGTCCACCCACGGAATGCCGTCCGGGCTGGTCTCGCGCTCGAAGGCCGTCTCGGTGGCGTCGGCCAGGTGGCCTGCCGCCTTCTTCATCAGCGGCGACATGTCGGTCAAGCGCTGGCGCAGGGCCTTGAAGGCCGCCCGGGCTTGCGCATCGTCGAGGGTGATGTGGATGGCGTCAGTCATGGTATGCTCCTGTCAGGCTCCGGTGTGCCGTAAATATCTCGCCACGGCTGAGCACTCAACCGAGTGAATCCGAAGATGGGGCATGCGAGTCCATCCCCGGAGCCGCTTTCATCGCAATGCATCAAACTTCTTCTGAGCGCGCGCCAGCTCGCGCTCATTGGTTCTGCGAAACGATTCCAGATACAGCTCGTCGGGCCGGCCGGGTGCGCCGTGTACTGGCTTGAGCACGGCAAGGTAGAGCTGATCAGGGATGCCGTAGTACAAGTAGACCTCCGTGCCTGTCGGCTTGTGGTCTTGGAACACCCATCTGGCCGACTCAATGGTGGGCTGGACACGCCAGTAGTCACGCACGCCAAAGTCCTGCCCGCGCCTGCTCACAACCTGCTTCGCCAGTGTCCAGTCGCTCAATCGCACGACCTGCGTGCCCACGCCAAGCAAATTCTGGTCAGCGGCATCAACAACGGCTACGGGCCACCACTGCTGAGGGTTTACCTCGGCTTTGAGCGCTTCAAGAACGTCCTGTTTCTTCATGCCAGGCGTGGCAAACAGTTCGTCGACACGCGCATCCCACTTGCGCCATGCTTGCTCGAAGGCCGGGCCGGTGAGCATGCCTTCCACGTATTGCCGAGCCAGATCGACGTCGTAGCCGTCCAGATCGGGCTGCCAGGCGGCGCGGCCCGGGTTGTAGCTCCAGCCTGGTGCCGGTGTCATGGTGTCGCCGTTGGGCGCCGTGAAACGTGTCCCCGGGCGGATGATGACCTCGCCGGTGCGCTTGTCGACGCCGACTTCCTGCATGACTTCCGTCAGCCGGCCTTCGGAGGACTCGACCTTGATGCCGCGACGCTTGACCTGAGCCTCGGTCAGGGCACGCACACGGCAGCGGCAGTTGAAGGCGCAGGGCGGGTAGTGCGTGTTCCAGATGGGGTCGTCCACCCGGAACACCCGGCCATTCATGGCGGCGTGCGAGGCGCGGGTGCGCGAGTCCATCACCGCCACGTACATCAGGTAGGGCCGGCTGTCCTTGTTCTCCATCTGCTGCTTCCAGCGGCCGGCATTGTAGGCGGTGCCCATGTTGGTGCGGTAGATGGTCTTCAATCGCCAGGGGCTGCCTTTGCGCACAATCTCGGCACCGCCATCCGGCGCTACCGCAATCTCCTTGCCCCACCAGCCCAGCCGGCGCAGCTCCGGCTCCATTTGCTTGATGAACGCCCGCTCGCTGATGCCGTTGGCCAGCGCCTCGCGCAAGCGGTTGCGGATGGACTGCTGCACGTCGAGCCGGGCCACCTTGGCGATCACGAAGGCGCGGGCATTGGCGTCCTGCCAGGTATCCCACCAATTCCAGTGATCCAGGCGGAAGCCCTTTTGCTCGAAGTACGCCATGACCTCGCGCGGCGGCTTGTCGAACAGCAGGCCGAGGTCGATGCCATCAGCCATTGAAGCGGCCCCATGTTTCGGACACGAACAACACCCGCGCCAGCATGTTCTGCAACGCGGCATCGTCCATGTCCGGCAGCACACCGGCAATGGCATCCAGTGCGGCGGCCGGGTCGCGCTCGGCCAGATCCACCAACGGTTGCAGCATGGCCGCCATTTGAGCGTTCAGGGTGCCGTCGTCGATGGCATCCAGCGCATCCAGCAGGGCCTGCTGGTCCGGGAAGGCCTCGCCACTGGCCACCGCCCGCAATGCGGCCACGGCGGCGGCGCTGGGCGGTGCTGGCGAGGGCATGGCCGGGCTGGCTGGCTGCAGCACGTCGTCGGTGTCCGAGTCCGGCTCGGGAATGCCAAGCCTCTCCTGTGCCCACTGGCGCGGGATGCGCATGCCCAGGTTGACCAGGGCGGGCAGCGAGTCGGCGTAGGTCTTGAGGTCTTCCGGTTCCTCGATGTTGAACTGCCAGCGCGGCGCGCGGCGCGGGCCGTCGGTGGCCAGGCCGTTGAGCGCGGCGATGGTGTAGACCAGATCGCGGGTCAGGGTGCCGGCGATCAACCGCACGTCGGCGTCGCGTAGATCCTTGCGTACCTCGTTGTGGACGGTGCCAAGCGCGTTGGTGCTGGTCTTGCCGTCGGCCTGGCTGGTCAGGGTGCCGCCGAGGATGGCCTTGGACTGGCTGCGCTCGCACCAGTCGATCATCAGCTGGTAGCTGTCCGGGTCGCCATCCGTGGCGGCCTCGAAGTCGATCATCATGCCATCGGGGATGATGCCGGCAGCCTTGTGCCCCAGCCCGGCAAGCGCCCGCAGCAGAGTGAGCTTTTCCTTTTCACTGGCGCCAGGCGGGTACTTGCCCACACGCAGCGGCAGGCCGTAGATCTCCAGGAACTCGGCGAGGTCGGCCACCGAGTAGTTCTTGAACAGGTACGGCCAGGCGAGTACGCGGTACAAGGCACTGCGCGTCAGCCAGCCGGACTTGGCCTTGTGCGTGTGCACGATCCAGCCGGCCGGCTGCAGCGGCTCGCCATCGCCGATGCCGGACCGCAGGCGGATTTCCTCGCGGTAGCCACGGTGGAACTGGAACCAGCTTTGTGGCCGGTGGGTGATGGATTGTGGCAGCCACACGCCATCGACCCGGTGCCAGTCGATCTCCAGGGCGGCAAAGCCCTTGCCGATGGCATCGGTGAGGTCGAACAGCATTTCATCCAGGAAGGGCAAGTCTGTCAGCCACTCGCGCAGCTGCCGGGCGGCCTTGCGCTCGCGCGCCAGCGGCGAGGACGGCGGCACAATGTCCCAGTCGAGCAACGTGATGGCGCGTCGGCGCTTGCCCATTTCGCTGGTGATGTGGGCGTCCTTTTCCTCCATGTCCTCGTAGAGGTCGAACTGGGCCACCACGTCGCCGCGCTCGGCATCATCGAGAATGCGGGCCAGCTTGCTGGGCATCAGGCCGCGCGACGGGTGGCCTTGCCATTCGTGTTGCAGGCTGGTCAGCTGGGCGGTCTGTGGCTCGGTGAGGTCGGCGTGGCGGATGGCGCGGCCATCTGGGCTGAGGACGGTCTTGTCTACCATGCTTCTGGCTCCGGCAAGGTCAGGTCATCGCTCGGGTCGGGTTGCATGGCCATGCGGCCGGCGTCCGTGCGGAGGTTGTCAAAGCCGCGTGGCAAGGCCAGCCCCGGCGTGTATTCAATCGGTGCCGCCGGGCTTTGCGCGGCCTCGATGGCCAGCGCCAGCGCCCAGAAGCGGTCGGCGTGGCCATCCGGCGTGCGCTCGGCGGTGAAACGGATGTTGCCGCTGGCCGTGGTCTGCTTGGTGACGCTGCGCAGGTCGGAGCGAATGTGGCGGTCGTAGGGGATGCGCAACGTGCGGTCCTGCATGGCGCCACGCACCGGATAGGCCAGCGCTTCCTTGCTCTTGGCGGTAAAGGTGATGCCCTCGACGCGATGCTCGCCGAAACGCCGCTGGGCATCGTCCACCCAGCCGATGCCGAGGCCGGTACCGTCGATGGCGGTACGCCGGCAGCGTGCGATCCAAGGCCAGATGACTGCCTCCTGATCCGGCTTGGGCATGTTCTTCAACGCCTCGACGTGGCGCGTGTAGAGCACGTCGCCGAGCCGCTCCAGCACCCACAGCACGGTGAGGTCGTGCTTGCGGCCAATGTCGATGCCGAGGTACAGCTCCTTGCCCTCGATGGCGCGCCAGTCGAGCGTGGCGGCATACTCGCAACCGGCGATGAGGTCGTATTCCAGGAACGCCACGTCGTCATCGGCCGGGCGGCACATGTACTCCTGCTGGAACGACTCCTCGTCAGCGGCGCCGGCGCGCACATGCTCGAAGTAGGCGGCCTCGTCCATGTCCTGCACTTCATGGTCGGCGGGCAGCTTCTGCTGCAGCTTGTACAGCAGGCCCTGCTCCAGCGCGTCTTGCAGGGTGACGGTGTGCAGGCTGATACCCTTGGGGTTGCCACCCTCCTTGATCTCGCGCACCAGGTGGTTGAAGAAGTTGTGGCTGCCGCGATGGGTGGAAATGACCTCCAGGCTGCCGCCCCAGGTGATGCCGGGATAGGCGATGGACCACAGCTTGCGCGGATCCGGGTGCAGGGCGAACTCGTCCAGCACGCGGCCACCGCGTTTGCCGGCCTGCGCATCCGGGTTGGAGCTCATCGAGTGGATGCGCCGGTCGTTGGCAAAACGCAGCACGAAGGCGGACTGCTTCTTCTCGGTGTCCAGAAACTGCTCGCCGAGGTCGTCGGCGGCAAGTTGCACGGCCTCGGCCCACATCTTGCAGTCCTCGATGAACAACCTGGCCTGCAGGTCGTCGCGGCTGGACACCCATTGGTCGTTGCGGTTGCCCTTCAGGCCCGTGCGGCGCACGCAAGCGTAGGCGCTGGTCCAGCTCCAGCCGATCTGGCGGGCCTTTTCGGCCAGCTTAAGGCGGCTTTGATCCTTGATCCAACGCGTCTGATACGGCAGGAACAGCGCGTCCGGGTCGTCTGGAATGCAGCGCGCGCGGCCCATGTCATTGACCCATCAGCTTGGCGTCGATGGCGGCCATCACATCGGCGGACACACCGGCCTCCTTGGCGGCCTCGTGCATGTCCTCGACCGCCTTGGCGCGGGCTTCTGCGGCAACCGCTTTGCGGGCTCCGTTTATCGTGCTTCTGTCGGAGCCGCTTCTGGAGGTTGCTGGCAAACTTTGCGAAATCGTCAGGGAAGGCGATTCGACTCCGCTTGCGGCTCAAGGCTTGAGCAAGCCGGCGCCGTTCTTGGTCCGTTTTGCATCCCGTGGTTCGCGGCCACCCTGCGACAACAGATTTTTCAACGGTCATAACGCGGTCGAGATCTGCGGCGAGATGCTTGCAGGCCAGCTCCGGCGGCACGGCAAACTGAGGTCTTCGGCCTCGTTGGGTTTCTTGCAAGAGAGCAGCGTCAAGCTCAACCAAAGGGGCCACCTCAATGTACGGTCGATCCGCGCACGAACGCACTACGTCACAGGTCTGCGTGACGACCATGAAACCGGGCACCCGCGATTCCGCAAGATCTGCATCCTGGCTGCCCACACCAGCGGATATGCGGGTCAGCGGCAGGCCGCACTCGAATCGATGAACAAACCAATGCTCGCCGATGACGCAGTCGCCCTGCCGCCAAGCATGCAATGCCTCATCTATGCGCTTGAAATGGTCATCACCGCCATTCTGCGTCACCGTTTGCGCACCACCTTGACGGTCTTCGCAGCGCGGGTTGCTCCCACTTCGAGATGCACCGGGTCTTGCAGCATGCCAACGCGTTCTTCAGGTGGCGGCGGCAGACGCGCCTGACTTGCCGCCACTGAAAGCGGCTGCAGCGCGACAGCAGGACGACCCGCACCGCGACCGAGCACGCCCCTGACTTCCTCAAACTCTCTGTTCTGCAAAAGGTCAAGCGGTACAACACCGCCATCACCCGGCGCGGTCAAAGCACGCCGGGTATCACCAGCGGAGCCACGATCGACATAACGGATGGTGGCCAGCAGCTTCCAAAGATAATCCTCATGCTCGTCTTTGAGGGTTGCGCCCGAAGCCCAGAAATGCACACTCCTGCGACTGACACCGAACAACGCCGCAAGCTGATCCCAAGTCAAACCACTACGCCGGCGCAGCTCGGCAACTGCCGCTTGTGGGGTTATCTGTGCGGCAACCAACGGCAAACCGCTGCTAGTAGCCTCAACACTGGCAAGCGTTTGAGCCCACGCCTCTTGTGGCTCGCTACTGCTGGTCCCTGCCGTCATCCGAGCGTCCATGGCGCCTTTGACCAAATCAAGCGGACGCCAAGTGCCGCCACCGGACGTCGGACCCAGTACACCGAAAGGGTTATAACGAAGTGCCAGTTCGGTCATGTCTTGCCTCCGTATTGTTCAAGGAATTGGTCCGTGACGGCCCAACGAAAGAATGTGTAGATACGTTCGGCAAACGATCGGGCCTCGGCAACGGTATCGTCCGGATCAAAACTCGTTGATTGGCTACGAAACATATCCAAATCGAGTACCCAACAGGGCTCCTCCTGTGCCTCAATGGGCGCGGGATCAACCGTGTGGCCTGCGGGAATGCGCCCCCAGCGAGCGTGCAATTGGGCCTCCTCGATGGGAGCGATAAAAAGACTATCACTCAAGGAAAACACTACTTCTTGGGCCATGGATGAGCCCATAACCCCAAGCAGTTCCGGGCGCACCAGCTTCTCGATTTGCTCCAACGCGTCACCACTGATGCGATCGATGTATCTGACACCGACCCGGTCCAAGACCTTTGGCCCTACATGCTCGGCCAAGGCGTGCATCAAGACCTCGAAGCGTGTGAAGAAATCATCGCGACTAGTATATTTGGTCGCCTCGATTGCCAAGAAATCGGGCGCCAGCGACACCTTCCAACCTCCGTCAAGATCGTTGAAACGCCAGGTCAGATGCGGAATCATCCGCAGTGTGTCGTCCGGACCAGGCACGACCCCTTGGGTTCTTTCCGGCCGCAACACCGGGTAGTCGCTTCTGACGACTTCCTGAAACGGTGCAACGAAATCACGCTTCTCGATCGAGAGCACCTCCGGGAAGCGAACCTGGGCAATGACACGCACCAGTGGTGCCTTCCGCAGCGGCACCTCGCTTGTGATGGCCGATGTCAGCGGATTGTGTGTAGGGTTCATTGACGTAGCGTAGCGCAGCTATACCAGTGTGTGAAGTATACTGTGAAGTGATGTGCACCGTGTACGCTGGCAGCCTCACAACACTTGCGCCGCCTGCGTGGCCTTGAACTGCTGGACATGAAAGACCGCGGCAGCCGAACCTACTATGTTCCAGGCACCGGGATGAGGCAGGTCACGATGCCAGCAAACGAGGCGCATACCCGTCACCACAGCCCAGCCAACCCCGAAAACGCACCAGCTTCGACCGAAAACGCACCAGCTTCCGAAAAAACGCACCAGCTCATGGCATCCATGCCCGACGCACTACGCCAACGGCTTCCCGTCCGCGGGACGCGCCGCCCCCGCAGCAGCGCGCTGCGCCAGCTCATATTGGATCTGTGCCGTTGGCGAGCCCTGAGTGCGCGCGAACTGACCATGCTGCTTGGCCGCCGCAATGCGAAGTATTTGGTTCGGACCGCCCTCTCCCCCATGATCACCGAAGGCCTGCTGGCCTACACCATCCCGGAAATGGAAAACCACCCGGAGCATCGCTACACCGCGGCGGAGCCGGCAACAGACGAAGACGACCAAGCATGAATATCCGCCTGCGCACAGCGAGCGCCCCCGAGTCATGGACATGAGCGTCAGATCACAACCCCAACGCGGCCAGATCAAGACCCGCGAGCGGGTGCGGGCACTGGCCGAGGTGTACACGCACGAGCGGGAGGTCCACGCCATGCTGGACCTGATCCCGGACATGTTCCCGGCGGGCTCCATCAAGACCGTGGACAAGACCTTTCTGGAGCCCGCCTGCGGCTCGGGCAATTTTCTGGAAGAGATACTGCGCCGCAAGCTGGCGGGCATTCGCTTTGGCAAGGTCCGCTCGCTGCCGCGCTACGAGCACTGGCTGCTGCGGGCGCTGGCCTCGATCTACGGCGTGGACATCTGCGCCGACAACGTGGCCGAATCGCGTCTGCGGCTGCTGGAGCTGTTGCGTTCCCACTACCACCTGGACGCCAATACCCTGACACCGTCCGCAGGCTTTGCCGCGGCCGCCGAGGTCATCGTCGGCACCAACATCCTTTGTGCGGATTTCTTGGCCGACGCTGCCCACACCGAGGTGGTGGAATACAAGCCGGGGCGCGGTGGCACTTTCACCCGCACCTGGTCGATGCTGGATGATTCCGCTGCAGCGCAGACCATGCCCGACCTGTTCAACCCGCTGCCGGCGCCCAAGTTCGATGCGCTGCCGGTGCACTACAGCCAGTTGGCCGCGCACCC
This sequence comes from uncultured Rhodanobacteraceae bacterium, assembly GCA_964583865.1. Lineage (GTDB taxonomy): Bacteria > Pseudomonadota > Gammaproteobacteria > Xanthomonadales > Rhodanobacteraceae > DASSBG01. The sequence goes on along the minus strand of CAZOXZ010000010.1, from coordinate 7,772 downwards.
CGGGCCGACACGATCGGATACCATGACCGCACGCCACAAGGGGGCTTGACGATGGCGATTGCACCGCCCAAGGCAAAACACGTACCGGACATTCTCGACTGTCTGGCGCAACTTTCCAACGACGAAGTGCCCACGCCGCCCGCGCTGGCGCGGGCCATGCTGGACCTGTTGCCGGAAGAAGTTTGGCGCAACCCGGATTACAAATGGCTGGACCCGGGCTGCAAGTCCGGCGTGTTTCTGCGCGAAGCCGCCAAGCGCCTGCTCAAGGGTCTGGCCGACTGGCAGCCAGATTTTGCAAAACGCCGCGAGCATATCTTCCGAAACATGCTTTACGGCACCTCGGTCACCGAAATGACCGGCCATATCGCCCGCCGCAGCGTGTATTGCTCGCGCCATGCCAACGGCCCGCACAGCGTGGTGCGCTTCGCCGATGCGGGCGGCAACATCCCCTTCGTGCCGACCGCGCACGATTTCCACAAGGGCCGCTGCCGCATCTGCGGCGCGCCGGAAGGCCTGGAGCGCGGCGCCGGGCGCGAAAACTACGCGTACGCCTTTATCCACGGCGCCTACCCGACCCGGGAGATGCAGGACATGAAATTTGACGTGATCGTGGGCAATCCGCCGTATCAGGTCGGCACCGAGGGCTTTGGGGCCACGGCATCGACGATCTACCATCAGTTCGTGGAAACGGCGATCAAGGCCAACCCACGCTATGTACTGATGATCACGCCATCACGCTGGTTCAGCGGCGGGAAGGGCCTGGACGAATTTCGCAGCCGCATGATCGCCGATCGTCGACTGCGCAAACTGGTTGACAACCCGAAGGTGTTCGATTGCTTTCCGGGCGTCAAAATCGAAGGGGGCGTGTCTTACTTCCTGTGGGATCGCAACTACGACGGTGACTGCGAGTTCTCAAGTCGCGTGGATGGTGTGATCCGCTCGACCGCAATACGGGATCTTCGCGACGGTGACGGCGTACTGGTGCGCGACAACCATGCCATGAGCATTATTCGGAAGGTCTCTCGTGTGAAGGCGCGAGTCGAACAGGAGTGCACCGTCACCAAACCGTTCGGACTCACGATGCGATCCAACTATCCCGGCAGCGTTGCCAAGCCGTTCAAGGGTTCGATTCCGCTGATATACAGCAGCAAGGTTGGATACAGCCGACCTGAGCAGATTCAGCGCAACCACCAGTGGATCGACCGTTGGAAAGTGCTTGTACCAATGGCCTTTGGCGATGGCAGCGCAAATTCCGGATTCACCGTACTCGGCGAGCCAATCGCGCTCGCTCCCGGCTCCGCCTGCACCCAGACCTACTTCATCGCCGGCATGTTCGACACCCGCGAAGAAACCGAAAACTACGCCCACTACCTGGCTACCAAGTTCGTGCGCTTTCTTGTGCTGCAACGAAAGACGACCCAGCACGTGACGCCGGACCGCTTCCGCTTCGTACCCATGCTGGACATGAGCCGCCGTTGGACCGACGAAGAGCTGTACGACAAATTCGACCTCAGCGCCGACGAACGCGCCTACATCGAAAAATCCATCAAGCCGCGCAGCGTGAACCTGTCGCTGGACTCGCCCATTCCGGCCAGCCACCTGCCCGGTGGCAGCAAATACCGTCCGTGAACGGCGCGCAGGGGAACGCATGAGCAAGCGCATTTACGCCTACAGCGTGGTCGGCAAAGACGCCGTGGACTGGCAGCGCCGCGTGGGGCAGCAGGTCATTCGTGGCACCGGCCTGATCAAGGTCGGTGAAACCACCAAGGCCAGCGCCCGCGCTCGCATCAAGCAGCAACTGGGTACTGCCTACCCGAATCTGAAGGGGGTGGACATCCTGCTGGATGAGCCCGCGACCCGGGCCGACGGCAGTGAGTTCAGTGATCACGACGTGCACGCGGCGCTGGTGGCCGCCGGCATCCATCGTGCCGGCGGCGAATGGTTCGAGGCCACGCTGGATGAGGTCAAGGCCGCCATCGCGCAGGTGAAGACCGGTGACGCTTTTGATCCGCGCCGCACGCTGGACTTCGCCATGCGCCCGGAACAGGCCGAAGCCGTGGCCACGACGGCGGCCTACTTTCGCCGACACGCCAAGGGCGAAGTGGGCGGCACCACCAACGGCCAGGCGCCGAAATTTCTGTGGAACGCCAAGATGCGTTTCGGCAAGACCTTCACCAGTTACCAACTGGCGCGCGAAATGGGCTGGAAGAAGTTGCTGGTGCTGACCTACAAGCCGGCGGTGCAATCGGCCTGGCGCGACGACCTGCTGCAGCATGTGGACTTTGCCGGCTGGCGTTTCGTCGACCGCAACACGCCGATTGCCGAACGGGTGCGAGCGGCCGACTCGGATGCCCACCAAGTCTGGTTTGCTTCCTTTCAGGACCTGAACGGCCGCACCGAGGACGGGGACATCAAGGCCCACAACGAGTCCATCCACCTGATCGATTGGGACTGCATCATCATCGACGAGTATCACTTCGGTGCCTGGCGCGACTCCGCCCGCGAACTGTACGACCCCAGCGACGAAGCCACAGCCGAACGCGAGGAACCGGACGAGCAGGTGACCAATGAAGACCTCGGGCTCACGGCCGCGCACTACCTGTACCTGTCCGGTACGCCATTCCGCGCCATCACCAACGGCGAGTTCACCGAAGACCAGATCGTCAACTGGACCTACATCGACGAGCAGTCCGCCAAGGAGGATTGGGACGAAAATGACGACCCCAACCCCTACATCACCCTGCCGGGCATGCAGATGTACGCCTACCGGCTCGGCAGCGAGGCCGAAGCCTTCGCCGACGAAGGCGAATTCGACGGCTTCTCGCTGAACGAGTTCTTCAAGGCACACAAGCCACAAGGCAAGGCGAAGCTCACCGAACCCGGTGCCTGCCGCTTCGAGGATGAAACACGCGTCACCGAGTTTCTGGAGTTGCTGCGCGGCAAGCTGACCGGACAGGTCAAGCAGCAGGTTCAGTCAAGCGGCAAGAAGGCACCGTTCCCGTATGAGTCTCCGGATTTCGCCCGCGCCGTGAAACACGCCATCTGGTACATGCCGGATGTCGCTTCCTGCTACGCCATGCGCGACGCCTTGGCGCAGCACCGCTATTTTGGTGACTTCGAGGTGGTGGTGGCCGCCGGCACCGCAGCCGGCCAGGGCGCGGCGGCGTTGCCGCCGGTCGAGCTGGCCATCGGCGAAGTCGAGCAGACTGGTCATGGCGGCTCCATCACCTTGTCCTGCGGCAAGCTGATGACCGGCGTCACCGTGCCCGAATGGGGCGCCATCTTCATGCTGCGTTCGCTGAAGTCACCCGAATCGTATTTTCAAGCCGCCTTCCGGGTACAGTCGCCGTGGGCCGAACGCGACGCCGAAGGCCACGTCACGGTGCACAAGCCCGAGTGCTACGTGTTCGAATTCGATCCCAACCGGGCGCTGTCTTTGGTGGCCGAATACGGCATCCGGCTCGGCGGCAGCAGCCACACAAAGCCATCGGAAGTACTGGGGCCGCTGATCAACTACCTGCCCATCTTCGCCTTCGACAACGGCCAGATGACCCAACTGGATGTGACCAATCTGCTGGATTGGGCCACGGCGGGCATTGGCGCCACCGCCCTGGCACGGCGTTGGAACGACCCCAATCTGGTGGAGGTCAATACCGCTACGCTGGGCGCGGTGCTGGCACACCCGGACCTGATGGACAAGCTGGCGCAGATCGAGGACTTTCGCGCGCTGGTCAACAACGCCGAACAGGTTGTTACCTCCAACAAGAAGCTCAAGAAGGCCAAGCGTGAGCAAGGCGGCCAGCTCGACCCAGGGCAGAAGAAGGAACAGCGCGAAGCCGCCAAACAACGCAAGGAAATTCGCGAGAAACTGCAGAAGTTTCTCGCCAAGGTGCCGGTGTTCATGTACGTCACCGACTTCCGCGAAGAGGCACTCAAAGACGTGATCGAGTCGCTCGACAGCGCCCTGTTCGAGCGCGTCACCGGCCTTACCGTCGCCGACTTCCGCCAGCTCAGCGACCTCAACCTGTTCAACGCCCAACGCATGAACATGGCCATCTACCAATTCAAGATGTTCGAGACTGAAAGCCTGCACTACGCCAACGAAAACCAACCCCAGCCACACGAAGAACGCCTCGGCTTGTGGGATACCTCCGTCACCGGCAGGGTGGCGGATGAGCCGACCTGATCCACCAGTTCACGTTTCCTGATCGCAAGCAGCCAAACACCATGAACAAGCCTGCCAAGCCGAAAAATCAACATTGGGTGCCTCAGTTTTACCTTCGTCGTTTTGCCAATGATCAGGCAGCGTCATCCACCGAGCCGCAAATCTGGGTAGGCGATTTTTCTGCTGAAACGGTGATGACACGGTCCACTTCGATCAAGAAGGTGTGTGCGGGAAACTTCATGTACACACCCAAGATCGACAACACCAGCAGAGAGTGGGCACTGGATGATGAACTCGGCAAAATTGAGTCACGGGCGGCAGACGTGTGGCAGGGTTTCGTGGATCATGGGCCGGAGAGTCTTGGCGAAGCGGCCAGAGATCACGTGGCAACATTCGTTGCGGCCCTCCATCTTCGCAATGAATATCTGCGCAACCTCACGCGCACTGCCATGGATAACCGAGATCAGTTGTACGGCCGCCCCGAAGGACCCGCGCCCGGGGAGTGGAGCCTCGGCGAAGTCGACCCATCCGACCTGGCTCGAACTTTTGCAAACTCGGTCATTGAGGGAATTCCACGGATTACCGACATCATCGCATGCAAGACGTGGTACATCGGAGCCTCAGCCAAAGGCTTGTTGCTGACGTCAGATCGGCCCGTGTTACTCAGGCAGGACAGGCGCGTGCGGCCAGACGTTTCGGACCCTGACACCATGCTGGCGCTACCCTTGTCACCCAACCGGGTGCTTGTCATGTATGGCGAGCCAAGCGCAACCCCAAGCAGCCGAACTGAGCTGGACACCGGCTTCATCGCAACGTTGAACACTCTTCAAGCACTGCACTGCAATCGATTCATACTGTCGCATGTTGAACCGGAGTCGTTGCCTACCGTGCAGCCGTTGGCAACCATCAAACAACACAGAGAAAACCGTCAGGAGATGACGGAGGAACCTTCCACGGTTCACGAAAAGGCCCGGTAAACCCACCGAGACCATGACGCTGTCCCCCAATTCACTTGGGTCTATTACACAACCTGGTTCAATCAGCCTCTAACCCACGTCTCTCAACGAGATCGAGCCTGGAAACAAGGTCTTCGGCTCGCAGGTGGGTGTAACGCTTGAGCATCTGCATGGACTTGTGGCCGCTGATGGCGGCGACCTCTTGGTCGGACAGGCCGGACTCTACCAGACGGCTGACGGCTTCGTGGCGCAGGTCGTGAAAATGCAGATCGGTCAGGCCGCAGCGCTTTTTGATCTTGTTCCACACAGGATTGAACTGGTAGGGGTGGCGCTTGCCATCGCGGCCCGGTTCGCCGAAAAACAGCAGATCGGTGTCGATGGGGCGGATGGGGTGGTTCAACGTTTCGCGCAGGATGCGGACAGCTTCGCGCGTGAGGGGCACTGTGCGCGAGGTGGTGTTCTTGGTGTTGGTCAGGCGGATGATGCGGCGTTGAAGGTCGACTTGCGCGCGTGTGAGGCCGCGAATTTCCGAGGAGCGCATGCCGGTTTCGAGGGCCAAGCGCACGATCCAGCCGAGCATGGGGTTGGAGTGCGCATCGGCGGCAGCCAGCAGCCTTGTTTGCTCGTCCGGTGACAGGCGGCGGTCGCGGCCCGGTCCCGGCGGTGGTCGGCGGATGCTTTGCACCGGATTGTAGGTGAGTCCCAGGCCCCATTCCTTGAGGGCGACGGTGAACAGGTGGCCGAGCAAGGCCAGTTCGAGGCGGATGGTGTTGTTCTTGCGCGGGTGGCGTTTGCCGTCCGGGCCGATGTCGCCGGCCAGTCGGTCATCGCGGAATTGGGCGATGACCTCGGGTGTCAGCGCAGCCAGCGAATAGCGGCCCAAGTGTTTGGCAA
>CAZOXZ010000010.1:0-1657 GCA_964583865.1 uncultured Rhodanobacteraceae bacterium | reverse complement strand
GCGATGACCTCGGGTGTCAGCGCAGCCAGCGAATAGCGGCCCAAGTGTTTGGCAAGTATCTTGGCGCGCAACTTCTCGGAGCGCTGTGAGCTGGGCCGCTTGCCCGGCGTGACCTCCTTGAGATAACGATCAAGCGCGGCTTCCACGGTCATGCGCTCGGCAGCACTGCGCTGGACGTAGATGCCGCGCACCATTTCATCCTCGGTGCGGCGGGCCCAGTCTTCAGCGTTGCGTTTGATGCGGAAGGTCTTGGTGGTGCTCGGCCAGCCGGCTTTGCGGATGACGGCTTTCCAAGTACCTGACGGGGTTTTGACGAGCGTTGCCATGGGGCCTCCGGTGTAGCGCGGCGCCTGACAACTGTACCGAAACTGTACCTTTGCCGGAAATTTCGATGGATGGTGGGCCCACCAGGACTTGAACCTGGAACCGACGAATTATGAGTTTGCAGGCAAATCAATAACTTATTGAAATATCAGCGAATCTGGTGTTATCCAAGATTAGCCGGTATTTCTTTAGCATCAATAACTTGTGTTATCTGGCGTTACACTCCGAGAACTGACGACTGTACCTGTACTGTACCTTTTCGCGGGGGCTCCAAGCACCTCCTCATGGCAGCGATTCAGACCAGGGGCGAGCCCATGCCGGACACGACGCGGGCACGCCACCATACCGGCCCTGCTCGTTGCACTGCCCTGCCATCCATGATGTAATGACATTTGTAAATACAACGTGCCATTCTTGGCAGAGGACAGCATGGCCACCATCAACATCCGCATCGACGACGGGCTCAAGACGCGTGCCTACGCGGCATTGGACAAGCTCGGCGTCACGCCCTCCGAGCTGCTGCGCGACACCCTGCAATACGTCGCCGACGAAGGCCGCCTGCCCATCCACCAGGCCCTGCTCACGGACGAAGACGCTGCATTGCTGCAAACTGTGCGCGAACGCCTGCGTCAGCCCGACCCGGTCAAGGTGACGCTGGATGAGCTATGAGCTCGCGTTTGACCGTCGGGCCCTGAAGGAATGGCACAAACTCGACGAGGACATACGCAGGCAGTTCAAACGCAAGCTGGCCCAGATCCTTGAGCAACCCCGGATTCCGGCCAACCGACTACGCTCACTGCCGGACTGCTACAAGATCAAACTGCGCAGTGCCGGCTATCGCCTGATCTATCAAGTGCAAAAAACCGAAGTGCTGGTTTTCGTCGTGGCCATCGGCGTTCGCGACAAAGGCAAGGCGTACACCAAGGCCGGCAATCGCATCAAAGCAGACTGACGGCCCTCGCCAAACCCTGGGCAAACCTCACCCGCCCCGCCTCTTGCCGGGCCTGCGCACCGCCTCACGTCGCTTCGCCATTCGCGCTTCGACTTCGTCGTGAGGCACAGTGGGTCGGTCGTCGTTCAGTGCTTCACGCACCTTCTGCCGGAACCAGGCATCGTGGGTGGCCGGGTCGACGGCGAGACCTACCGGCAGCTGGCCTTCACTGGCCACCCGCGTGAGCAACATGCGGACGACATCGGATACCGTCAGCCCCATGTTGCCAAGCACTTCCGTGGCCTGCTTTTTCACGGCGGCATCAATGCGTGCCTGGATCAGTGCGTTTGATGACATGGCCATTCTCCAACTTCCGCGACGCACCCATTGTAATGCATTTGC
>CAZOXZ010000009.1:23610-33078 GCA_964583865.1 uncultured Rhodanobacteraceae bacterium | reverse complement strand
GCCGCGCCGGCAACGCGCGGCCCGTTTCTTTGGAGGACCGCGCATGCTGCTGCCAGCCATCCAGGACTGGGCCCTGCCGTACGTGGAACAATTGCAGACCCGGGAGACGGCAACCATCGACCTGGTTGTCATCCATTGCACCGAACTGCCCGACCTTGCCACGGCAAGACACTATGCCGAGGAAGTGCATTACCCCAGCGGTACCGGCAACAGCGGCCACCTGTACATCGACCGTGATGGCCGCGTGTACCAGTTCGTGGCGCCGCAATACAGCGCGCATCATGTGCGCGGCGAGAACGACCACTCGATAGGCATCGAACTGGTGAATACCGGCCGCTACCCGGCCTGGCATGATTCACGCAACCAGATCATGACCGAGGCCTATACCGAGGCCCAGATTGAGAGCCTGCTTGGCTGCCTGACCTGGCTGCAACACGAGTTGCCCGGCCTGCAGCTGATCGCGGGCCATGAAGACCTTGACCGCGAACGCATTCCCGCCAGCGACGACCCTTGCAAGACGGTCTTTCGCAAACGTGATCCCGGCCCCGCCTTTCCCTGGCAGCGCGTCCTGCACGCCAGCAAGCTGAAGCGCTTGCTGCCGCGAGCCACACAATGAGCCGGGACCTTGAGAGGACGAACATCATGGTGCGCAAATTGCCTTTTTTTCTTCTCTTGCTGCTTGCAGCCCTCAACGCCCGTGCCGACGAGCAGACCCTCGTCATCCCGCCCGGCTCGGCGGAACTCGGCATTGAAGTCTTCGTGCCCGTCGGCGCCAGCATTCTTCACGTGACGGCCCGCAGCGACAACGGCACGCGCATCGACCTGCTGCTGCGCAAGGACGCACCATTCGAAGCCAACGGCAGGCTCTTCGACCAGGCGGACTATGTCAGCAGCAACGTGCCTCCCGCCAACCCCGCGAGTCTGTCCGTCGGCACCTACGCCACGCCGGCACTCTCGGCTGGCACCTGGCATCTGGCGATTGCCAACCGCAGCGCCCGCAGCTCGACGAGCGTGACGTTGACCACGTCCGTGGACAGCAATCCCTACGTCGAAACCGAGTTCATCGTCAACTTCGGTGAACCATCACAGGCGCTGAAAGACCTGTGGGACGACGATAACCCGCTCGAATGCGACGTCAGCCCATGGTCGGATCCGCACTACGGCAATTATCGCCGCGATCTGGTCAGCGAAACGCTCGATAAGCTGTCGCAGCAGGTTTTCTCGCCCATCCCGATTCATGTCCAGGCCTGCTGGCGAGACTATTCCGACGATGGCGACGACACGGCCGGTGACTTCACCCTGGCCTCGGCCGGCGCCATCTACTACGACAGCGACGCCCAGGGCCTGCCCCTGCCCGACGCCTGGTATGCCATGGCCCCGGCCGAGCGTCTGGCGGGGCGCCGTTTCTGCCACTATTACAGCGAAGTGGATTGCACGATCCCGGAAATCATCGTCTGGTACAACAGCGCCAATGTCGCGGCCGATTTTTACAACGGCAACAAGCCCGCGGCCGTCATGCGCTCGATCACCATGCACGAGATCGTGCACGGCCTGGGCTTCCTCAGCACCATGAGCCTGGACAGTTTCGAATTGTGGGACCACAAGCTCGATGCCTACCTGGCCAACGTGGCCTGGCTGACGGCACCAGCCGACGATCCGCACAACTACGTCACGCTGACCCCATTGGCACAACTTGGCCTGGCCGAACGCAAGGCCGCCGTGACCTCTGGCCAATTTCTGGTCTGGAACGACCCCGACCTTGCCGCCAGTGACGAGAACATCCTGTCCGGCCGCCCTGCCCCGCGCAACCTGGTCGAATTGTACGCACCGGACACGATTTACCCCGGCTCGACCCTGTCGCATCTCGCCATGGTTCATTCCGGACAGCTGATGACGCCCATGTTGCAACCGAACCACCCGGAGGCGCTGGGGCTGGCCAAGGGCGTCCTCGCGCGTGCCGGCTGGAATATCGGCCCGACAGAAGTCAGCGACAGGGCGCTGGAGCCCGTGACCGGCAACTGGTACGACCCGGCCCACAGCGGCCATGGCATCGACCTGCAGTTGATCAAGCGCGACTCGGCCGGCAACCAGTACGGCCTGACGTTCTACACCTTCGATGCCGCCGGCGATCCGGAATACTACTCCGCCGGCGTTGCTGTGAAAGATGGCCACCTGGGCAACATGGCCAATCCGGACAAGCCGGCTCCCTTGGGCCGGCCGGTCTACGATCCGGAAACCCATTCGGCGACCTATCCGGATGGTGCGGTCGGCTCCATTGCCATCGACTTCACTTCCGGCGCCGCGGAAAACCCTGCTTGCCAGGACCACGACGGCGCCATTCTGGCCGCCATGGAATGGACCATCGACGGCATCTCCGGGACCTGGTGCATCTCGCCGCTGGTCAGCCCCGCGGACCGCCCGGCAGCAGACCACGACCTCAACGGCCTGTGGAGCGCCGGCGCCAGCGACAGCGGCTGGGGCCTGACCGTCACCGAGACGGCCGAACCTGACAGCCGGTACATCAACGCACAACTGTATTACTACGGCCAGGACAACCAGCCGCGCTGGGCCACGCCGGGACCGAGCCGGTTGCAGCCAGGCCAGCCCGTGGACTTGTTCCAGCTCCACGGCTACTGCCGCACCTGCGCCAAGGCGAGCCTGGTGCCACAAGCGATCGGGACGATGACATTCAATCTCGTCTACCCGGAACATGTCGAGCTTCCCAGCGGTGACAACAGCATTTCCGTCGATATCAACAACGACCCGGGGCCTTTCTTTCAACGCAGCGACAGCGCCATGCGCATGTACTCCGTGCCAGCCGGCCAGTAACGCATCCGCAACCGGCACCGCATGTGCAACTTGAGGCTGCGCCGCAGCTTTGGGATACTCCATGGTTCCGTTGCAACCGTCCCTGGACATCCCATGAACAGAATACCGCTTACCATCCTGGCTGCCGGCCTGGCCCTGGCCAGCACAACAGCTGGCGCCCAGACCATTGATGTCAGCCATGCCCGGACATTCGTTCCGTCCGCGGCACAGGTTCCGCCAGCCGCAATGAAGGCGCCCGCCTCCGATTCGTTGACGCTTCCCGTCATCACGCGTGCAATTGCCCATCAGAACAGTGATGGCACATTGCGCGTCCAGTGTCTGGTCGAGCCGCGCATGCAAGCCATCTCGCACAAGGGTCCCGGCCAGCACGACCACGCGGAGATCACGCCATGATGCGCTCGTTCATCGTATTGGCCGCGTTGCTGCTGGCCGGAGCGGCACATGCCGACTCGCAAACCATCAACGTGCCGGCCGGCGCCACCAAGGTCGGCATCACCATCGAAGTTCCGGATAATGCCGAGATCCTGTTTCTGAAGGCCAGCAGCAGCGCTACCCAGGTGGCGGTCTACGTCAAGGAAGGTGCCGCTTTCACGCCGGGGCCCAACTATGCCGTGCGCCCGCAGGCCGACTATCTTCTGCAGACCTCGAGCGATGGCGCCGAGCAACTCGCCATCGGCACGTATGCCAAGCCAGCATTGCATGCGGGCACCTGGCAGGTGGCGTTGGTGAACCTCAACACGGTGAATGCGACCACGGTCACCCTGGAAACCTCCATCAGCGAGACGGCCAAGATCGGCACCGATTTTGTCGTCAGCTTTGACAAGGCGTCCGGCGCACTGGAACAGCTCTGGGGCGGCGCTGACGGGCTGAACTGTGACATCGCACCCTGGACGGACGCCGAACACGGCGAATACCGTCGCAACCTTGTCCTGTCCACGCTGGAAGAACTGTCCACGCAGATTCACAGCCCGGTTCCGGTTCATGTGCAGGCCTGCTGGCGTGAATATGGCCAGAGTTCGGGGGCTGGCGGCTACACGCTGGCCTCGGCCACGGCCACAAAGTACTACCGCAGCAAGACCGGCATGCCGTTGCATGACACCTGGTACACCATTGCCGCCGCCGAACGTCTGGCCGGCCATCGCCTGTGCACACCCTACACGGGCCTGGATTGTTCCATTCCGGACATCATCGTCTGGTTCAACAGCGACGATGTGGCTTCAGGGGCCTACGACGGCAGCTCGCCACCGGACCTGATGCGTTCCACCACCATGCACGAGGTTGTGCACGGTCTGGGCTTCCTCAGCCTGGTTGATCTGCAGACCACCACCAATACCGGCAACGACAACCCGCGTTTCATGATGTTTCGCAAGGGCTCCAATGACGCCTACACCACCAGCGTCGCCCGTCTGGTGGACGCGGACGGCTCGGGTAACTACACAGTGGTCCCGTTTGCCGATCTCAGCAACGAGGAGCGCTTTGCTGCCGTGACCTCCAAGAACATGCTGGTATGGAACGATCCCCAGTTGGCCGAAATGGACATGAACAACTTGTCCGGCTACGAGGCGCCGTTGAATCTGGTGGAATTGTACGCGCCTTCCAGCATCAGCCTCGGTTCCACGCTGTCGCATCTGGCCAGCGTGCAGTCACCACAATTGATGACACCTTTCATCTCTTACACATACCCGCAGAAGCTTGGCCTGGCCGGCCCGATGCTGGCCAAGGTCGGCTGGAGCACCGGGGACGACTACGATGAGCAGACAAGCCCGCCCACGGGCATCGTCACCGGCAACTGGTACGACACCGCCCACAGCGGTCACGGCATCAACCTGGGGTTGGTGGAAGAAAGCGCCGATGGCGACGTCTACTCGGTGATCTTCTACACCTTCGATGCCGACGGCAACCCCGAGTACTACCTCAACGCCGGTGTCATGCACGATGGCATTCTTTCGACCAACCTCGGTTATCCGATCTACGACCCCGAGACCCACAGCGCCACCTATCCTGACGGAGCCGTGGGCCATATCGAGATCGACTTCACGGATGCGGCGGCATCCAGCGAGGCCTGTGCCGACCACAGCAGCGAGATCATGGCGTCCATGGACTGGAGCATCGGCGACGAGAGCGGCAGCTGGTGCATTTCGCCGGCGGTTGGCAATGCAGCACGTCCGGCAGCCGAAGAAGACCTCAACGGTGTCTGGAGTGCCGATACCGGCGACAGCGGCTGGGGCCTGACGGTCATCGAGACCGAGGAAGACGGCGCCAAGTACATCAACACCCAGTTGTACTACTTCGGGACCGACAACAAGCCGCGCTGGGCCGCACCGGGCCCAGTCAGCTATGACCCAGGCAGTTCCGTCCCAATCTACCAGTTCCAGGGCTACTGCCGTACGTGTGAGCCGGTTGCTCTTGCCCACGAGGAAATCGGCACCATCACCATCGGTCTGAACTATCCGGAGCATGTCGAGTTGCCAAGCGGTGACAACACCATCTCCATCGATATCAACAACGACCCGGGCCCGATCTTCCAGCGGACCGACACCGCCATGCGGATGTACTCCATCCCTGCGGGCCAGTAAACCGGTTCCAATCGGTGTTTTGCCAAGGGCCGTGCCGCAAGGTGCGGCCCTTTTTGCTGGATGACGGTGGCCCGCCGTGGCCGCCTCCAGGCACCGAAACGGCATGTCGGCGGTTATAATCGAGGTTTTACGCAGGCCATTCCATGGGCACGACATCTCCTGTCTCCGAGCTGGTCCATCTGCTCAGCCTCGAGCGCCTCGAGGACAACCTGTTCCGCGGCATCAGCCGGGATATCGGAACCCCGAACGTGTTTGGTGGCCAGGTCCTGGGGCAGGCATTGTCAGCCGCTCAGCAAACCGTCGACACAGGGCGCGTTGCGCATTCGCTGCATGCGTATTTCCTGCGCCCCGGAGACACCAGCAAGCCCATCATCTACCAGGTCGAACGCAGCCGGGATGGTGGCAGTTTCTCCTCGCGTCGCGTGGTCGCCATCCAGCACGGCAAGCCCATCCTCAATGGGTCGGTTTCGTTCCAGGCGGCCGAAAAAGGCGCCGAACACCAGGCGTCGATGCCGGTGGTCCCCACGCCCGACGAGCTGACGCCGCCGAAACGCCTGCCACAGGCCAAACTGGCGAAACTGCCGGTCAAGGTACGCCGTTGGTTGAGCCAGGAAGGCCCCTTCGAGTTTCGTCCGGTTCATCCACGCAACGAACTCGATCCCCGGCCACAGCCACCGCAGCAATTCGTCTGGTTCCGGTTGACGAGCCGTGTCGACGACGAGCCGGAATTGCACCGTGCCCTGCTGACCTACGCCTCGGACTTTCACCTCATCGGCACCTCGACACTGCCGCACGGCTTTTCCTTCCTGCAAGACAACGTCCAGGTGGCAAGCCTCGACCACGCCTTGTGGTACCACCGTGACTTTCGCGCTGACGACTGGCTGCTGTACGCCTGCGACAGCCCGTCCGCACAAGGCGGCCGCGGCCTGTCACGCGGCATGATCTTCAACCGCGCGGGCAACCTGGTCGCTTCCACGGCCCAGGAAGGCCTGATCCGGGTACGCCACCCCGGCTGAAATGGGAGCAATATCATGCGCATGATCTACACCACGCCGCGCATCGAAAACGCGGAACGCATGGCCCGGATATTCCTCGACGCGGGCATTGCGGCACGGATCACCAACGACGGCGGCTGGCGTGGCCGCGATCACCGCCGCTTCAGCTATTTTTCCAGCACCAGCAAGCGCAACGCATGGCCCCAGGTCTGGATACTGCACGCCGATGATCTCCCCGAGGCGCGCCAGATCCTGCGGGACATGGATATCCAGCCGGCCGTGCGTCATGCCGAAGAGCTGGACCAGGTGCGTTTTGGCGGTTCCTCCAGCGTATTGACCCGACGGCGCCGGGTGGTCACGCGGGTGCGGCGCATCCTTTTGATTGCCATCGCCGCTGCCGTTCTCGTGGTGATGCTGCAGATGCTCTGATCGGCTCGAGGCAAGCAGGCTTCCCAGCATCATCTCTGCCCGTCCACATGGCTGGGCTCGATGAAAAAGCTCCAGGGCTGCGCTTGCTGGCCTTTGACACGCGCGCCAGCCCGAGCACAGGCGACCATCTGCAAGAGACCACCAGCCAGACCATGAGTCTGTCCCGTTGTCACATTCCCTGACCGGCAACGAAAAAGCCCGGCAATCTGCCGGGCTTTTTCTGCTTCCTTGCGGAGACTCTGGCTTACTCGAAGCCCTTGTCAGCCGGTGCTGCCGGCTGCTCGGGATTCTGCACCACGAGCTCGGTACGACGGTTGCGGGAACGGCCGTCCTTGTCGTCATTGGGTGCAATCGGGTTCGATTCACCGAAGCCCTTGACGGCGGTGATGCGCGAAGCATCGATACCGTTGCCGGTGAGGTACTCGTACACGATCTGCGCACGACGCTCGGACAGCTTCTGGTTGTAAGCCTCCGAACCCACCGAATCGGTGTAGCCATCCAGCTCGACCTTGACCGCAGGATAACGCTGCAGCGTATCCACAGCCTGCTTCAGGATCGCCATCGAGTCTTCGGTCGGCTCCTTCAGCGTGGCAGCGATGTCGGTCTCGCCCTTGCTCGGGCGGTCAAACTTGAAGTTCACGCCACGCAGGTCGATGATGACCGGCTTCGGACAACCGTCCGGCCCGACAATGCTGCCGGCGGCCGAGTTCGGGCACTTGTCCAGGCAGTTGTTGACGCCATCGTTGTCGTCATCCAGCTGCGAGCAATCCGGCTCGGGCGGCGGCGGCGGGGCGGCTGGCGGTGCCGGCGGTGCCGGCGGCTCGCCGAAGCGATGCAGCAGGCTCAGACCCAGCATCCAGTCACCATAGCCATCGTGCTGCGGCAAGGTATTGTCATCCAGGCCATAACGATAGCCCAGCTCCATGCGGAAGGCGTTGTTCTTGTCTTCGCCAAAGCCGACCTGCGTTCCCACGCCGACCTGGGCAGTCGCGGCCCAGTCACGGTCGCCGCCTGCGTGGTATCGGTTGCCACCCATGCCAAGCATCACGTACGGACGCCACTTCTCGAAGTTGCCCGGGAAAAAGCGT
Organism: uncultured Rhodanobacteraceae bacterium; assembly: GCA_964583865.1. Taxonomy (GTDB): domain Bacteria; phylum Pseudomonadota; class Gammaproteobacteria; order Xanthomonadales; family Rhodanobacteraceae; genus DASSBG01. The sequence continues at coordinate 25,161 of CAZOXZ010000009.1, read as the reverse complement.
GCCGACATGCCCAGGCCGGTGGTGTTCCAGGAACCGCCCAGATCGCGATCGCGGCTGGTGTGGTCCAGGTAGGCCTCCAGGGAGACCTTCGGGCTGACGAACTTGCCAAAGCCGATGCCCCAGTAGGGTTGCCGCGAGTTCGTGTTGCGGCTCTCGTCGTTGTACCAGCCACCGAAGGTCGGTGCGATGAACCAGCGATCGTCAAAGGTCTGGCTGCTCTCGCCGGACGCATCCGAGCTGCCCGTACTCTGGGCGTTCGCCGCGCCGACGCCCGCAACTGCCAGCGCGACAAGCAGATACAAGGCTTTCTGTTTCATTCGAAATCTCCTCATTCAAAATTCGTAGCGGCACCCTATGGGATGCATTGCTCACCACACAGCGACGGGCAGGCGATGCACGCCCGGGAGGGTTGGATACGTCATTTTCCCACAACTGCGAGCTACAGTTTAGCAAAAATTCAATATGCGGCACACATCTCTCGGGCCACCAGTTCACCGTCCAGTCAAACAACGACCCTGTTCACACTTGCCACAAGGCCATGAACTCATCGACCGGCGTGGCCGCCAGCTTGTCGGCATCATCGCACAGCGCGCGGAGCTGCGCTGCCCGGTCGGCACCCAGATGGGCCTTGACGGCGGCATCAAACTTGGCCAACAGCAGCGGAATGCCCTCCTCACGCCGCTCACGATGGCCGACAGGCACGTCGATGCTGATCTTTTCGGTGCTGCTGCCGTCGGCAAAGAAGACCTGTACGGCATTGCCGATGTAGCGCTTTGTTGGATCCAGATAATCCACGCTGAACTGTTTGTTCTCACGCACCTCCATCTTCTCGCGCAGTGCATCAATGCGCGGGTCGGCAGCCACCTCGTCGGTGTAATCGGACGCCACCAGGCGGCCGAAGATCAGAGGCACCGCCACCATGTACTGGATGCAATGGTCACGGTCGGCGTAATTGGCCAGCGGCCCGGTCTTGTCGATGATGCGGCAACCGGCTTCCTGGGTCTCGATGACGACCTTCTCGATATCCTCGATGCGCCCGGCCACCTCGGAATGCAACGCCATGGCGCATTCGACCGCGGTCTGGGCATGGAACTCGGCCGGGAAGCTGATCTTGAACAGAATGTTCTCCATCACGTAGCTGCCGAAGGGCCGCTCGAACTCGAACGGCTGGCCGTTGAAGGCGACATCCTGAAAGCCCCAGGTCGGCGCACTGAGGGCCGAGGGATAGCCCGTTTCGCCACGCACGGCGTCCAGCGCATGGGTCACGGCACGACGGCAGGCGTCGCCCGCGGCCCAGCTCTTGCGCGGCCCGGTGTTCGGCGCATGCCGGTAGGTGCGCAGGGCGCCATTGTCGATCCAGGCATTGGAGACCGCGTTGATCACCGCTTCGCGATCGCCGCCCAGCATGTGCGTGGCAACGGCCGTGGACGCCAGCCGCACCAGGATGACATGATCCATGCCGGCGCGGTTGAAGCTGTTTTTCAGCGCATAGCAGCCCTGGATCTCGTGTGCCTTGACGGCCGCGTGCAACACGTCGCCCATGGTCGGACC
>CAZOXZ010000009.1:0-23600 GCA_964583865.1 uncultured Rhodanobacteraceae bacterium | reverse complement strand
GGCCAGCCAGGTGTCGTTGAAGTCCAGCCAGCGAATCTGCGTGCCGATGCAGAACGCAGCCTGGACCGGATCCAGTTCCAGGTTCGTGCCGGGCACCCGTGCGCCACCCTCGAGCGTCGCGCCGGGTACCAGCGGCGCCAGGTGCTCGACGCAGCCCGGAAACTTCATGGCCAGCATGGCGCAAGCCAGAGAGTCCATCAGCATGTAGCGCGCGGTATCCAGCGCGATTGCCGAGTCGATACGGTAGTCGACGACGTAATCGGCAATGTCCACCATGGACTGGTCGGGTGCTGGGCGCTCGGCAGAACGAATATCAACGGCACTCATGGCTCGGATCCTTGTACGCAAACAGCCATTTTAACCCGCATTTCGGGCGACAGCGAGCCAATGCCGCCGCGCAACTGCAAACCACGCAACGATGCGGCGGAAGATTGAGTTTTTCCGCACCGGCACCATATTGAAAGAACCCATCCCCACGGAGAAACCCCATGAAGCTGTACTACATGCCCGGCGCCTGTTCGCTGGCCGATCACATCGTTCTGGAGTGGATCGGCAAGCCGTACGAAACGCACAAGCTCGACCGTGCCGAGACCAAGGCCGACTGGTACCTGAAGCTCAATCCGGCCGGTGCCGTGCCGGCACTGGAAGACGACGGCTGGGTGTTGACCGAGAACATTGCCATCCTCAATTTCCTCGCCGACAGCCACCCCGAGTCCGGCCTTGGTGGTGACGGTACGCCGCGCAGTCGTGCGCTCATCAACCGCTGGCTGGGCTTTGTGAACTCGGACATGCACCCGGCATTCAAGCCGCTGTTCGGGGCGACGGCATACCTTGAGGACGAGGCCACCATCGAGCGCACCAGGGAACACGCACGGACCACCCTCCGGCGCATGTTCGAGAGCGTCGACCGCCGGCTTGCCGGACGCGAATGGCTGGCCGACAAGCGCTCCATCGCCGACCCGTACCTGTTCGTGCTGATCCGCTGGGCCGGCGCAACCGGCATCGACCTGGATGGCCTGGACAACCTGGCCGCATTCAAGGATCGCATGCTCGCCGATGCGGGCGTGCAAAAGGCGCTCGCGGACGAAGGCCTGGCCTGACAATCTCGGAATCCCAACCTCATCCCCGGCCATGGACGGCCGGCGGCTGTCGTACGGCCGCGCATGCCGAGGTCCCGTTCCGGCGACCGCAGCCCGCGCGACGGGGACGCCCGGCTGGCCTTGAGAGGCTTGGCAACGCTACTATGCCGTGGTCAGTTCGAAGGATCCGGCAGCATGAACGAAAGCACCGACAACAGCGCCGCGCGTGGCAGCTCGCGGTTTTCCCTGACCAGGACCTGGCCGGAGCGCATCAACGCGCAGGACAGCAACGACCTGCTGGCGTTCTGGAAGCGCGAGAATGCCATTCCGGACGAAACGATTGCCAAGGCACGCTTGCCGCAAGTCGTTTTCCTGGCCCGCGACGCGGCCGGCGAGATCGCCGGCGTATGTACGGCCCTGGCGGCGAAACCGGCACAATTGGGGCAGCCGGTGTATTTCTGGCGCTGTTTTGTCGCCCCGAAACACCGCGGCACGCGTCTGGTCGGCACGCTGCTGTCGAAGTCCTGTGATTTGCTGGGCGAGTGGGCACGGGAGCACGACTTTCCCTGCATCGGCATCCTGCTGGAGCTCGAGAACGAACGCTTTGCCAAGGCCGGACGCAAGGCCGAGTGGATTCATCCACATTTTGTCTACATCGGCAAGAGTCCGCGCGGCCTGGACGTGCGCATTCACTACTTCAAGGGAGCCCGCCTGAAATGAGCAACGGTGAAACCAGCCAGGAAACAGCCACGGGCTCGGCCTACGACGCCACGCCGGATGACATGCTTGCTGCCGACGCAGCGCACCCTGAAGATGGCTCCGACAGCGCCGCACCGGTTGACCCGCAACAGGCCCTTGCCAGCGTCCACACCAGCAATTTCCCCGGCATCCTCGATCACTTCGCCAGCTCGCTGGCGGTCAGCACCTACCAGGCAGGCAAGCTGGTGCTGTTGCGCTCGAAGGACCAGGCCCTCCCTACCCATTTCCGCACTTTCAACCGGCCCATGGGCATGGCGGCCGACAGCCAGCGGCTGGCGCTGGGTGCGTTCATGGAGATTGCCGAGTTCCGCAATATGCCCGCTGTGGCACAACGCCTGCACAATCCCCCGGAACACGATGCCGTGTACATGGCGCGTCGCGGCCACATCACCGGCGCCATCGACATCCACGAAATGGCCTGGGACGGCGATGGCGATCTGTGGTTCGTCAATACCTTGTTCTCCTGCCTGTGCACGCTGGACAGCAAATCCAGCTTCGTGCCGCGCTGGCGGCCATCGTTCGTCAGCCACTATGCACCCGAGGACCGCTGCCACCTCAACGGCCTGGCCATGCGCGATGGCAAACCACGCTACGTGACCGCCCTTGGCAACACCAACACGCCCGGTGGCTGGCGCGAGAACAAGCGCAACGGCGGCCTGCTGATCGATCTTGAAGGCGAGCGCATCCTCTGCGATGACCTTTCCATGCCGCATTCGCCACGCTGGTACCAGGACAAGCTGTGGGTGCTGGAGTCGGGGCGTGGCGCACTGGTTCGGGTCGATCCGGAAACCGGCGAGCGCCACGACGTCGCGCGCGTGCCGGGCTTTGCCCGCGGCATGGACTTTCTCGGCCCGCTGGCCTTCATCGGCCTGTCGCAACTGCGCAAGAGCAACCCCTTCACCGACATCCCCATCACCGACGACAATTCCGAGCGCCTTTCCGGGGTTTGGGCGGTCAATATCGACAATGGCAACACCATTGCCTTCCTGAAGTTCACCGGCGGCGTCGAGGAAATTTTCGCGGTCCAGGCGCTGCGCGGCGCCCGCTTCCCGGAAATGCTGAACGAACACGAATACCTGCAAAACTCCTATGCCCTGCCCGACGAGGCATTGAAGGAGGTGCGCTTCACGCCCCAGGAAGCGAGCGCCGGAGAGTCGCAAGAGCAGGCCGGCTGACATGACGCTTGTCGCGGACAGCAACGACGGCCCGGAACCATTGCCGGCCGTGCCGGAGCACTGCCGTGCTGCGCACGCGCGTCCCGGGGGCCGGCGATAAATGGCAGCGCACGGATTGAAGGCCCGCGTGAGAAATCTCAACCCCGGCTGTTTTGCCGCGGTCATGGCTACCGGGATCGTCTCCATCGACGTGATGGAACACGGCATGGCCCGGCTGGCAGTGGCATTGCTGGTCCTCAACGTCATCCTGTGGCTGTGGCTGCTGGTGCTGTCCGTCTGGCGACTTGCCGCCTGGCCACACAGCGTCATCGAGGACTTCAGCACGCCTTCGCGTGGCGCGTCCTTTTTGACCATGTCCGCCGGCACGCTGGTGCTGGCGAACCAGTTCATCGAGGTGGTGCACTGGCCACGCACAGCCCTGGCATTGACCATTGTCGGTACCATTTTCTGGGCTGCACTCATCTACCTGTTCCTGGCCGGCGTCATCACGGCCCGCGTCAAACCGCATTTCTCCCGCAGCATCAACGGCGGCTGGCTGATTGCGGTCGTCGCCACCCAGGCCGTGTCGGTGGTCGTGACCCAGCAGGCAACCGACCCCGCATGGCTGTTCGTCTCGCTCAGCCTGTACATGCTGGGTGCCGCGCTGTACTTGATGATCATCACCCTGGTGGTTTATCGCATGGTGTTCCTGCGTTTGCGGGCGCGCGACTTCACGCCACCCTACTGGATCAACATGGGCGCGCTGGCCATCACCACCCTGGCCGGCAGCGAGCTTGTCCTGCATGCACCGGACACGGGGCCGGTCGCCCGTCTGGTGCCGTTCGTGGAGGGCTTTACGGTGTTTTTCTGGGCCACGGCCACGTGGTGGATCCCGCTGCTGATCATTCTCGGCATCTGGCGGCACCTGTGGCAACATGTGCGATGGCATTACGACACGGATGACTGGGATATCGTCTTTCCCCTCGGCATGTACACGGTTGGTACCCTGTCGCTGTCGCAGGCCATCGGCGCAGACTTCCTGCGGCCCATTGCCAATGTTGGCGTGTGGATCAACATCGCGGTATGGATCATCGTCGCGGCAGCGGCATTGCGGGCACTGATGCCGTCGCGTCGTCCGCTGGCCTGAAACAAGCGGAGATCTGGCAGCCATGAGCAACTTGCGCATCAAGGGAACACTGCTTACCGGCATCCTGACGGTGATCCCGCTGTGGGTCACCTGGCTGGTGTTCAAGTTCCTGATCAACCTGCTGGCCAACATCGGCAAACCGTTGGTGCCGGGCTTCATCCGCCTGATCGAGATGGCCTCACCGACCATTGCGGCGCAGCTCAACAGCCAGTGGCTGCTGTACCTGCTGGCGCTGCTGCTGACCGTGCTGGCCCTGTATTTCATCGGCTGGCTGGCGCGTCTGGTCATCGGTCAGCGCATCCTCAGTGCGGTCGAAGCGCTGCTGGTACGGATTCCACTGGTGGACACGATCTACGGCGCCACCAAACAACTGCTGAGCGTATTGCAAAGCAAGCCGGACAACGTCCAGCGCGTGGTGCTGGTCGATTTCCCTCGCCGCGACATGAAAGTCGTGGGCCTGGTGACCCGCGTCCTGGAGGAAAAACCCGGCGGGCGAAAAATGGCAGCGGTGTACATCCCCACCACGCCCAACCCTACCAGCGGCTACCTGGAGCTGGTGCCGGTCGCCGATCTGACGCCCACCGACTGGACCATGGACCAGGCCATGACCTTCATCATCTCCGGCGGCGCGGTGGCGCCGGACACCTTGCCGGCATCGCCCGAGCATGGCCCGCGACCGGAAGACCTCGCGCCGCGCGAGCGCGATTGACGGATCACGTCAAGGGCAGCTTGCGCAGGCGCAAAGCGTTGCTGACCACCGACACCGACGACAGGCTCATGGCCAGCGCCGCGATCATCGGCGACAGCAGAATGCCAAAGAAGGGATACAGCACGCCGGCGGCCAGCGGCACGCCGATGGCATTGTAGACAAAGGCGAAAAACAGATTCTGGTGGATGTTGCGTACGGTGACCCGAGACAGACGGACAGCCCGCAGCAAAGCGCGCAAGTCGCCCTTGACCAGAGTCACCTGGGCACTTTCGATGGCCACATCCGTGCCGCTTCCCATGGCAATGCCGACTGTGGCTGCGGCCAGCGCCGGTGCATCATTGATGCCATCCCCAGCCATGGCCACACGCTTCCCGGCTGCCACAAGCTCCACAAGCACGGCGGCCTTGTCGGCCGGTGACAAGCCGGCACGAACCTGGTCGATACCCAGCTCGCGAGCTACTGCCCGCGCCGTGGCTTCGTCATCACCGGTCAGCATCATCACACCCACCCCTTCCGCCCGCAACGCCGCAACGGCGTCGGCACTGCCTTCTTTCACCGGGTCCGCCACCGCCAGCAAGGCGGCCAGGCGCCCGTCAACGGCCAGATGCACCACGGTGCTGCCGGACTCGCGCAAGGTGACCGCGCGTGCGGCCCAATCGCCGCCGAGTGCGACGCCATGGTCGGTGAGAAGCGCGGCATTGCCCAGCAGCAGCTCTTGCTCGCCAACCTGCCCGGACACGCCCTGGCCAACATGCACCTGGAAGTCGACAACATCGGGCACGACAACATTCTCGGCCTTGCACAGGGCCAGCACCGCCTGCGCCAACGGATGCTCACTGGGTTGCTCCAGCGCACCGGCCAGCGCCAGCACCTGGTCGCGTGAGAATCCATTCGCCACCGCAACCTCGACGACGCGCGGCCGCCCTTCGGTCAGGGTGCCGGTCTTGTCCAGGGCCACGGTGTCGATGCCGCGCAGCGTCTCAATGGCTTCGGCGTCACGGAACAACACCCCGTGCTGTGCGCCACGGCCACTGGCCACCATGATGGAAATCGGTGTCGCCAGGCCCAGGGCACAGGGACAGGCGATGATCAGTACCGCGACCGCAGCCAGAAGCGCATGCGCCAGGCGTGGGTCCGGACCCACCGTGGCCCACACGGCAAAGGCGAGCACCGCAACCAACACCACCGCCGGCACGAAGTACGCTGCCACGCGGTCGGCAATGCGCTGCAGCGGTGCCCTGCTGCGTTGCGCCCGCGCCACCATATCCACGATATGGGCCAGCATGGTGTCGCCGCCCACATGCGTGGCCCGCATCACCAATGCCCCGCGCTGGTTCACCGTGCCGCCGGCAAGTTCATCGCCCGGGTCGCGACGGACGGGTTCCGGCTCACCGGTCAGCATGGATTCGTCCACGTAGCTGCTGCCTTCCAGCACCTTGCCGTCCACGGGAATCTTCTCGCCCGGACGCACGCGCAGCCGGTCGCCGACCACCACGGCATCCAGCGCCACCTCGGCTTCGCTGCCATCATCGGCCAGCCGTCGGGCAGTCTTCGGAGCCAATCCCAGCAGCGCTTTCAGTGCGTCACCGCTACGACGGCGCGCACGAAACTCGAGGAAATCTCCTAATGCCACCAGGGTGACAATCATCGCGGCGGACTCGAAATACACCGCCACATGCCCCGAGGCATCCCGGAACCCGGCCGGAAACAAACCCGGCCACAAGAAGGCCACCGCGCTGTACAACCAGGCCGTCCCAGCACCCAGGCCGATGAGCGTGTACATGTTGGGATTCCAGGGCCAAAGCGAACGCCAGCCGCGCCGGAAAAAGGCGGCGCCGCCCCAAAGCACGATCACCGAGGACAGCAGCGCCTCGCCCCAGCGTGCCACGCCGGACCACGGTGCCGGCCAGTGCATGCCGCTGAGATGCGGCCACATCGCCACCACGAACACCGGCAGCATCAGTGCCACCAGCACCACCAAATGCCGACCCATGCGCTTGACTTCCCCGTCATCGTCGTCACCCGTGGGTGTTTCCGGCTCCAATGCCATGCCACACTTGGGGCAGTCGCCTGGCCCTTGCTGTCGCACTTCCGGGTGCATCGGACAAGTGTAGATGGCATTTGCGGCCGACGGATCCGCCTGCGGTCGCTCACCCAGCCAACGCTCCGGCTCGGCCTCGAAACGCTCACGACAACGCGTCGAGCAAAACTGATAAACATGCTCACCATGTTGCACAGCATGCTCGCCGCGCTCCGGATCGGTGGCCATGCCGCAAACCGGGTCCATGCGGCCCTTGTCGATCTCGCGCTGGCGTCCCTTCTCGCGGATGGCAGCAGGGTCGGCCTGGAACTTCGCCAGACAGCCATCGCCGCAGAAAAAGAAGCGCCTGCCTTCATGGTCGGCATGGCGTGGCGATGTCACCTCCACCATCATGCCGCAGTTGGGGTCACGAGCATGCCCGTCATCAACGCGAAAGGCGATGGTTTCTGCTGTGGAACTCATGACTTTTCTCCGGAAAGGGCCGCAAGAATGGGACAAGCTTCCAGCTCGCCATGGCCCGGACAGGCCGCAATCAACCGGCGCAAGCCCTCCTGCATCCGTTCCAGCTCGGTGATGCGTTCTTCCACGGTGACCAACTGCGCCTCGGCGCGTGCCTTGACCCCGGCCACGCCACGCTCACGATCCGCCGACAGCGCCAGCAGCTCGGCAATGTCGGCCAGCGAAAAGCCCAGCGTCTTGGCGCGCTGAATGAACTGCAGCCGCACCACGGCTGGCTGCCCGTAGTCGCGGTAACCGGATAGCGTCCGCGTCGGGACGGGCAGGAGCCCCCGGCGCTCGTAATAACGAATCGTGTCGATACCGACGCCCGCCGCCTCGGCCACCTCACCAATGCGCATGTGCTTGTCCTGGTCGCTTGTCATGCACGCATGGTAAACCCCGGACCATGGTCCAGAGTCAAGCCATCGGAGTCTTCGAGCACAAAAAAAGGGGCGACAGTTGCCTGCCGCCCCCGATCACACGATTGTTGCCTGAATCAGAACTTGTAGTTCAGGCGGGTGAAGAACGTGCGTCCCAACAAGTCGTACTGCGATGCCAGCAAAGGCACGTTGCCGTAGTTCATGGTGGAAACGCCCGAGGACACCAGATCCGGTTCCTTGTCGAACAGGTTGCGAACACCGATGGTCACGCCCCAATGCGGCTGGTCGTAACGCACCGAGACATTGTGCCGCAGCTGCCAGCCGGCACGCATGTCGTAGAACGCCGGCTCACCGAAGTAGTCCTGCGAACCATCCAGCGACAGGTTGCGCGTATGCGCGGTGTAGAAGCCCTGCCAGGTGTAGGTCCAGTCGCCACGGGTGAACACGATGTTCGCCAGACCGGTGGTCTTCGGCCGGCCGATGTAGCCGAGATACTCGGCTGTGGCACGTCCGCTTTCCTCGGCACTGTCGAACAGGATTTGGCTGTCCTCGACCTGATAGGTGATCTGGGCGTCGGCGGCCAGATGGCCGAAGGAGAAATCCTTGTCCCAGTTGAACTGCAGGTCGTAACCACGCGTACGCTGCTGGTTGATGTTGATGTAGGTCGCGTACACGTCCGTGATCATGTTCGGGTTGCCCGGATCGTCCGGCGGGTTGCGATCGATCATCTCACAGAAGTGGTTCGGGAACACCTCGGCACCGTAGCAGCCGAACAGGATGGAACCCTCACCCAGCTCTGCGATCTGGCCACGAATCTCGTAATCGAAGTAGTCCAGAGCCAGGTTGAAGTTGCCCCAGTCCGGCGTCCACACAAAGCCGGCCGACTTGGCACGTGAGGTCTCCGGCTTCAGGAAGCCGGCGCCACCGCCCGAGTGAATCGTGGCCGAAGAAGTGCCGGAGGCGTCGTAGTCGTCCGGAATGCCTGCAGCGGCACAGTTGGCCCGGATGAACTCGTTGGTGCTCTCGCCCCACAAGATACAGGGATCAAGACCCAACTGCCCCACAAAACCGGTCTGGTCGCCCAGGTACAGTTCGTACAGGCCAGGCGCCCGGTACGACGTACCCAGGGAACCACGGAAACGCAGCGTCGGGATGATCTGCCAGCTGACGCCCATCTTCCAGACATGGTCACGTTCGCCCACGCTGGAGTACTTGAATGTACGCGCCGACAAGTCGAGGCTCAGGGACTGGATGCCCGGAATGCCCTTCAGCAGCGGAATGCCGACCTCGCCGAACACCTCGGTGGCGTGATCGGTGCCCTTGGTGACGTCCGCCGAAGTGAAGCCCCAGGAATAATTGCCCTTGGAAGCCTCGTCAGGCTGGTCGTCGAGCTTCATGTGACGATATTCAATACCGAAGGCCGAGGACACGCCACCGGCAGGCAGCTCGAACAGGTCACCGGTAACGATGGCGTTGGCGGTGCTCTGGTCGTACGTGGTACGACCGTGGGTACGCAGGCCAACGGCAGCGACCAACTCGTCCATGCGGTCACCGTTGAGGATACCCGGATCGAAGTAGTCGATGGGCTGGTAATCGGCCTCGTTCATCGCGTTGCCGAGGTCGCCGGTCAGGCGCGAATCAATGCGCAAGCCGTAGTAGTCACCACGCGAGCGACTGTGGTTCGCGTTGACCTCCCAGGACCAGGTATCGGTCGACATGAACAGGCCGGAGAACTTGGTCGCGCCGTAGAAGTAGTCCACGGTGACATGGCTGTTCATCGGGAACGGCATAATCGGCTGATAAACCGTGTCCAGATCACCCTGGAACGGCCCGAGAGAGACCAGCGGGAAGAACTGACGCCAGCCCTTGGTCGCCGTCAGGCGGTGGTTGTACAACCACTGGGTGTCCCAGTTGACACCGCCGAAGCGGAAGCTGGTGGCACCGTACAGGCTGGTGTTCTGGTTCTGGTTGAGCGCCCAGGCATTACCGAACCAGGGGAAGTTGAGCTGATCCTCGTAGTAGGCGCCATCGGGGTTGTCCGGATCGTTGTACTGGGTCGACGGGCTCGGACGCGGGTGATAACCGGGGAACGGACCCACGGTGCTGCCATCGCGCGAGGGCACGTAGCGAATCGAGGAGTCGGTGTACTTGATGATGCTGTTCGCATACAAGTTGTCGCATCCGGCCAGGTCGGTGCCCTGCAGGACGGAATGATCCGCGCGATCGATACGGTTGCCCTGGGCATCCCACATCATGTCACGCACGCAGCTGAGGTAATCGCGCTGGTAGACCTTCAACGGGTACTGCTTCTGGAACTGCGCTGCAACCGTGATGTTGCCACGGTCGAAGTTCCAGCCGGTACCGAACGAAGCTACCACCTGCTTGCCACCACCGTGCTGCGGCACACCCACGAAAAAGTTGAACTCGGGGCTGTCCATGCGTTTGCGCGTGATGAGGTTGACCACGCCGGCGACGGCATCGGAACCGTAAATCGACGAGGAGCCATCCTTCACGATCTCGATGCGGGACAGAATGACCTGCGGAATGACGTTGAGGTCAAAGGCACCCACCTGACCGCGAGTACCCGCAGGACCGGGACGCTGGCCATCCAGCAGGATAAGAGAACGGGCTGCGCCCAATCCACGCAGGTTGATGGACTGCACGCCGGTACCACCTTCCACGATGAAACCGGAGAACTGGTTGTTGATCTGCGTGCTGCCCGACGCGATGGCGGTGGCTTGCAGCATGTTGGCCGTACTGAACGAACCGGTATTGAGGTCAGCCTGAATGTTGACAGTCTGAACCGGCGCGGTCGTCTGGTACTCGGGCCGCTTCAGCAGGGAGCCCGTGACCGTAATCGCCTCCAGCTCCTGCGCGTTTTCGTCGTTGTTCGCCTGGTTCTGGCTGGTCTGTTGCTGCGATGACTGGTCCGTCGTCGCCTGATCCTGTGCCCAGACAGGCGCCATCTGCAATGCCGCTACCACCGCGACGGCGAGAGGCAGCTGCTTGAGCGCTCGTGGAGCAAATTTGGTCATGATAAATCCCCTACTCGGAAGGTCATACTGGAAAAGAGGCACTTTTTGTTAGGTGCCGGTTAAGCAATGTAGCGGGCAAGCAGCACGATTGCAACACCTCTGCCAGCCCTGAAAGCTGCCCTGCCCGCGGGAGATCACGGGCAGGACGGGAATGCCGCGCAGGTCAAGTCACTTGGCCGACTTGACCGGCTTGGAGAAACCGCATTCGTTGGCCAGGAAGCCCACGATCAGCTTGTCCATGGTGCGCATCTGGCTCGGATACCACGGCATGCTGTGCGGCATGTTCGGGATCTCGTGGTATTCGGCGTGAACCTTGCCTTTCACCGCCTCGTAGAACGGCTTGGCATGAATGGCTCGCGGTGTGCGTACGTCGCGATCGCCAACGAGAATGAGAATCGGCAGGTGCGCCTTGGCAGCATTCTTCATGGGGTCCATGCCCTTGACGGTCTTGCCTTGCAGGATGCGTTGCAGGCGATTGCTGCTCCAGGATGTCCCGAGCCGGCCGAGGTCAGCCACGGGCGCGCCGGAAATGGCGCACTGGAAGGGCGATGGGCTGCGCACGTCGGCAGCGATGGCCGCGAAACCGCCGTAGGAATACCCGAAGATGGCAATGCGATTCTTGTCGGCGATGCCCTGCTCGACCAGCCACTTGGCACCGTCGTCCAGGTCATCCGACATGGCCAGGCCCCACTTGGCATCGCCCGCCAGCCACAGCTTGCGGCCAAGCCCGGATGAACCGCGGTACTGCGGGCGCAGCACGGCGTAGCCGCGCGAGGTCAGCAACGGAATCCAGCCGGACGGATCCCAACCCATGTAATCGCGGGCCCAGGGACCGCCATGCGGCAGGACGACCGCCTTTGCCGGAGCGTCTCCTTTCTCCCAGCCTGCGGGAAGATCCAGGATGGCCGGAATCTTCAAGCCATCGCGGGCCGTGTAGGTGACCCATTTTTCGGTGCCGGTCAGACCGCGCTTGATCCAGGGGCGCTTGCTGCCGAGGCTTTCAACCTTCTTGCCATTGACCAGCATGTAGTATGCCGGCGGCATGCTGGCGCTGTTGACCGTGAACAGCACCTTGTCCAGTTTGTCCGTGTAACTGGAGACATTGACCTGCTGGCCCGGAAACGCTTTTTTCAAGCTTGCCTGGATGGCCTTGAACTTCGGATCCACGTAGACCGTCACGGGATGCGGCCCACCGATAACAAAACCGAGCAGCTGATCGAAATTGCTGGGCTGGCGCCCGAAGATGACACCGGTGATGGAGTATTTGTCCTGAGCCACTGCCGGCTCGGCATCGTATTTCTGTTTGGCGGCGTCGTACAGCCACAACTGGACCTTGTCGGAGAACTGGTCGGTGAGCACGTAGTACTTGCCGGTCGCCTTGTCGACGCCAACCACGTCCACCGTATGCCGATCCGACAACACGGTGGTGAGCGGCTTCTGGATCACGAATTCGCCACTCTTCGGGTCCTTGATGAGAATTTGCTGCTCGTAGTCGTCGCCTGTCGGCTCGATCTTGGCCTGCACCAGCACATCACCGGTGCGCGAATCGAACAGCGCCGGCGACTTGCTGGGGCTGCCACGGAACAGCAACTTGGCCTTGCCGGTCTTCAGATTGAACAGGTAGTAACCCGATGCACGGCTCAGCGCACCGCCACGACGGATGATGATGTTGTCCGGGTCCAGCGGCAGCATGTCCACCAGCGACGCCGTGCCGGCCAGCTCGAGGCAGGTTTCGGTCTGCTTGCTGATGCCGACGTGCCGGCGCTGGCTGGCAAACGCCTCGTTGAACTTCTTCTGCTCCAGGCCGGTCAGGTAGGCCTTGGTGACAAAGGTGCGTGTGGCGCCGGTGCGCTTGCCCTCGCCACAACCGCCAAGTTGGCCGGTCCACTCCTGGCGTGCCACCGTCAGGATCTTGCCCGCCTTGAGAGCATAGGCGGCGATGAACTTCATGTGGTCGCCGGACGGCGTGACCACCTTGGGCCCGGCTGAAATATCGTTGGCATCCCACATCGCCAGCGCGGTTTCTTCCTTGTTGGTCGGCGACGGAATCAGCCCGACCAAGTGCTTGCCGTCGGGCGTCATGCTCAGGCTCTGGATCGCCGGCAGACGGGACAGTGCCTCGATGGAAATGGGTTCGCTGGCGAATGCCACAAGCGGCAGCAACAAGGCCAGCGCCAGGCTGCCGATCAGGAACTTGGGAAATGCAGAACGCATAGATTCACTCCAACCGTTGTCATGTCACCCGGCAAACCCCTGGGAGGCCCCGGTCATATCCAGCTGATTCTAACAGCACAAACCGCGCCATGTGTCGTTCTCGCATTACTGCAGACGCGGCAACAGCACCAGGCACCAGGTCAGCACCACCAGCATCATCAACACGAACACCGCAGCCGAGCCCATGTCCTTGGCACGTCCGGCCAGCTCGTTTTGTTCCGGGCAAACGCGATCAATGACTGCCTCGATGGCCGAGTTCAGCAGTTCGGCCGACAACACCAGCAACGGCATGATGCCAAGCAACACCTTCTCGACACCGCCATGCCCCAGCCACAGACCCAGGGGAATGACGATCACCCCGAGATAGCATTCCAGGCGAAAGGATGCCTCGTGGCGCCACGCGGCGCGCAGTCCTTGCCAGGACCACTTCAGGGCACACAGGATCTGGCGCGGACCGCGCGGCTCGTCGCTGGCCATGTCGTCAGTTCTCGCCTAACGGACAACCGGTCACGCCAGCACCGCGCCAGGCAGGTCGCCCGCTTCCGGGTCATCATCCGCGGCGGTATGCGGCGCGCGCAGCATGGCCTCCACCTCGCGCACCCGACGCTCGGCGGCCTCCATGCTGGAGTCCGGCACCATCACGGCAATGAAATCACGCGCCGGCAGTTCGCCAACGGCACCGACCAGGTACTCGCCGGCGATGAAGGCCGGGATGCCGTCGTTCTCCAGCGCATCCTTGACCAGATGGGCATCCACAATGTTCTCGGCGTGGTAAACGGTTCGCATGCTGCCAAGCTAGCCTGAATTATTCACAAGGTCGAACGGCACTTGCTGGAAAACGTTTGAAATCATTGATGTTTATCCGTTTTTCGGTCAAGTTAAGCGTTCGCAGTGTGTTTACGTGCCGTTCTGTCGCGGCCCTTGCGGTTTCTCGCGGCACCACACTCGGTCCTCAGTCAAAGCGTAGTCCCCGCTACGCTTTTCCTTCGCCCCTTCGCGTGGCTTGCTGCGAATTCCGCAATCATCCGCGACCCTCATGAATAATGCAGGCTAGCCTGACCGTACCGCCGACGCAAGTGATTGTGGCCGAGGTGCCCGCTACAATCCGGACATGGCCCGATTGCTCATCGCCGACGACCACCCGCTGTTCCGCGCCGCGTTGCGCCAGGCCTGTGCCCGCGTGTTGCCGAATGATGCCATCGTGGAGGCCGATACGCTGGACAACACCCTGGCCATGCTGGAGACCGATCCGGACCTGGAGCTGGTGCTGCTGGACCTGCACATGCCGGGCACGCATGGTCTGTCGGGCCTGACGGCCTTGCGCGTGCAGTTCCCCGCACTGGCGGTGCTGGTGATCTCGGCGCACGACGACGCCAGCATCATCCGCCGCGTGCTGGATCACGATGCGGCCGGCTTCATTTCCAAGAGCGCGCCCAGCGGTGAAATCGGCACGGCTGTCGACACCGTGCTGGCCGGCGGCACCTGGTTGTCGCCCGATATTGCCAGTGCCGTCCATGCCATGCCCGGCGAGGCCGGGGATCGTGACCTCGCCGCACGCCTGGGACGCCTCACGCCGCAGCAGCTGCGCGTGCTCGACATGGTGGCCGACGGCCTGCTGAACAAGCAGATCGCCGACCGGCTGGACATCCAGGAACGTACCGTGAAGGCGCATCTGACGGCCATCTTCGACAAGCTCGAAGTACGCAACCGCACCCAGGCCAGCAAGCTGATGCATCGCCTGGACCTGGCGGCTCCGGGTCTGTAACGCTTGCGTCAGCTCCCGCCGAGCACACGCACCCGACGCAGCCACTGCCGCAATGCCACGGCCTTCACCGGCTTGTACAGCACGACCACGCCAGCCGCTTGCAGCTGCTCGCGCAATGCGGCGGAGCGGTCGGCGGTCAACACGGCGACTGGCAAATCACCATGGCGCTGCCGCAGGTCTACCAGCAAATCCAGCCCCGTCAGGCCGTCGTCGAGATGGTAGTCGAGGATCAAGGCCTGCGGCTGCCATGGCGCCTGGCACGCCTCTGCGGCACCGGCGGCCGCATGAACACGCCAGCCCCACGAATGCAGCAAATGGGTGATGGCCTCGAGGGCCGTTGCATCGTTGTCCACCACCAGGATGCGGCCGGCAAGCACTGGCTCGGCCGGTACTTCCGGTTGCGGCCGGTCATCCGCGGCTGGCACGTCGGCCCGCGGCACCACGACCGAAAACACGCTGCCGCGTCCCGCGACCGAACGAAGGCCCAGGCGATGGCCCAACAGGTCGGCCATGCGCCGGGCAATGGCAAGGCCGAGGCCAAGCCCCTGCCCGCCGGCTTCACTGCCGCGCCGGAACTGCTCGAAGATCAGCTCCTGCTCGGCGACACGAATGCCAGGGCCATTGTCACGCACCTCGATGCGCACTCCGGGCCCGTCGCGGCGCAAGGCCAACATCACCCGACCACAACCGGCATGGCGCACGGCGTTGGCCAGAAAGTTCTGCACGATGCGACGCAGCAATTGCGGATCGGAACGGACCCACGTCTTGCCGCCGGCCAGGTGCAAGTCGACGTCGCGCTCGGCCGCCAGCGCCGAAAACTCGGCCAGCAAAGGTTGCAGGAGCCCGTCGAGCGCAAAATCCCGCGGCCGTGAACCCAGCTGGCCGCCTTCAAGGCGTGCAATGTCCAGCAGGCTGGCCAAAAGGTCCTCGGTCACGGCCAGCGAATCTGCCAGATGACGTGCCGTCCCGGCGCTGCTGCCGGCCTCATGCAGCTCCTCCTGCAGCGCCTGCGAGAACAGCTGGGCGGCATGCAACGGCTGCATCAGGTCGTGGCCGACCGCCGCCAGGAAATGGCCCTTGGCCTCGTTGGCGCACTGGGCTTCCGCACTGGCCTTGGCAAGCGCGCGCGTACGCGCTTCGACCCGCTGCTCCAGCGTTTCGTTGGCGCGCTTCAGGGCAGCCTCGGCCTGACGGAATCCGGTGACATCGGTGAAGGTGGCCACATAGCCGCCACCCGGGATGGGATTGCCGCGGATCTCCACCACCATGCCATGCAGCAGGCGTTCGGCATGATGCCGCGCGCCCCGACGCATGAAGTGCAGCCGCCTGGCGACCGCGGCATCGACATCCACGGAACCCACCAGACCGGCGGCAATATTGTGCCGCATCAGCTCGGCCACCGGCCGACCGATGCGCAGCATGCCCTCGGGGTACCCGAACAATGTCGCATAAGGCCGGTTCCAGGCAACCACGCAAAGGTCGGCATCGACCACGCAAATGCCTTGGCTCATGTTCTCCAGCGCGGCCTCCAGCACACGTTGGTTGAAACGCAGGTCCTGGGCGGCTTCGTCGACGATGGTGGCCACCTGCTCCAGGTCCGCGGCCCGGCGCTGGCGAATGACTTCCAGCAACAGGTGGGCCGACGAAGCCCCGATCACGGCCGCCAGTTCATGCTCGACCCGTGCCAGCAACTTGCGATCGGCCCCATCGCGACCGCCAATGGCGAACAGCGACGCCACCTGGTCATCCGGCAAAAAGCGGCGTGCCAGCGCCTCGAGGCGATCACGACCGACGTCGCCAGCCGCAGGCACCGGTGTCTTGCGCCCCCAACGTGTCTGTGCCAGCAACAGAAACACCACCACATTCAGGCCGAGGTTCAGTGCCACGGCCCGCGCCAGGCGACTCCAGTCGCCCAGACCGAGCAGGCTGTCCGGTGCCAACCAGCGCCAGCCAAACGGCCCATTGACCAGCCAGGCCGGCATGGGATCCACCATCGTCGGCAGCAGCACGTACAACCACACCAGGGTCCCGGCCACGAGGCCGGCGCCGACCACGCGCGCACCCAGTTGCGGGCGATACAGGGCCACCAGCGTCGCCGGCGCCAGGCCTGCAAGCGCCGAGAAGGAGATGGCACCGATGTCCGCGAGCGTATCGCTGCCGGCCAACAGGCGGCTGTAGAACCAGGCCAGCAGGACAATGACCACGATGGCGACGCGGCGCTGCATCAACACCGCGCCACGCAGGTCGTGCCGCGCCTCCTGGGCCCAGCCCGACAGCACCCGCAATGGCGCCACGAAATGGTTGGCCACCATCAGACTCAGTGCCAGCGTGGCTACCACCACCATGCTGGTGGCTGCGCTCATGCCACCGAGAAAGCCGAGCAGAGCCGCCGTTTCCTGGCCGTGCGCCAGGGGCAGCGCGAGGACGTACAAATCGGAAGACACGCCGGCCGGGCCCAGCACCGCATCCCCGAGGCGCGCCAGCGGCAGGATCGGCAGCGCAATCAGCACCAGGTACAAGGGAAACAGCCAGCGCCCCAGACGCACCTGCGCGGCATCGCGGCATTCGGTCACGGCCACATGGAACTGGTGCGGCATGGCAAACATGGCCAGTGCCCCGAGGAAGATCAGGCTGGGGAAACCACGCGTGTCCGTCACGGGCCTTGGTGCGGCAGCTACCAGCGCAGTCACATTGTCCCAGGCCGGCAGCACCAAGGCCGCCAGCGCCAGCATGGCCACCAGCTTGAACAGCGACTCGAAGGCCACCGCCAGCACCAGGCCGCGGTTGTGCAGCATGGCCGAAGCACGGCGTGTACCGAACATCATGGTAAACAGCGCCACCACCAGCGCGATGTACAAGGCACTGTCCTGCCACGGTTGCGTGCCGGCGGCCTGACCATGAATGACGGTGTCGAAGCTCATGGCCACCGCCTTCAATTGCAGCGCGATGTACGGCACGATGGCCAGCAGCATCACCGCCGTCACCAACGCGGCCAGCCCCGAATGCCGCCCCAGCCGTGCGGCGATGAGATCGGCCAGCGAGGATGCGTTGTATTCACGTGCCAGGCGAACCAGGCGCGTCATCATGCCGGCACCCAGCACATACATGGCGATGGCGCCGACAAAGGTTGGCGGCAGCCACCAGCCGGAATGGCTGGCCTGGGTGACCGTGCCGTAAAAGGTCCAGGAGGTGCAGTGGATGGCCAGCGACAAGCCGTAGACCACGGCCCAGCGCCGCGCCAGCACGCCCGAATGGCGCTCACCGTAAAGCGCCACGCCGAACAACAGACCCAGCCATACCAGAGCCGCGACGATGACCAGAGTCATGCTCAGCATGGTGTCGCTTCCATTGGGTCACCCGCCTGCAACATCGGCCCACCAGTCATCAGCACAAGGCATACGCTGACCGCACAGGGCGCCGTTGGCAAGCTCAGGGTTGCGCGGCAGGCAAACCCAAGGTGACCATGGCACGCCGCAGCCAGCGTTGCTGCACGCCGTCACGGGTATCGTAATCGCTCCCGGAGTAGCCCCACCAGTCCCAGCAGGCCTTGGGATTGAGGGGCATGTAACTGGCACGCGTTTGCGGATACAGCACGGCGACATCGTAGGCATCAGCCCAGCGATTGAACCCGGCGCCAGCCACGAAGGCCGTGCCGATCGCAGCCGCATTTTGCTGGCAGCCATGGAACACCACCAGCAAGCCGCAGGACTGGCCGGCCTGGCAATCCGGTGGCAAGTAGAGGTACCCGGTGTCGGCAAGGAAGGCGTCAAACGCACCGGCACTGACGGCATGCTGGTCGAACGCCAGCAATTGCCCCGTGGCACTGGCTGCCGCATCAGCGTCCGATGGGCCGAAAAGTTGGGCAAAAATGCGACCGGCGGCATCAAAACCGCAATGGCCGAGAAAGGGCGGCTGCGACGCAGCGCAGTCCTCGCCCCTGGCCCGCACCGGCAGGTTGTGGCCGAAAGGACGCGCTCCGTCCCAGGTGACCTTGACGTCACCCGCCATGCCCAGTGCCCCGGAGAGCCCGTCGTAAAACGCAACCGCGGCCCGCGATACCGCCTCGGCCACGGTCTGATCCTGCTGACCGTGAAGCACGTACACCGGCTGCCCGGCCAGGGCCTGCAGGTCACCCAGTTTGCCGGCGGCGACGTAGTCACGCGCACGATCCACCAGCGTCGCCACGTCGATGGCCGGCTCGCCTTGCATGCAGGTGGACAAGGCCCGTGCCAGTTCACCCTTGGCACAGCCCCAGGGACCACCGGCAACCAGCGCCGCGCCGGAGATGGTCTCCGGCCAGGCAAGCTGGCTCTGGGTCGCCATCCAGGCCCCCGAGGAAAGGCCCGCGACGGCGACCCGAGCCGGGTCAAGCTGCAATGCCGGCACCGGTTGTGGTGGTTGCGAACTGCAGGCCGCAATTCCACCACACACCAGGAGCCACAGCAGGCATGCACACAAATGTTTCATCATGCCCATGACAGGCCCCAGCTTGTACAACACGAATCAGAAAAAGTTGTAACGCGCGCTGATGTAGAAATTGCGTGGCCAGCCGTAATAGGCTGTCTGGATGTTGCCGACGCTGGAAAACTCCTGCGCATCGGTCTTGTAGACCTCATCGGTGAGGTTGCGAATGCCGCCACGCAGCTGCCAGTGACCGTCGGCCGAGTAATACGAACCGAACAGGCCCACCAGGCCGTAGGCTTCCTGCATCAGGCCGGGACGGTTGTCCACGCTGAGCCAGACATCATCGCGCCAGGACACGTCGCCGCCGATCGTCAGCGCCGAACCAGCACTGAAGTTGAAGGTATGCGTGGCCGCCAGGCGTGCGGTCCACTTCGGCGCAAAGGCGACGTGGTCGTGCAGATGTGCCAGGGTCGGGTCGCTGGCGGTGCGCGGATCGTCGAACTCGTCGTATTTCGCCCTCAGGTAACCGACGGCTGCCTGCAACCGCGTGCCCTGGCCCAGCAACATCGAGCCCTCGAATTCAGCGCCGTCCATGGTCAGCTTGGCCGCGTTGAGCACCGGAAAGATGAAGTTCGGCACGTTGCTGTCCGGGTTCAGGACCTGCGAAACGCGCGCCTGAAAGTCCTTGTAGTTGCTGTGGAACACGGCCACGTTGACACGCGCCCGACCATCGGCCAGGAGCGCTTTCATGCCGGCCTCGTAGGTCCACACGAATTCCGGATCGAATACCGGATCGGCGGCCAGTTCCGGCGTGTTGGCGCGGCCATTGAAACCACCGGACTTGAAGCCGCGGTTGGCCGACACATACGCCATGACGTCCGGCGTGAACTGTTTTTGCAGGCTGATGGATGGCGTCAGCGCATGCCAGTTCTTGCTGGTTTCGGGAATGAGGGCCTGCGGATCCTCGCTGGCCGCCGTCAGTGGCGCGCCGAAGAAGGTCGAGGTGGTGCGGAAGTAGTCCTTGGTTTCGTGCGTGTAACGCAGGCCGCCGGCCAGGCTCCAGGTATCGGCGAAGGACCAGTCAAAGTGCGCGAACGCGGCCTTGCTGGTGGTCTGCAGGTCGTCGTCGATGGTGCGCAGAAAATCGATGGGAATGCCTGCGAACGTGAGGAAGTCGTCGGCATAGGCTTCCTGGTGCGACGGCACGGTCTCCTTCAGGTAGTACAGGCCGAACACGGCTTGCAGGTTGGCATGGTTGTCGTACTGGAACTGGAATTCCTGGCTCATCTGCTCCTGGTTCAGCGACACCAGCACGTCACCCAGCTGCAACTGCGAGGCATCGATGTCGATGTAGGCATCGGTGTCGAGCTGGCGCCAGGAACTGATGCTCTTCATCACCCAGTTGTCGTTGACGCCGACATCCAGGTGCAGGCTGGCACCCTTGTGCACCAACTGCTGGCCCTTGTCGGGGCCGAAGGAGCTCTGGGCGTAGTAATCCCATTCACCCTCGGACGGCAGCAACAGCACGCCGGGCAGCCCGGTCGCCAGATCGACATTGATCAGCGGCGCGGTCGGGCGCCCCATGGTCAGGCTGGTGTTCTGGTCGGTGTAGTCGAAAGCAAAGATGGCGTTGAAGCGTTCGGACGGATGCCAGTCCAGCTTGGCGCGGACGGACTTGCTGTCGTCGTCGTTGTATTCGCGCCCGGTGACCGGGTCACTGACGAACCCGTCGTTGCTGAACGTGCCGAACGCGAGCGAGCCGGACAACGTCTTGCCCAGCGGGCCGCTGAAATAACCCTTGCTGTTCACCCGCCCGAAATCACCCATGGTGAGCTCGACGGCACCTTCAAAGACATCACTCGGCTTCTTGGTCACGACCTTGACCGCCCCACCAGTGGTGTTCTTGCCGTACAAGGTGCCCTGCGGCCCGCGCAGGACCTCAATGTGATCGATGTCGAACAGGCCGATCAACGAGCCGTTGATGCGCGAGTAGTAAACATCATCGACATAAAAGCCGACACCGGGATCAAAGGTCTGCAGGGCATCCGGCTGGCCGATGCCGCGGATGAAGATATTGACGTTGGACGAGGAACCGCGGCCCTGGACGATATTGAGGTTGGGCACCGCGCCCTGGAGGCCGTCGATCTGCACCGCTTGCATGTCATCGAGGTCCATGGGGCTGAAGGCACTGATGGCGATCGGCACCTTTTCCAGGTCCTCGCTGCGCCGCCGTGCCGTCACCGTGATGGTGCTGAGCTGGTCAATCTCGCGCTTGTCTGCGTCGGTCTCGTGCTTGCCGGTTTCGGTCTTGGCCTGGCTTGCCGCGTGACCGTTCTGGCCGGCACCCGAGGCACCCTCGGCAGCAGCAGCGAAAGGCAGCAGCAATGCGGCGGCAATGGCGAGTGGCAGAATCTGGTGCTTCATCTTCATGACGGTATCCCGTGCTCGGAATGATGGGCGGGCGGCGCCGGCAGGCAGCCCCCGAATTTTGCCGAAAGTGTAGCCAGCCGCGCGTGCGCAGGCACTTGTACCTTGGTCCAGTACCGGCGCAAGTGCTATTTCCCGATACTCGGGCCTCGGGTCTCGTGCGTGTCGGCGCGGGCCCATCCGACGTCGCCACATGGAACAAGACGGATGTCCCTGCTGATCGTGCTGGCCGCCCTGGCCTTCCTGATGTTCGCCGCCTACCGCGGCCACAGCGTCATCCTGATGGCGCCAATCGCCGCCCTGGGTGCGGTGCTGCTGACGGATCCGTCGCTTGTGGCGCCCATGTTCACCGGCCTGTTCATGGTGAAGATGGTCGGCTTCCTGAAGTTGTACTTTCCGGTGTTCCTGCTGGGCGCCCTGTTCGGCAAGGTCATCGAGACCTCCGGCTTCGCCAAGGCCATCGTCGCGGCCACCATAAACGTGGTCGGACGCTCGCGCGCCATTCTTGCCATCGTGCTGGTGTGCGCCATCCTCACTTATGGCGGCGTGTCGCTGTTCGTCGTGGTCTTCGCGGTCTACCCGTTCGCGGCCGAACTGTTCCGCCAGGCCGACATCCCCAAGCGCCTCATCCCCGGCACCATCGCCCTGGGTGCCTTCACCTTCACCATGGATGCCCTGCCTGGCACGCCGCAGATCCAGAACATCATCCCCACGGCTTTCTTTGGCACCAATTCCTGGGCTGCGCCCTGGCTGGGCACACTTGGCGCCATCTTCATCTTCGCAGTCGGCATGAGCTGGCTGGAATGGCGCCGCCGCAGCGCAGTGCGTGCCGGCGAGACCTACAGCGGCGGCGAGGAGCTGGTGAACGAGCCTGAAACCTTCACCGGCGAAAAGCTGCCACATCCAGTGCTGGCCATCGCACCGCTGGTCCTGGTCGGCGTGGTCAATGCCATCTTCACCAAGCTCATCCCGCACTGGTACGGCAGCGAAGTGGCCTTCTCGCCGTCGGTCATGGGCGATGCCGAACCGGTGGTGCAGCAAGTATCAAAAATCGGCGCCATCTGGGCCGTCGAGGGCGCGCTCCTGGCCGGCATCGTCTGCGTGCTGATCTTTGCCTGGAAACCGGTGACAAAATCCTTTACCAAGGGCAGCCAGATGGCGGTCAGCGGCGCCCTGCTGGCGGGCATGAACACGGCGTCGGAATACGGCTTTGGCGCCGTGATCGCGGCCCTGCCCGGTTTCCGCATGGTGGCCGACGCCTTGCAATCGATTCCCAACCCGCTGGTGCAGGAAGCGGTTACCGTGACCTCACTGGCCGGCATCACCGGCTCGGCTTCCGGCGGCATGGGTATCGCTCTGGCGGCCATGTCCGAGCATTTCGTGGCCATGGCCCACGAGGCCGGCATCCCGCTGGAGGTCTTCCACCGCGTGGCCGCCATGGCCTCGGGTGGCATGGACACCCTGCCGCACAACGGCGCGGTCATCACCTTGCTCATGGTCACCGGGCTGACCCATCGCCAGGCCTACAAGGACATTTTCGCCGTCACCGTCATCAAGACCCTGGCCGCTTTCGTCATCATCGGCCTGTACTACGCCACCGGTCTGGTGTGAGGCCACGCCCGGCGACAGCGGTCAGCTGACGCATTTATTCAGCGACAAGGCGAAGATTCACGCTAGAATGGCCGGCTTCCCGTTTCCCGGAGCCGCGGACCGTGTGCCGCGGATCACCCATGGCCATCGAAAATTTGCGCAATTCCACGCTCGACTCCCTGGTGGTGACGGATACCATTCCGCTGTCCCCCGAGGCGCGCGCGTGCGAGCGCATCCGCGTACTGTCGCTGTCACGCTTCCTCGGCGAGACGATTCGCCGCGTTAGTAACGAGGAGTCGGTCTGCGCGCTGTTCGACAACCCCTGAGACAGGACGCGCCGGCGCCGCCTTAGCGGCGACGCACGGGAATTACCAACCCTGCCCGGCGCTGGTCGCAAG
>CAZOXZ010000008.1:0-37319 GCA_964583865.1 uncultured Rhodanobacteraceae bacterium | reverse complement strand
TAATTGCCAACGATAGCAATTACGCTCTGGCCGCTTAAGGCCTAAGCCCCGAACCGCTCCTGTGCTCGTGCTAGGCGGTGTAGGGTCATCATCACGAGACCGCTGCAACGCGCCGTCTGTCGCCTTGCAGTCAGATCAAAACGGACTGGCCGCGTGGTGCGCTTGGCTCAGCGTGCTGCCACGGGGCGAGATTCAACGTTGAGCTAAGCATGTAGAGCCGGGCGTCAAGCGCCTTCGGACGCGGGTTCAACTCCCGCCACCTCCACCATATACAAGGGCCCGAGTATTCTCCGGGCCCTTTTTCTTGCCTGAAATCCCCGCGCCACGCGGGGTCCCGGCCAGCAGTGCCGCGGGTGGCGATCTGCCGATACGCTCGGAATCGACCATTGTCTCCGCCAGAGCGGTCTCTGTTCTCTGTTCGGCCTGCGGGCAGGCACAGATTCGGCCACAGCAAAATCAACAACGTACCCGCGCCGATTCACTGTCAACCAAAGCCGCCGTCCGCGCCGGGCGGCGGAAGCCGAGTTCGATCAGGCGGCGCTGCCCGGCGAACACCTTCGCCGACAGCTCACGGCTGTATTCGCCCGCCATCGCGCGCTTGACGCCCTTGACGATGGTGGACACAGGCGAGCCATCGTTCTCGAACTGCTCGGCGCAGTAGGCGACCTGAATCCCTGCGCGGCGGCAGATGTACTCGTAGTAGGCGCTCTCGTCGGCATCCTGGAACCGGCCCCAGCGGCTGACGTCGTAGACGAGGATAATCTGGAAATCGGCCTTGCCTGCCTGCACGTCCGCGATCAGTTGCTGCAAGGCTTGGCGACCATCGATGCGCAGCCCGCTCTTGCCCTCGTCGGCGTAGGTGCGGACGATCTCGATGCTGCGCCGGGCGGCGTACTCGCGGATTTTGTCACCTTGATTCTCCGTCGAGTATTGCTGGTGCTCGGTGGACATGCGCACGTATTGCGCGGCGCGGTACACCGGCCCGGAGCCTGTTGGGCTTGGAGGCGATTCGTTCGATTGCATAGACCCGGTCACTTCGATGGTTGACGTTGTCGGGTCTGCCATGCCTTGCAATGGTTGCGTCGCCGCCTGACGAAAGCTGCGCACACGGTTGGAATCGTTGCCATGCAGAATGTTCAAAAACCCGTTTGGGAGCGACGATAGCGACCGGCTGCCAAAGCGTCGATCAAGTCATCTCTTTGCACACGTCCTTTTTGCAGGAGCAATCGATGCTCACTGGCGTGATCTCGACCAGCCATGCATCGCCTTCCTCTGGGAAAGGCGCGGGAATTCGCCGCAACCGGTACAGGCCGGATGGCAGAATTGACACGTCCATTTTTGCAAGACCGTTGCCCACGCCATTGGCGCTTCCGTTCTGACCACCTTTCACGGCATCGGGATTGTCGGCACGATAGGCGCGCCAGTAGCCGGGATGCCGGGCGAACCACGCGCGCTGGGTGTCACGCTGGTTGTCGCGGTAGTCCGGATCGGTGCGGAGCTTGTCCTGCTGCCAGCGCAGTTTGCGTGCGCGTTGGCATTCGGCGGACGAGCAGTAGGTCTGGTTTGGGACTTGTGGCCGGGGCTGAAAGGCTTGGCCGCAGTGCGCGCAATTTCGGGTCATCGTCGGGGTCTCCATGCAAAATCCGCATGGAAGCCGCGACCGCCCGTGGCGATGGACGCGAGGTTGCTGCGTCTACGAGATGGCCATCATCGGGCGGCTCGGTTCAATGCTGGTTCCAAGGCCAACCGCAGCCGACCCACGATGGCGGCCAGTGGGGCGGAATCGAGTTCATTCTTCTTGACGAACGACTGCCACAACACCTGCCGCGATGCATCGTGCGCGAACTCGTCCGTGAGGCCGACCGGCAGTTCGGCGGGCACGGTCATGCCGCGCCGCTCGAAGGTGGCCTTGATTGCCTGGGCCAGCAGATCGGCGTCGAGGGTTTCGCGCTCCAGCAGCACCGACAGGTCGAAGTAGTCCTTCACGCAGCTGTTCGTCATGCCCAACAGGGCGATGGCGTGGAGCTTTCCCGCGATGACCGTGTACGTTGGGTAGGCTCGAAGCCGTGGCGCAGGCAGGTCACCCAACAACACTGGGTAGACCGAATCCACCGGGCCGGGCGTGACGGCGTCGCCAAAGCCGACATCGATCTGTGTCTTGCAGCGCGCTTTCACCAGCTCGCCCGCGATGACCACGCGCACGCCGCCGTAGCCTGCCTCCTTGCGGATTTCCTCGACGGTGACCGAAGCCGGGTCGAACACGATGCCATCGTCCACCGCAACGGCGGCGATCTCGCGGAAGACCTGCGCCACCGATTCCAGACCGCTCGCGCCGAAGCCCAGCAGGTCGGCGTCGCGCGTGGCCCGGTGCGGCATGTCGTATCAGAGCGTGAACAGCAACGCGCCCTTCAGCAGAAAACGATCCGCGTACTTCGATTGCGTCAGGCGGTAGAGAATGCGCTCCAGCGCGAAGCGCACGAGCACCTGATTGAAGTCCGACGCCTGCGCCTTGGCGACGTTGAGCAGGCGGGCGCGGACGGAGGCGGCCAGATCTGGACTCATTCGACGACCTCCAGATACGGACGCATGATGTTTGAGACGCGGCAGATCTTCGCGTAGCGCCACAGGTCGTCTGCCGATGCACGGCGCTTGGCGCGCACGTCCTTCAGCGCCTCCAGCGCCACGTCCAGTCCGATCTTGTTGCGATGCTTGAAGCAGTCCGCCACGGTCTTTGCGACGCCATACACGCGCAGTTTCACGCCGTCGCGCTCGACCGTCTCGATGCCCTCGGTGTAGACGTCGCCCGTCATCTGCACCATCTTGATCGGCGGGTAGTCGATGCGCGGGACGTGGCTGCCGCGCGGCATGGCGATCCAGACCTGCCGGGGAAGCTGCGTGGTCAGTTCGTGGAACTGGAGCGCGGTCAGTAGACAGAACACAGCCTGCGGCACCTTCGTGGCGATGGTCGCAAGGCTTTCGTGCTCCGAACCCGGATGGCTGGGTAGGCGGTAGAGGCCGCGCCCGACCTTCTTCAACAGGCCAGCGGCGGTCAGGCGCGTCAGGACAACACGGGGCGCTTCGATGGCGTCCAGATCGCTGGCGCGCAGCAGCCCCTTCTGGTTGGCCAGATCGAGGACGCGCTGGGTGTGGGTGTCGGCGAGCATGGGTGGGAGTATGTTCCGTTTTTTCGTCTAATGCAAGATTTAGACGAAAAAACGGAACAAACTGGAAGATGCCAGTTCGATTCGCGTTTGGGGATTGAACCCACGTCCGCAAAAAGCGGCTGGACGCGATAGCAGGTTGCCGCCAAGGAATGGTGATCTGCGTAGAATCACCGTCAAACGGTGCGCATTGCAGCTCATTGGCACTCATTGCAGCCGTATAAGGCCGTGTGGCGTCGTCCCACCTCCACCATATGCAAGGGCCCGAGTATTCTTCGGGCCCTTTTTTTGCCTGAAATCCCCGCGCCACGCGGGGGTCCGGCCAGCAGTGCCGCGGGTGGCGATCTGCCGATACGCTCGGAATCGACCATTGTCTCCGCCAGAGCGGTCTCTGTTCTCTGTTCGGCCTGCGGGCAGGCACAGATTCGGCCACAGCAAAATCAACAACGTACCCGCGCCGATTCACTGTCAACCAAGGCCGCCGGCCAGGCATTGAACGCCATTCACACAATGGCAGACGTTCCCATCTTGCTCTATCATGAAGCATCAAGACAAATCATGATGGAGATGGTGATGATGACTGTCGCTCGCGAGAAGTTTTCTTCCCAAGCTGCGCCCGACGTGTTGGCGGCGTTGCGCCAGATCGCACAGAGCCAGGGGCGCCAGTTCCAGGCGGTGCTGGATGATGCCCTGCGCGACTACATTGACCGGCATCAGAAGGGACGTCCGCGCCGCCACGTGATGGAATCTTTCGCGTCCAGCCTGGATGAGTTCGACAACCTCTACCGTGAACTGGCCAAGTAAGCCGTGTCGCGCGACTACCTGACCGTGGCCGATGTGCTCGGTATGCACACCGTGCTGACGCGGCGTTACGGCGGCGCACCGGGTGTGCGTGATCCTGGTGCGCTGGAGGCCGCCTTGTTTCGCCCGCAGACCGGCTATTACGACGACATCCTGGCTGAAGCGGCCGCGCTGCTGGAAAGCCTGGCAATCAACCATCCATTCGTGGATGGCAACAAACGCATCGCCTTCGCCGCTGCCGACGTGTTCCTGCGCATCAATGGCTGGCGCTTGCATCGTGCTCCGATGCAGATTCACGCCGAGATGATCGAGATGTTCGAGACCGAAATCCTTGATATTGCCCACCTTGACCCCTGGCTGCGGTCTTTTGCCTCCCTTGCAGAGTGATGCGATAAACGAGAAAACACCCAAGGCGGATTCCACTCTGAAGTGCGACACCCTTTCTTCGTAGGCTCTTCTCCTGAACGTGTGGGTGGTTTGGCGTTGGGGAATGAGAGATAAAGACTTGTATCAGCAGATTTCGGGGATCAGGTCGCCGTGGCGCGTGGTGGCGACACCGATACCAACGCAGCCATCTGTGGGGCACTCCTGGGCGCGGTGTGCGGCTTGGACGCCATGCCCGACCAATGGGTCGCGCGGGTCCGGAACTGCCGCCCCAAGGCCGGACGTCCCGGTGTCAACCGCCCGCGACCAGAGTGCTTCTGGCCGGTGGACGCCTTGGAACTGGCTGAAGTGTTGATCCGGCGTGCTGGATGAGGAAGGAATACGGACGATCTGCCAATGCAGTTGTTGCTCGATCTGCTTGAAACAGCTTTGCCGCAGCGTTGCTGATCGGAGAATTGTCATCGCCCCATGCACAGTCGCTGTAACGCAAAAGGCCGCCTCCGGGCGGCTCTTCAGATGGTGGCGGCGTGATCGCAGGAAGCCGGTGCCTGCGAGGTCCGCGGCTGTTCGGGTTCGGCGGTATGCTGGGGCGCCGTTGTCGAAACAAGGTGTGCCGATGGGCTCCCGAGCTTCCGAATTGATCGAGCGGTTGGGTTTGCAGCCGCATCCCGAGGGTGGCTGGTTTGCCGAGACCTGGCGTTCGTCACAGCATGTCATGCCGGCGGACGGCCGTGGCCGACGCAGTGGCTTGACGGTGATTCATTTTCTGCTGGGTGCCGGGGATGTCAGCCGTTGGCATCGCGTGTTGTCGGACGAGGCCTGGCAGTGGTGCGAGGGCGCGCCGCTGGAGCTGTTGCTGGCGCCGCCGACGGATGGCGCCATCCGCGTGGCGCGGCTGGGGCCATTGACAGCAGCCCGGGACACGGTTCTGCACGAGGTGGTGCCGGCGGGGACTTGGCAGGCCGCACGCAGCACCGGCGCCTACAGTCTCGTGACCTGTTGCGTGGGGCCGGGCTTCGACTTTGCCGATTTCACCATGTTGCGGCAGCTGCCGCAGACTGAGCGTCCGCGCTGGACGCCCGATGACATGGCGACATTGTTCGTCTGATCAGCTGCCGCGATAGGTACTGTGGCTCCACGGCGATACCAGCAGCGGCACGTGGTAGTGCGCCGTGGCATCGGCGACGCCAAAGCGGATGACGGCTTCCTCGATGAACGGCGGATCGTCCATGGCGGCGCCCTTGGCGGCAAAGTAGGCCGCGACCCGGAACACCAGCTCGTAGCGACCGGGGCGGAAGTCATTGCCTTCCAGCAGCGGTGTGTCGCAGCGACCGTCGGCATTGGTGATGGTGTTGAGCAAGGTCGTGGCGCCGTTGTCCTCGATACGCCTCAAGGTGATGGCAACCCCCGCCGCGGGGCAGCCGTTGGCGGTATCGAGAACGTGCGTTGTCAGATGGCCCATGGTGTCATCCCGTGGCGGTCGTGAATCATCGTTGCTGCTCACCGAGTATATCGGCTGCACTGTCAGCTGCGATTGTTGCCGTGATCCGTGCAAGAATGCCGGCGGGATGATCCACGGAGCGAACTTCGACATCATGCTGCGCACGTTGCTTGCCATTTTGATTCCGGTAGTGCTGTGCGTGGCCGTGATGCCCGTGGCTGCGGCGCCGGCCGCGGAGCCGGCCGCGGAGCCGCATTGGGTTCCCGTGCACTTCGGTTCCATCGACGGCATGCCGGTGGACAGTGCACACATGGCGGTGATCGACGGCAATGGTTTCCTGTGGCTGGCCACGCATGACGGTCTGACGCGCTTCGACGGGGAGCACTTCCAGGTCCATGACTCGATGCGCTTCCCGGCCATGTCCAGCAATCGCATCTCCACCGTCCGGCGGGGAGTCGATGAAAGGGTGTACGCGTTGACCGAGCAGGGAGACCTGGTGACGGTTCGTTCTGGCAGGGTCCTGCCGGTGATGCTGGACGGGCAGGTGGCGGCCGATGTGATGCATGTGGGTGTCGGGGCGGGTTGCCTGAACACGAAACGGGCGCTGTATTGCCGCAACAGCGACGGCAAGTACGAGGTCCGGTTGCGCTTTCCCGATGGCGTCGAGGGCGTGCGTGCTGTGGCGGGGCGCGGTGGGTCGGTGTGGCTGGTCAGTCGTCGTCTGGCTGTGTGGCTTTACCGTGACGATGAGTGGCGTTTGGTGCGTCAGACGCATTTGCCGATCGGGTCGCAGCCGCCGTACGACGTGATCGTGGATCACGACAACCGGTTGTGGATGGCGGTCCGGCAACGTGTGGTCCGCGTCGCGGCCGATGGCAGCATGGTGCGGTTCGATGGTGATGGCGCGTTGTCGGTGATCGAGCGCGTCAGGCTCGGACGTGATGGTGATGTCTGGCTGGGAACCGGGGACGGCGTGTTTGCCGTGCGCGGTGGCCAGTTGCAACCGGTATTTGCCGTCGTCGACCGTCCGCATGGCTCTTCCAGCGTGAGCTGGGACGCTCCCGATGGTGCCTTGTGGGTGGCCGACGGCGATCGCCTGTGGCGCCTGCCGCCGGGTACCCTGCGCGGGAACTCGAGGATGCAGCCCGTGCTGCAGACACGAGGCGTGGTGTCCAACCTGTTGTTCGGCGAGCATGGCGAGGTCTGGGTCACGACCTTGCATGATGGCTTGTACCGCCTGACCAGGGCCCGCGTGGACGTGTTGGATCGTGCGCACGGCTTGCCGGGCAACAATGTCTACGGCGTAACGCGAGGCAAGGATGGCAGCATGTGGCTGGGGACGCTGGACAGCGGGGTCATCCGGGTCGCGCCGGATGGCAGAATGCGGCGCTATGGCGAGGATGACGGCTTGCCCGGGATGCTGCCGTGGGCTGTGGCGAGCGCGCCGGATGGCGGCTTGCTTGCCGCCACGTATGCGCCGGGTTTGTGGCGTCTGGATCCGGGCACGGAGACATTTCACGAAGTGCGGCTGCCGCCTGGGTTGCGCTCGGCCTCGATTCGCGCGTTGCTGTTCGACGATGACGACTTGTGGCTGGGTACCAGCAACGGTGCTTGGCGACGCCAGGGAACGCGTTGGTACAAGGCGTGGCCGATCGGTGCCGAATCGGTGCGTATCAACAGCGTCGTGGTGACCGACAAGGGCTGGTGGTTCGGCGGTGATGGTGGGGTATGGTTCCGTCGGGGCGACAAGCATTACGCGGTGGCTGCCCGGTTGCTGGGTGACAGCATAGTGCGCAACCTGCGTTTCACGGCTGACGGGGCGTTGTGGATCAGTACCGAGGGCCGCGGACTGGTACGCGTTGCCGCGGATGATCCGCGTGGCGAGCACGCGCTGCAGCTCGGCCGTGCGCAAGGCTTGCCGTCGAACAGCCCACACACCGTGCGGCAGGATGCGGCGGGCAACATCTGGGTCAACAGCAATCAGGGCATTTTTCGCATCACCGGTAACGGTCTTCGGGCCTTGATGTCGGGCGAAGTCCGCAGTTTGTCGCCCCTGGTGCTGGGTCTGGCCGACGGCTTGACGCGGCTGGAAGGCAATGGTGGCGTGCAGTCGACGGCCGCGTGGGACAGCAAGGGGCGCTTGTGGTTTCCATCGCAAAGCGGCGTGGTGCGTTTTGACCCGGCGACGATCCAGCCACGCAACAGTGCACCCGAGGCGGTGATTGCGGCCCTGAGTAGTGCCGGTCACATCATCACCACAGCCCCGGATGGCGCCCTGCCGAAGGGTGTACGCAACGTGCACATCCGTTTTGCCGCGGCCAATCTCAGCGGCAGCGGCGAGACACGCTTCCGCTACCGCCTGCTGCCGCAGGCTCCGGGCTGGACGCGTGCCCGTGATGAGCGATCAGCGGTCTTTTCCTCGTTGCCGCCGGGTGATTATCGTTTCGAACTCGTGGCCGGCAACAGCGACGGCGTGTGGGCCACGGCGCCAACGGTGCTGGCTTTCAGGGTGCCGCCGTTCTGGTACGAAACGTGGTTGTTCCGCCTGGCGCTGATGGCTGGGCTGGCCCTGGCGGTGGTGCTGCTGGTGCGCTGGCGGTTGCGCGACCTGCAGTTGCAATCGGCGGCGTTGGATCGACAGGTGCGACAGCGCACCGCCGAGCTGGAAACCGAGAAGGCACGCGTGGAAACCACGCTCGGAGAACTGGCCGAAGCGCACCACGCACTGGAGGACAAGAACATCAAGCTGGCGGGGCAGGCGGACCGGCTGGAGAAGCTCGGGCGCTTCCGTGAGCGTCTGCTGGCCGACGTCAGCCATGAACTGCGCACGCCGCTGATGTTGGTGTCGCTGCCACTTGCGGAGGTTGCCGACCACGCGGCCAGCTTGTCGTCCGAGGATCGTCGGCGCGTCGAGTTGGCGCGTCATCAGCTTGGCCGGGTGAAGGGCCTGGTGGAGCAGTTGGTGCACCTGGTGCAGGCCGAATCCGGACAGATGTCCATGGCCGTCAAGCGCGTGGATCTGGCAGCGTTGATACAGCAGTTGGCGGCCGACTACCGGCCTGCTGCGGAAAAGGCAGGCGTGACGCTGGAGGCGAGCCAGATGCCGGCAGCCTTGCCGTTGTTTGCCGATCCGGCGCATCTGGTCAGCATCTTCGGCAACCTGGTGGACAACGCCATCAAGTATGCCCCGGACGGCAGCGCCGTGGAGCTGAAGGTCCATGCCACCGACGACCAGGCGATTGTGGTGGTGCGCGACCATGGCCCGGGGTTTGAACCGGGCGCGGCCGAGCGCTTGTTCGAACGCTTCTATCGTGGCGACGGTCCGCCACGCCGGGGACGTGAAGGTCTCGGCATCGGTTTGTCGCTGGTGTGGGAGCTGGTCAGCATGCATGGCGGGCAGATTGTCGCCACGGGCGCAGCTGGCGGCGGTGCGGAGTTTCGTGTGAGCCTGCCGCTTGGCAGTGACCATGTGGCGCTGGAGGATCTGGCGCTGGAGGATGGCGCATCGACAAAGGCCATGCCTCTGGCGGTCGCGGCCGACGCCGATGGCTACCTGTTGCTGGTGGAGGATCACCCGGACCTGTCCGCCTGGCTGGGTGATCGCCTGGCGCAGCGCTTGCCGACCCTTTGTGCCACCGATGCCGAACAGGCACGCCAGTTGCTCGCCCGCCATGAGAATATCCGCCTGGTGGTGTCGGATGTGGTGTTGCCGGGCGCCAGCGGCATTGAACTGTGCCGCCAGCTCGCCGATGGCAGCGAAGAGAACCGTCGCCCGGTGATCTTGATTTCGGCCAAGGCGGCGGACCGCGATCGTGAGGCAGGCATGGCGGCGGGTGCGTTCGCCTACCTCGCCAAACCGTTCACCCTGGATCGCCTGCTGCAGGCCGTGGCCGAGGCCTGGCCGGCGGTGGCTGCGCGGTTGGCAGACCAGCCGGATGCGCCCGAGGCGGTGGCGGACGCGCTGCGTCCGGCCATCGAAGCCCTCGCGGATGCCGAGTTCAGCATGGCGCGGTGGGCGGAAGAAGCCCATATGTCGCAGCGCAGCTTGCGGCGGCACGTCAAGGAGCTGACCGGTCTCAGTCCACAATTGTGGTTGCGCGAGCAACGCCTGTTACGTACGCGCAAGCTGTTGGCCAGCGGCGAGTACGAAACCCTGGTCGAAGCCGGGGCGGCCTGCGGTCTCGACACGCCGGCCTATCTGTACCGCATCTACCGCGCCCGTTTCGGCGACGGTTGACGCGCCATCAGCCGGCTCTGATCAGGTTGATTTACCCGCAAATCAGTCGTTTGAGGCCAGAATGGCCGCTCAGTGCATGCCCGTGTCCGCTGGCGACATGTACACCGGAGCCACTTGTTACCAAACTGGACGACAGTGACTGACAGGGGTTTGGCATGGGTAACACGGCGGTTGAAACATTGCCTGCGAGTGGCGGGTCGCCGGATCGGCTGGCGCGCAAGGTTCACCCGACCGTGCAGTTGGACTACCTGGTCCGTGGCTGCACCTTTCCATTTTCCGCCATCACCTTGCTGTTCACCTTCCGCAGCCTTGGGGAGACGCCAATCTGGCTGATCCTGCTGATTGCCACCTACGGCATCTTGTGGCCCCAGGCGGCACGCATCTGGGCCAGGCGCAGCCCGGACTCGAAACGTTTCGAGCAGGGCAATCTGGTGGCTGATGCCTTGTTCATCGGCGCCTGGTCGGCGGGCATCCAGTACGCACTGTGGCCCAGTTTCATGTTGTTCATCGCCATCCACATGGGGACGATCAGTGTCGGCGGGTTGCAGCTCGCCATGCGGGCTTTGCTGGTGGCGCTGATCAGCCTCATCGGCGTGGGTCTGTTGCTGGATGTTTCGCCGCAGTTCGCGGCCGCACCTCTGCCGGCAGGCTTGAGCATTTTTGGCTGCTTTTTCTATATGTCCGTGTTCGCATGGCACTCGCATGTCCAGAGCAAACGCAACCTGCGCGATCGCAAGCTCCTCGAAACCCGCAACCGCGAGATCGAGGCCAAGAGCCGGGAGCTGGCCGCAGCACGCGATGCGGCCGAGGAGGCCAATCGCTCCAAAAGCCTGTTTCTGGCCAACATGAGCCACGAGCTACGCACGCCGCTGAACGCGGTCATCGGTTACAGCGACTTGTTGATCGAGGAAGCCGAGGACGAAGGCGACACCCATCTGGTGCCGGATCTGGAGAAGATTCGCACCGCCGGCAAGCACTTGTTGGGGCTCATCAACGAGGTTCTGGACCTGTCCAAGATCGAGGCCGGCAAGATGGAGCTGGTGCTGGAGGACGTGCCGCTGGATTCGCTGGTGGCGGAAGTGCGATCGACAATCGAACCATTGGCAGCGCAGCATGGCAACCGGCTGGAGGTGGAATGCAACACCGACCACAGCCTGCAAACCGATGCCACCAAACTGCGCCAGGTGTTGTTCAATCTGCTTGGCAATGCCTGCAAGTTCACCGAGGATGGTGTGGTCCGTCTGCGGGTGCATGACCAGCGTGCGGAAGGCCGTACCTGGCTGATCTTCGACGTCGAAGACAGCGGCATCGGCATGACGCCGGAGCAACAATCTCGCGTGTTCGAGCCGTTTGTGCAGGCCGAGTCCAGCACGGCGCGGCGCTTTGGCGGCACGGGCCTCGGGCTGACCTTGTGCCTGCGCTTTGCGCGCCTGCTTGGTGGCGACATCGCATTGCGTAGCGAGGCTGGCGCCGGCAGCCGTTTCCGGGTACGCATTCCGGCCGATGGCCCGGCAAGCACCGCCGACGTCGAGCCGGGCGGCCAGGACCACAGCGACCAGGGCGCATCCATTGTGGTGATTGATGATGACGCCGCAGGGGCCGAGGTGGTTTGCCGCATGCTCGCCCGTGAAGGCCATCGCGCCGTGCCCGCAGCCAGTGGCGAGGAAGGGCTGGAGCTGGCACGCAAGCTGCGCCCGCAACTCATTTTGCTGGACGTGCTGATGCCCAGCGTGGACGGCTGGTCGGTGCTGGGACGCATCAAGGCGGATCCGGAGCTGGAAGACATTCCCGTGGTGATGATTTCGATCGCCGACAACCGTGAAGTCGGTTTGGCGTTGGGTGCGGCGGATTATCTGTTGAAACCGGTGAAACAGGATGTGCTCGCCGCCTCCCTGCGCAAGCAGTTGGGCGATACGCACGAAGCCTCCGTGCTGGTCATCGACGACGACGACACCACGCGCAGCATGTTGCGACGCATGCTGGCGCGGCAGGGCTGGACGGTGGCCGAGGCGCGCAACGGGCATGAGGGGCTGGCGCGCCTGGAACAGGCCAGGCCGGCCTTGATCCTGCTCGACCTGATGATGCCGGAAATGGACGGTTTGGCATTTCTGGAAGCTCTGGAAAACCGCGACGGAGACGCGCCGCCGGTGATTGTCCTGACCGCAAAGACATTGACCCAGGCCGAGCAACAGCATCTGCAAGGTCATGTGCAGAAGGTGCTGGAGAAGGGCAGTTACAGCGGCCGGCAGCTGGAGGCCATCGTGCGCCGCGCCATCGAGCAATGCGAGGAGACAGCATGAAGATCCTGCTGGTCGAGGACAACGAAATGAACCGTGACATGCTCAGCCGCCGCCTGCGCCGGCGCGGGCATGAGGTGTTGACGGCCGAAAACGGTGCCAGCGCCTTGCATCTGGCCACTGCCGAGGAGCCCGACGTGGTGCTGATGGACATGGGCCTGCCGATCATGGATGGCTGGGAGACGACCCGGCGCATGAAGGCGGCCGAGATGACCGCCGGCATTCCGGTCATCGCCCTGACCGCACATGCCATGGACAGCGACCGTGAGCGGGCCATCGCCGCAGGCTGTGATGATTTTGATACCAAGCCGGTTGACCTCGAGCGCCTGCTGGCCAAGATCGATACCGTGGCGACGCGAGGCACGGCGTGAACGCGGCTGGCCGCTTGCTCGGAGAACTTGCGCTCGTGCGGCTGGCCGACTTGCCGCGCCTGCACGCGTTCGTCGAGCAGGTCTGTGCCAGGGCAGGCGTCGATGAGGCCAGTCATTTCGCCCTGCGGCTGGCGGCCGAGGAAGCCTTCATCAACAAGTTGCAGCACGGCTATGACGGCGAAGGCCCGGTGCGGTTCCGTGCCTTTGCCGACGGCACCAGCTTGCGACTGGAGATGTATGACCAGGCACCGGCTTTCGATCCGGCTCACGGGCCGGTGCCGGACATCGAGGCCGATTGGCAGGAACGCGACGCCGGTGGCCTCGGCCTGTATCTGTTGCGGCAGATGATGGACGAAGTGCGCTACGAGGTCGGGCTGGAAGACGGTAACCGGCTGACGTTGGTGAAGCATATCCCGGAAAACACAGACGGAAGGAACGATACCCATGAACATTGAATTCGAGCAACGCGGCGACGTGGCCGTGGCCATCATCGAAGGCAGCGTTGACGGCCTCACGGCTGGCAACCTGGAGGACGCGCTGGGGACCCAGGTGGCCGACGGCCATCTGCAACTCGTGGCCGATCTGGCCGCCTGCGACTACACCAGCAGTGCTGGCCTGCGTGCCCTGCTGGCGACCGTCAAGACCGTGCGCTCGCAAGGTGGCGACCTGCGTCTGGCCCGGCCGTCCACAGATGTGCTGAAAGTGCTGGAGCTTTCCGGTTTCACCAGCATCATGAAGTTGTACCCGGATCTTGATGACGCGGTGGCCAGCTATGCGAAAGACTGACGCCACGCGATCGCTGGCACCCGTCATTCCGGAGCTGGCGCGGCACAGTTGCGGCAGCACCCGGAATCCAGTGCCTTCGCAACTCCGTTTGCCGGGAAGGTCATCGTCCCGGGCAATGCCGAGCGCGGCATGCTTGCAGATGGCGCAGGTGGTCGCATGAACGCGCCCGCGGGAAAGCGCAAGCGCGTGGCCTTGGTCGTGGGCGCCGGCAGCGTGAAATGTGCCGCCGCACTTGGCCTGTGGCAGGCCTTGCAACAGGAAGACATCGAGCTGGATTTGCTGGTCGGCTGCAGCGGTGGCAGTCTGTATGCCACGGTGATGGCGCTGGGCCACGACGTGGAAACCTGCGAGCGTCTGACCCGCGAGTTGTGGACACCCAGGCTCACACGCAAGCGCGACATGCGATCCATTTTGAGTGCCTTCCTGCCGCGTCTTTTCGGCTTCGACGGCAATTTCGGCATGGTGGACGACGGCGCCTTGATGGACAATCTTGAAGTTCTTTTCGGCGACAAAACCTTTGCCGACACCCGCACGCCGCTGCGTATCGTCGCCACTGATTTGCACAATGGCGAAAAGGTCACCCTGGCCGACGGCCGCATTGGTGACGCCGTTCGTGCCAGCGTCGCCATTCCCTACGTCTGGAAGCCGTGGCAGGTCGGCGATCGCTGGCTGCTGGACGGGTGCGTGTCCGATCCGCTGCCAGTGGACGTGGCCATCCGTGAGGGCGCCGATGTCATTCTGGCGATGGGATTTGAGAGCCCGTACCCGAGGCGGCTGCGCTCGGCGAGCCGGTTCGCCTTCCAGCTCAACAGCGTGTACACCAATAACCTGCTGCGCGCCAATTATGCTTTCCACAATCTGGCGCACCACGCCGAGATCATTCCCATCTTGCCGGATTTCGGTGGCGAGATCCGCCTGTTCG
This sequence comes from uncultured Rhodanobacteraceae bacterium, assembly GCA_964583865.1. Classification (GTDB taxonomy): domain Bacteria; phylum Pseudomonadota; class Gammaproteobacteria; order Xanthomonadales; family Rhodanobacteraceae; genus DASSBG01. Next base: position 22,919 of record CAZOXZ010000008.1, on the reverse strand, counting down.
ACACCGACAAGTTTCCGCATGTGATCGAGCAGGGTCGACGCGCCACCGAAGCCCAGTTGCCGTACATCCGCAAGTTGCTTGGCGATGTCTGAGACTGCGCGCCAGTGGCAACGGCCGCGTGTGGCCGTGGTGATCGGCTCCGGCGGCATGAAGTGTGCGGCCGCGGCCGGCATGTGCCGTGTGCTCGAGCGCGAAGGTATCGAGGTGGACCTCGCCGTTGGTTGCAGTGGTGGCGCCCTGTATGCCGCGTTCATGGCCCTGGGCCGCACCGCCGACGAGGTGGAGGCGCACACACGCAGCCTGCAAAAGGACTTGCTGCAAAAAGTGCATTATCGCTCGCTGACACGCAGCCTGTTGTCGCGCTGGTTCGGTTTCAACGAACGCTTCGGCGTCATTGACGACCGCCGACTGAACGCCTTCCTGCGGGATCTGTTCGGCGATGCACGCATCGAGGATTGCCGCATGCCATTGCATCTGGTGGCCACCGATTTCCACACCGGCGAAACCGTGGCTCTGGATCGCGGCCTGGTGCGCGATGCGGTGCGTGCCAGCATTGCCATCCCGGTGATGTTGCGGCCCTGGCCGGTCGGCGGCCGACTCCTGACCGATGGCGGCACCTCCGACCCGTTGCCCATCAGCGTGGCCATCCGCGAGGGCGCGGACATCATCCTGGCCATGGGCTTCGAGACCCAGCCGGCGGCGCAGTTGCAATCGGCGGCTCAGCTGGCCGGGCAGGCCATTTCCATCACCACCAATCACCTCTTGCGGGCGACGTATGCTTTCTACAGTGCCGCGCACCATGCCGAGATCGTGCCATTGCTGGCCGACTTCGAGCGGCCGGTGCACTTCAGTGACACCGGGCTCATCCCGGAGATGATGGCCATGGGCGAGCGCATCACCGAGGCGCAACTGCCGTACATCAAGCGGCTGCTGGCGGCCCGTGCGGAGTACCGGGCATGAGCACGGCTGCCGCCATGACCAATGCCGTGGCCAGGGTTCTGGTGGTCGACGACACCGAGGCCAACCGCGATCTGCTGACGCGCCGTCTCGAGCGCCAGGGCCACGACGTGACCTGCGCGGTCGATGGCCGCCAGGCGCTGGAGATCTTGCAGCACGAAGCCTTCGATCTGGTGCTGCTGGACATCATGATGCCGGTGATGGACGGCTTCGAGCTGCTGGAGCGGATGCGCGCCGACGACGCGCTGATGCACCTGCCGGTCATCATGATTTCAGCCCTGAACGACAGCGAGAGCGTCTCGCGGGCCATTGCCATGGGCGCCGATGACCACCTGCCCAAGCCTTTCGATCGGCGCATCCTGAAAGCACGCGTCGAGGCGTCCCTGGCGCGCAAGCGTTTGCACGACATGGAACAGCACCATGCCCGCGAACTGGAGCGCGAACTGGATATTGCGCGTGACATCCAGGCCGGCTTCTTGCCGCGGCACTTGCCCGCCGTTCCGGGTTGGGACCTGGCTGCCTGGTTCCAGCCGGCCAGACGCGTCGGCGGCGACTTCTACGATGCCTTTCCCGTGGTCGGCGGGCAGCACATGGCCCTGGTCATCGCCGATGTCTGCGACAAGGGTGTTGGCGCGGCCTTGTTCATGGCCTTGTTCCGTTCGTTGGTGCGTGCGCGGGCCGAAGCCATGCCCTTGCGTCGTGGTGACGCCACCGCCCAACTTGAGGCACTGGTCGTCTCGGTCAACGAGTACATCGCCCGCACCCACGGTGATGCCAACATGTTCGCGACGCTGTTCGTGGGCATGCTGGATACGACCAGCGGCGAACTCGTCTACGTCAACGGTGGCCACGAGCAGCCGCTGATTTGCCAAGGCACCTCGGTGCGCTGCGAGTTGCAGCCCACCGGCCCGGCTGTGGGCATGTTGAGCGGCATGAAGTTTCAGGCGCGGCGCGAGCGCATCGACCCGGGAGAAAGACTGGTGTTGTTCACCGATGGCATCGTCGATGCGCGCAATGCGGTGGGCGAAGCGTTCTCCCGTCGAAGGTTGCAGGCCGGTGTGCAAGCCAGCCAGGCCGGCTCCGCCGCAGACACGGTGCAAACCATTCGTCGTGCGGTTGATCGGTACGCGGACAACGACGAGCAATTTGACGATCTCACCTTGTTGGTTGTGCGGCGTGACGAGGTGGCGGAATGAGGGCCGCAGGCGACTGTTGGCGTCGAAATTCGTTGAAATTGCACGAAATGGCCGCTCAGTGCGTGTGTGTGGCCGCTCAGGTCATGGACAGAAATAATTTGTACGACAACCATTTGCAGCAAGGGGTGCGAGCCCTGACCTGCAAAGTGAAAAGCATGGCAGCAAGCCGGGGGAATATCCGATGAACATGCAAGAAACCATGAAAACCGCCGTTCGGATGGTGTCCATGGCGTGGGCTGGCTTGCTTCTGGCCAGCCTTCCGGTCATGGCGGCTGTACCTGCGGATGAGGCCGCGGTCGCAGATCCGGAAATCCATGGTTGGGGCGTGCTGCTGGTGGCGGTGTTGTTGCTCTTTGGCGAACTGCTGCGACGCCGTGCACCGGGTCAGGGCCATGTGGAGGAGCGTTCGGCCGGCATCGTCACCAAGGTGCCGGAGTTCGAACGCAAGCAGCGACATCCCTGGCGTGTTGCGACGCTCGCCGTGTTGGCCGTCGGCATGTTGCTTGGCTCGGTGGTCGTCATGGCCGAGACCTTGAACGTCAACAACACGGCCGACACCGGCCCCGGCAGCTTGCGGGCGGCCATCACCGCGGCCAACGCCAGTAGCAGCGACAGTACCATCGTGTTTGATGCCGCCACCGACGGCACGCCCATCGTGCTGGCCTCGGCTTTGCCGGATCTGCTCGCCAGCGGCGGCAGTCTTGCCATCCAGGGCAATGGCGCTGCCGCGACCATCATCGATGGCAATCATCAGGTTCGCATCCTGCGCGCCAGTTACCAGGACAATTTCACGCTCGGTGTGCGGGACCTGACCTTGCGCAATGGCCATGCCGACCAGGACCAGGGCGGCGCGATCCGCTTCAACGGCATCAATTCGGTGCTGGATGTCTCGGCTGTGGCCTTTGTCGGCAACGATGCCACCTATGCCGGTGGCGCCGTGTACAGCGCGGTGTCCACGTACATCGATCACAGCACCTTTCGGGGCAACAGCAGCGGCACCTTTGGTGCGGCAATGAAGCTCAATGGCGGCTTTCTCGAGATGGCCAACAGCAGCTTTGCCAACAATGGCGCTGGCATTGCCACGAACATCATCCAGATCAGCTACACGTCGGCGGCGTCGCGGCTGGTGAATGTCACTGTGCAAGCGAGAAGCACCAATACGGCCATTGCGATGGAGGGAAATGCCGTGGCGTCCCTCGGCAATTGTCTGATCGTGCGTGCGCCCCACCACGCTGGCACCAATCTGCTGTACACCGACCAAGGCGGCAGCTTTGACGTTGCCAATTCGTGGAACAACGTCATCGGCCAGGCCGGTAACTCCGGTTTCACCGATGGTGCCAATGGCAATCAGGTGGGGAATGCGCCCGGGCTCGTGGGACCGGTCGGCGATTACGGCGGGCCGACGTGGACGCTGCCGCTGTTGCCCGGCAGCCTGGCCATCGATGCCGGCACGGCGGCCAACAACCAGAATCCGGATGTACCGCCGTTGGACCAGCGTGGTGTCGCACGCGTCGGCAATGTGGATGTCGGTGCGTTCGAGTCGGGTGGTTTCCAGATCAGCAAGATCAGTGGCGATAACCAGAGCGCCGTGGTCGGTGCCACCTTTGCCCAGCCGCTGGTGGTATCTGTCACCGCCAACGTGACCGGCGAGCCGGTGGCGGGCGGCCATGTCAGTTTTACCGCACCCACGACCGGCCCCAGCGCCAACGTGCCGCCCGCGTTCGGCGATGTCGACTCGTCAGGCATGGCCGCTGCCCTGGCGGTAGCCAATGGCGTGGCCGGTGGGCCGTACCCGGTCACCGCCAGCCTGCCCACGGTTGGTTCGGTGTCGTTCTCACTCACCAACCTGCCCGATCCCTGTGCGGGCATGACGTTTCCTTACACGCTGGCCGGCAGCGACAATGCCACGCGTGTGGCCAACCTGCGCCACGCCATCGAGTGCGCCAACGCGCATGCGGGCCTGGACAGCATCGACCTTGACGGCCAGACCTTGACCTTGACCGATGGCCCATATGCCGCCGATGGCCATGGCCCCACGGCCTTGCCCGTCATCACCGATGCGCTGGAGCTGGCCCACGGCACGCTGGAGCGGGACAACACCGCGCCGGCCTTCCGTCTGCTGCAAGTCGCGCCCATCCCGCCAGCGAACGGCCAGCCCAAGGTCTCTCTCACCGATCTGGCGTTGCGCAATGGCTCGGCCAGTGATCTCGGTGGCGCGGTGCTGGCGGTCGGCGCGGTGCGCATCACGGGCAGCCGTCTGGAGAACAACCATGCCGCCGTGGCCGGGGGCGCTGTGGCATTCATGGCGACCAACACGATGAACCTCATCCATGCCAGTCGTCTGAGCGGCAATACCGCGCCCGACGGAGCGGCTGCCAGTGGCGGGGCCTTTATCGTCGCCTCGTCGCACATTCTTGCCAATGGCGGCGCGGCCAGCACCTCCATTCTCGACGCCACCAACGGGCTGCTCATCGTCAGCAGCGTGGTGGCCTACAACTACGCCGGCGCCGGTGCCCTGATGCGAATGGCACCAGGGGCAGCCCTTGTCGGCATCACCGGCATGACCGCGTCTGGCAACAGCATGGCCGACAAGCTCTTTGATCTGCCTGCCGGATCGTCACCCGTGCCCGTCTTGAACAGCATCGTGTGGGACAACCAGTTCACCGGACCCGGCACGGTGGCGTTCGAGTACAGCCTGACGCAGACACCACAACCCGGCCCCGGCAACATCAGCCAGCCTCCAGGCTTTGTTGATCCGGCCAACGGTGACTTCTCGCTTGCCTCGGGCAGCCCGGCCATCGACGCCGGCAGCAATGCCCTGGTTCTGTCGGATACGATCGACCTGGATCACGATGGCGACACCACCGAATTCATTCCGGATGCCGATGGCGCGGCGCGGCTGGTCGATGACATCGCCGTGGCCGATACCGGTATCGGCTCCCCCGGCGTGGTGGACATGGGTGCCCTGGAACGTCAGCACGCTTCGGGTGCCGCCAGCATCAGCTACAGCCCCGACGGTGCGCCCGTGACGACCGAAGACGGTGGTACGTTCACCTTTGAGCTGCGTCTGGAGCGCTACCCGCAAGCCGATGTCGTCATTCCGGTCACCAGCAGCAACCCGGGCGAAGGCACGGTGTCGCTGGCCAGCGTGACCATCACCCAGGCGGACTGGCAGCAGCCGCACAGCGTCACTGTCACCGGCATGGACGATGCGCTTGTCGATGGTGACGTGCCGTACTTCATCACGGTGGGTCCGGCCGCAAGTGTCGATCCGGCCTACGGTGGGCGCGGTCACCCCGGCATTCCGGTGGTCAACAAGGACAACGACCAGCCTGTCTGGGCGATTGGCGGCACCGTTACCGGCCTGCTGGGTTCGGGCCTGCAGTTGTCGCTCAACGGCGGGGCGCAGACGCTGGCGGTCAGCGCAGACGGCAACTTCGCTTTCCCGACCGGGCTGCCTGCGGGCAGCGCCTACAGCGTGACGGTGGCCAGCCAGCCGCAGGCGCCCGTGCAAGTGTGCAGCATCATCAACGGCAACGGCACGGTCGGCAGCAATGACATCAGCGATGTCGTGGTCAATTGTGGCTCGGCCACGACCTACGCCATTGGCGGTACGGCCAGCGGCTTGACCAGCAGTCAGAGCGTGACCCTGCAGCTCAACGGCGGCGGCGACCTCACGCTGTCCGGCAACGGCCCGTTCCAGTTTGCGTCGCGACTGGTGGACGGCGCCAGCTACGTGATCACCATCAAGGCCCAGCCAATGAGCCAACTGTGCACGCTGACAAACGCCACCGGCCAGGTGGCCGGCAGTGACATCGGCAACGTCGCGGTCAACTGTGCCAACCGCGAGGCGTTGTGGTCGCTGAGCGTGGATGATGGCAGTGATTTTGCCCGTTACGGCCAGGTGCGTGATTATCTGGTCACACTTTCCAATGGCGGCAATATTCCGGGCACCATTTCCATCCAGGCCCTGTTCAGCACGGCGTTTGATGTGCCGAACGTGCAGTGGCAGTGCCTGGCCCTCGGCGGCGGCACCAACTGCACCCCGGCTGGCCAGGGCGGTTTCGCCGATGTCGCCACGGTGCCACCCAATGGCAGCATCACCTGGATCGTCAGTGTGCCGGTATTCGGCACCAGCCAAGAGCCGGATGCAACCATCACGGTGCAGTCGGCCGCGATAACGCGACCGGCCAATGTCCAGGCCTGGCCCGCACCCGCCGCGGACACGGACACGCTGGTGATCTTCCGTGATGGCGTGGATGTGCCGTATGCCGATGGCACCTTCAGGATTCTTCCGGACGACTCGGTGCACGCGGCAATGACAGCCGGGACGTTTGCCTGGCGGGTGCCGCTTCACAGTGCCTCCGGGGTACACACCTCCGGGCGCGTGCCCTTCGCGCAGGCCACGCTGGAGCTGCAACATCTGCGCCTGGGTGCCGACAACTGGGTGCGGTTGCAGGTCACGCCCGAAGCGGGGAGCGCCTATACCAGCCGCTGGGTCCTGGCGGCGCCCGGAAGCCTGCTGGTCGGCGGCAGCGTGAAGGGTCCGGCTGGCCCGGTCTGGCTTCTGGAGGGCGCCAGCGAATCCATCCAGTTGCGTCTGCAGCGCGTTGATGAGGCCACAACCACGAGGGAGGCCCACTGATGAACAAGCACTTTGTCCATGGCTTGCGTGCCCGTGTCCTGCCGGTGTTCATTGCCGGTCTTCTGGGTGCCAGTGCGTTACAGGCCCAGACCACTGTTTCGACGCCGGTTCATGGCACACAAGGGGCCGACGGTGTGGCCGGCATCGACGGCACCACCAGCACACCGAATGGTGGTGCCGGGGGTGACGCGCAAGCTGGCGACGCGGGGCTGACTCTCACGGCCACGGATCACTACGTGATTGCCGCCAGCGGTGTGGTGACCGGCGGGATGGGTGGTGTCGGCGGCCCCGGAGGTTCGGCAGCTGCTGGCTCGGCGACGTCGCCGAACGGTGGCCACGGTGGTGATGGTGGCACAGGTGGGGCTGGTGGCGCGGGGATTTCCGGCAGCGGTTACACCCTGGTTGTTGCCGGCACCATCGAAGGCGGCGTGGCCGGCGTGGGTGGTGATGGCGGCGACGGTGGCAAGGGTGCCGATGGCACCACGTCCGGTGCAAATGGTGGCCACGGCGGCAATGGCGGTTCCGCGAGCCTCGGCGGGCGTGGCGGCATGGGTGGAGACGGTGGCGACGGCATGATTGGAGCCAACGGTGCGGCTGGCCAACCCGATGGGATTGCAGGTGGCCAGGGTGGCAACGGTGGCCGTGGCGGTGACGGTAGCCCTGCCGGTAACGGCGGTGGTGGCGGTTGGGGTGCCGCCGGGGGCTCTGGAGCCACGACGGGCGGCAACGGTGGTGATGGCGGCGCCGGTGGCGCTGGTGGCTTCGGTGGCAACGCCTTGCCAGGTTCCAACGCCGATGGCGGCAATGGTGGCAACGGTGGCCATGGCGGCAACGGTGGTGATGTCGCCAATGGCGCGCCTGGAGCCGGTGGGCCCGGAGGCGCCGGTGGTGTCGCTGGTACGGGTGAGGGCACGGGGACAAATGGTGCCGCCGGTGTGGCTGGTTTTACGGGCGCGCACGGGGAGCAACTGTAATGAATCAATCAACATCAATGACGTCCGTCTTGCTGGCCGGATTGCTGGCCCTGGCCTGCAGCCATGCGGCGTGGGGCAGTGACGGCGGCGCGGGAATCGTGGCCACCGGCAATGCGGACATCACGGTTTGCGGCGCGGTTGCGGGCGGCCTGGGCGTCTCGGGCACGCGAGCGCCGGCGGTCGAGTTTTCCGGTGGTGGCAACACCTTGGTGCTGGAAAACGGCTTTTCTTTGCAGGGCGCGGTCATCAGTGCAGGTGGCGATACGTTTGCGCTCGGCGGCGACAGCACCACGCATTGTGGTGGGTCCGGCGACGGCGTGTTTACTTTTGGCAGCGCCGGCATCAATCCGCAGGGGTTCGACCAACTGGCCAAGACCGGCAGCAGCCATTGGAGCGTGCAGGGCACGGTGCCGCCGTTGCCCTGGCTGGTCGAGGCCGGCAGCCTGACCATGCTGGCCGGGTTCGGGCCGGTCACGGTGGCCTCCGGAGCTACGTTGGCAGGCAAAGATAGTGGCATGCCCGGCACAACTCACGGCGTGGTGACGTTGCAGCCGGGTGCGCATCTGGCACCCGGCAGCGCGGCGGGCACGGCTGCGGGCGAACTGGCCGTGGGCGGCATCCATTGGCAAGCCGGTGCCAGCCTGGACTTCCAATTGGCCGCCACTGCCGCGGGTAGTGATCGGGTCACCAGCCTCGCGGCGGTCAACAAGGTCGGCAGCGGTGCATTCACGTTCAATTTTGACGATGCCGCCAGCACGCCCGTCGTGGGCAGCAGTTACCCCTTGATCCTGGCCGCCGGCTTCAGTGGTTTCGCTGCCGATGCCAGTGACTTCAACTACACCTACAGTGGCAGTCTGCCGATCTTGTCCGGGCACTTCGTGCTGGACCAGGGCGGCAACACGGTCACCTTGCGTTTTGTGGTGGATGCAGTCCAGGCCATGCGTTGCCATGTTGACCGGAATGCCAGCGGCGCGGATGACGGCAGCAGTTGGGCGGATGCCTACACGGACTTGCAGTCGGCGCTCACCAACCCGGCTTGCACGGAAATCTGGGTGGCGGCGGGCCGGTACAAGCCGGTGGTGCCGGTGGACTACAGCCAGCCAACCAGTGCCGAGCGCGACGTGAGCTTCGTCATCCGGGCCGGCGTGGCGGTGTACGGCGGTTTCGATGGCAGCGAGACCCAGCTCGGGCAACGTGATCCAGCCAACAACCGTACCTTGCTGACCGGCGATATCGATGGCAATGACAACAGCCTGCAGTTGCCGGACTGGACCGACATCGATGGCGTCATGGACGGGACCGCCATGAACAGCCGGCATGTGGTGCGGCTGGATGGCAGCGTCACGCCGGTGGGTGCCGACACCGTGCTGGATGGCTTCGTCATCGTCGGTGGTTATGCCGATGGCACCGGCTCGGACGATGGCCACGGCGGCGGCTTGTACTGCGACGGCAGCGGTCCGACGGGTGCGTGCAGCCCGACGCTGGCCAATCTCGTCCTTGCCGGCAACTATGCCATGGTTGGTGGCGGTGTGGCGCTCGATGCCAGCGACGGAGGCCTGGCCAGCCCGACCCTGGCCAATGTGAACTTCAGCGGCAACGGCGCCAGCGACAGTGGTGGCGGCATGGTCATGGTCGCCAGTGAAGATGCAGGCCAGACCCGCAGCGGCACCAGCCGGCCGCAGTTGACCGATGTCGTCTTTGCCGGCAACCAGGCCGGGCTTCCGGCTGCCAACAATGTCGGCACAGGCGGCAGCATGTCCGCTGTTGCGGCGGCCGGTGGCGTCATCGAGCCGGTGCTCAATCGCGTTGTTTTCCGTGACAGCAGCACAGGCCTTGCCGGCGGGGCCATGGTGAACATGACACTCGGAGGCACTATCGATTTCGACATGATTGACGTGCAGTTCATCGGCAACCATGCCGACGCGCCGGGCAGCAAGGGCGGCGCCATCGCCGTCAACGCACAAAGTGGCGGCACGACCGGCTTTGCCATGGATCATGTGATCCTTCGCGGCAATCGTGCGGAACAGGGTGGTGCCATCCTGCTCATGGCCGACGCCGGCACCAGCAACATCATGACGCTGACCAATGTCACGTTCAGCGGCAACCAGGCCACGACCGATGACGGCGGTGCCATCGCGGTGACGTCGCTTGGCGGCGCCAACAGCGTGAACCTGACGCTCTCCGGCACGACCTTCAGCGGCAACGAGGCGGTTGTTGGGGGCGGTGCGCTGTCGTTGTTGGCCAGCAACAATGCCAGTGCGGATCTTGTCGTGCGCAACACCACCTTTGTCGGCAACCAGGCCGTACGCGGTGGCGCGCTTGCCTTTGGTGCCAGCGCGGGTGGCACTGTGAGCCTGGATGCGGATTACATCACCGTCGCCGGCAACGCGACCGGTGATGCCGCCAGTGGCGCGTTGCACTTCAATTGCGACGGTGGCGCAGGTGTGTGCCATGGCGCGCTTGCCAACGCCATCCTCTGGGACGGCAACGGCGGCAGCACGCTCGAACTGGTCAGCGATGTTGCGGTGATCGGGCTCGATCACAGCATCGTGCGGGGTGGCGTATCGAGCATCGCCATCAGCGGCGGGACCCCATTCACGGACGGCACGGGCAATCTGTCGGCGGATCCGCATCTGAGCACGCCGGGCAATTACGGCGGATTCACCCAGACCCTGTTGCCCACTGGAACCAGCGCGGCCATCAACGCTGCCAGTTGCGATGCCGCGATCGTCACCGACCAGCGTGGCAAGACGCGTCCGCAAGCCAATGGCTGTGATATCGGTGCGGTGGAGGTGCAGTTGGCCGCCGTCACGGTCGATGTCACGACGCCAGGCGGCCGGATCGACATCAGTTCGCCACCGCCATCACTGGGCGACATTGCCGATTGCCGGCAGACCAGCGGCAGCTGCAGCGCCAGTTGGACCGCCGATCCGTGGCCCCAGGGCATCGTCCTTGTGCCGCAGGCGGACGCCGGTCATGCGCTTGCGGCCATCAGTGGCTGCGGGGGACATCTGGACAACGGCAGTTTCATCATTCCCGCGTTGGCCAGCGACTGCACGGTGACGGTGAGCTTCACCGCCAGCAGTTTCCATGTGGGCGGCACGGTGACCGGGCTCCTCGGCACCGGGCTGGAGTTGTCGCTTGATGCCGGTGCCCAGATACTGCCCATCAGCGGCAACGGCGCCTTTGTGTTCCCCAACGTCGTCCCGGCAGGCAGCAGCTACAGCGTCAGTATTGCCCAGCAGCCGGCCAACCCGGCCCAGCCCTGCGTGTTGGTCAACGCCAGCGGCATCGTCAGCGATCACGACATCAGCAATGTGGTGGTCAACTGCGGCCCGGCCAACACCTACACTGTGGGCGGCAGTCTGACCGGCCTGGCCAGCGGCGAGTCGATCGTGCTGAAGCTCAACAACGGCAATGCGCTCACCCTGGGCGCCGATGGCAGTTGGGTTTTACCGCTGTTCTTCGCCTCTGGCGGCAGCTACGTGGTCAGCATCGCTCAGCAGCCAACCGGGCAGCATTGCAGCGTGGCCAATCCTGCCGGGACGGTGGCCGGTGCCGATATCACCAATGTTGCCGTCCAGTGCGCGGCGGGTGGGCCCAACCTTGCGCTCGCCATCACCGACGCGAGCGATTATGCCCGTTACGGTCAGGTGCGTGATTACTTCGTGACTGTGGGCAACAGCGGCAATGGCGATGCCGCGAATGTGGCCGCGAGCGCCAGTTTCGGCCCGGCCTACGACATCGCCAATGCGCAATGGACCTGTTTCCCCAGCGGTGCCGCGAGCTGTACGCCGCAGGGTGCTGGCGGTTTCAACGACGTGGTCGATCTGCCATCGGGAACCTCGATCACGTGGCTGGTGAGCGTGCCGATCCTGGCTGGCAGTCCGGAGGCGCACGGGACGATCGTGGCCCATGCCGCGGGCGCGCCGGATGCCAGTGACACCGACACCCTGGTGATCTTCCGTGATGGCGTCGATGTGCCCTACGGCGATGGCACGCAGGCGCTGCGGGCTGGCAGCCACGGTGCGGACAGCCCGCTTCTGGCAAGCTCTGCCGTGGATCTCGTGGTGCCGGATGCACTGCCCGCCGGAATCCATACCTTGCAGCGCTGGGCGGAGGGCAACATGCAATTGACCGTCCAGGTGCTTGCCATTCACGGCAACCAGTTCGTGCGCCTGCTTGGCGAGCGTGCTGGCGAACCGCGCATGTCCGCATGGAGCCGTGTCTCGCCAGGCGCCACCCTGGTCGTCGGTGGGCTCGAAGGCCCGGCGGGCGAACATGTGTTCCTGCTCGAAGGCGGTGCCGCGTCGCTCCACTTGACGCTCCCATGAGCTCGATATGTCACCGGGGCCGCTTCCATCGGCTCCGGTGGCGCGGCACAATGGGTGGTCCCGAACAGCGTGACAGGACATGGCGGACCCACGACTGGCCCATACCGGCCTGAAATCCACGAAGCCCCGACGGCAGGTGCTGGACATGCTGGAGCAACCCGAGGTTTGCTGCCTCAGCGCCGGGGCCATCTACCAGAGCCTGATGGATGCCGGCGAGCAAGTGTCGCAAGCAACGATTTACCGCGTCCTCGGTGATCTGGAGGAAGCCGGTCTGCTGGTCGGCCATTATTTCGACGGCGAGCAGAAGGAATACGGCCTGGCCGAACGCGCCGGCCACGACCACATGCTGTGCGAGGAAACCGGCACCGTCATCAAGTTCGATGACCCGACAGTGACACGCCATCTGGCGCGGCTTGCCGCCGAACACGGCTACGACATCGTGCCCGGTTCGTTGAGCTTCCGGGTCAGGCCGGCGGGCGACAAACGGTAGGTCGGGATCACGCACAGCGTGAACCCGATGTTCACGTCATCGTCGGGTCCGGCTGCGCCGGTCCCGACCCCTACGCGGTCCCGACGTACCCGAATTGCACCTGCCCGTAGGTCGGGCTCACGCGCAGCGTGAACCCGACGTTCACGTCATCGTCGGGTCCGGCTGCGCCGGTCCCGACCTACTCGAATTGCGCATTGCCGCAGGTCGGGATCCGCCACCGGTGGAACCCGACGGGTCATGTCGGACGTCGAAAGCTCCGTGACGAGGCACCTTCGGTGGCGCGGTGTTCCTCGCTGAGGATCTCGGCCATGATGCTGACGGCGATTTCTGGCGGGGTCTCGCTTTTCATTTTCAGGCCGATGGGGCCGTGGATGCACCGGCGTTCGGCGTCGGGCATGCCTTGTTCGGCCAGTGCCTTTTGGATGTGGCTGATCTTGGCGCGGCTGCCCATGACGCCCAGCCAGGCGGGTTGTTGCGGCACGAGCGCGGCCAGAGCTTTGATGTCCGAGGTGACGGCGGTGGTCATCACCACCACGCGGGTGAAGCCGGGGTGGGCGATGGCAAGGTCGGTGTAGCTTGCAAGCTTGTGGCAGGCGACATCGGCAGGCCATTCACGGGTGGCGAAGATGCCCTCGCGGTCGTCGAAAACATCGACCTGGTAGCCGATGCCGCGGGCCAATGACGCCAGCGCGGCACCACAATGGCCGGCGCCGACGATGGCCAGGCGCCGGCGGTTCAGGCTTTCCTCGACGTAGCGCCACCTCTCGCCATCCACGGTCAGGCGCAGGGCGCCGTCGGCATGTGGGCCTGCAACGTGGCAGGTGAGGCCGGTGGCATCGATGGTCAGCGTGGCACAGGCGCCGATCTGTTCGTCCAGTGCGGCGCAAAAGCGGCGTATGGGTTCCAACGCGGTGGCCGGGTCCAGCACGGTGCTGAGGTTGCGTTGCTCGCCGGCGCAAATGAGGCCGGAATCGTCGCTTGAACCGGTCTTGCGGTGCACCTGCCTGTCCAGGCGCGGTGCCGATGGCCCGGTGGCCAGGCGCTGGCGGGCGTCCTCGATGAGCCGCGCCTCCATGCCGCCGCCGCCGATGGTGCCCTCGGGTGCCTCGCCGGGTGCCAACAGCAGGCGTGCGCCGGGCGTGCCCGGCGAGCCACGCGTGGCCGCCGCGACGATGGCAATGAACACCGGCGTGCCGGCGCCAAGATGCTCGGCAACGCGATGCCAGAAACGCGCCTGATCCACGGACGCTCAGTCGGCAGCCAGCGGCACGGGTGGTACCGGCGCGGCCTTGGTGGTGTCAGCCTCGGCCACGCGCTGGCGCAGTTCCTCCACCGCCAGCAACACGGCTTCCGGCGTAGCAGGCGCATCCATCGGCGCCGCCCAACGGTAGTCACCCACGGCCGAGACGGCATCGCGGATGGCATGCAGCACCGCCGGCGCCAGCATCAGCGGCGGCTCGCCCACGGCCTTGGAGCGGTAAATGGTGTCCTCGTGGCATTCGCCACGCTCGTACAGCTCGGCGTTGAACTTCAGCGGCACATCGCCGCAGCCGGGAATCTTGTAGGTCGAGGGCGCGTGGGTCATGAGGCGTCCGGCCTTGTCCCACCACAGCTCCTCGCTGGTCAGCCAGCCGACGCCCTGGATGAAGCCGCCCTCGACCTGGCCGCGGTCGATGGCTGGGTTCAGCGACTTGCCCACGTCATGCAGGATGTCGACTTGCGACATGGCGTACTCGCCGGTGAGCGTGTCCACCACGACCTCGGCGACCGCCGCGCCGTAGGCGAAGTAGTAGAAGGCATGGCCGCAGCCGTCCTCGTCCACGTCGATCTTCGGCGTCTTGTAGAAGCCGGCCGCGGACAGGTGCACGCGGGCGAAATAGGCCATGTCGATGATCTCGGCAAAGCTGCCCAGGCGGCGCTCGCCGGCAAACACGGCGTTGTCACGGAAGACGATGGCGGTGGCTGAATCGACGCCGTAGTGGTCGCGGATGGCCGGGCGCAGCCGGTCCAGAATCTTGTTGGCGGCGTTGAAGGCGGCCGCGGCGTTGAGGTCGGTGCCGGTGGAGGCCGAGGTGGCCGAGGCATTGGGCACCTTGCCGGTGGTGGTGGCGCTGATGCGGATGCACTCCAGGTCGATACCGAAGACATCGGCCACCACCTGCGCCACCTTGATGTGCAGGCCTTGGCCCATTTCCGTGCCGCCGTGGTTGAGCTGCACGCTGCCGTCGCGATAAACGAGGATCAGCGCGCCGGCCTGGTTGTGGAACTTGGTGGTGAAGGAGATGCCGAACTTGATGGGCGTGAGCGCGATGCCCTTCTTCAGCCACGGATGGCTGGCATTCCATTCGCGCACGGCCTTTTGTCGGGCGGCATAGTCGGCGCGCTGTTCCAGATCGGCCACCAGTTCGGGCAGGATGTTGTCTTCCAGCGTCTGCCCGTAGGGCGTGATGTTGCGTTCGGTTTTGCCGTAGAAGTTCAGCTTGCGGATGGCCAGCGGGTCCTTGCCGAGATGGTGGGCGATGTGGTCGATGACATGCTCCATGCCGGCCACGCCCTGCGGCCCGCCAAAGCCGCGAAAAGCGGTGTTGGAGACGCGGTTGGTGCGGCACTTGTACGAGGTGATACGCACGTTTTCCAGGTAGTAGGCGTTCTCGGCGTGGTACATGGCGCGCATGGCGACCGGATCGGAGAGATCGGGCGACCAGCCGCCGTCGGCGGCCTGCGTTTGTTCCATGCCGAGGATCAGGCCGTCGTCGTCGAAGCCCACGCGGTATTCCAGCAGCGAGGGCTGGCGCTTGCCGGTGATGATGAAGTCGTCATCGCGGTCGAGGCGGTATTTCACCGGCTTGCCGGTACGCTCGGCCAGCACGGCGGCCATGGCGGCGAACCAGGCCGGCTGCACTTCCTAGCCGCCGAAACCGCCGCCCATGCGCCGGTTCTCCACGGTCACGGCGTGATCGGCCAGCCCCAGCACCCGGGCCACGGCATGCTGCACCTGCGCCGGCTGCTGGGTGGAGCTGTAGACCAGCATGTCGCCGCCTTCCTGCGGCACGGCCATGGCGTTCTGGCCTTCGAGGTAGAAATGCTCCTGGCCGCCGAACCGGGTGCGCCCGGAAAGCTGGTGCGGCGCGGCCTCGATGGCGCCGGCCGGGTCACCGCGCAGCCACTCGCGCGCAGGGGCGAGTTCCGAGCCGGCTTCGAGCGCCTGCTCGATCGAGAGGATGGCCGGCAGGTCTTCGTACTCGATCTCGGCCAGTTGCGCCGCCGCACGGGCGGCATCGCGCGAGGTGGCGGCCACGGCAAACAGTGGCTGGCCGAAGAACTGGACCGTCTCGTCGGCGAACACCAGGTCGCCGGGCATGGCCGTGCCGATGTCGTTGGTGGTCCGGCGCAAGTCGGCGGCCGAAATCACATCCATGACGCCGGGCGCCCGGCGCACGGCCTCGAGGTCCATGCGCAGGACGCGCGCGTGGGTGCGGTCCGAGGGCAATGCGTAAACATGCAGCAGGCCGCGCGGTTCGGGTATGTCGTCGCCGTACAGTGCCTCGCCGGTGACGTGCTTGCGGGCGCTGTCGTGGGCTTTGGACACGCGTACATGGGTGCCGCTGCTCGGTTCGGTCAGGCTCATGCGTCAACCTCCTGCAGCACCCGCGTGTGCGCCGCCTTGCCGCTGGTTTCAAGGAAACACTTGTGCAGCAGGCGCGCGCTCACCAGGCGGCGGTAATGTTCGCTGGCGCGCATGTCGGTCAGCGGGGTGAACTCCTGGGCCAGGATGGACTCGGCGGTGGCGGCCGTGGCCTCGTTCCAGGGCTTGCCGCGCAAGGCGGCTTCGGTTTGTGGCGCGCGCGCGGGCACCGCCGCCACGCCGCCGAAGCCCGTGCGCGCTTCGCGCACCATGCCGTCGTCGAGACGCAGCTTGAAGGCCGCGCACACGGCCGAGATGTCCGAGTCGAAGCGCTTGGAAATCTTGTAGCAGCGGAAGACCTCGTCCGCGGCGAGCTTGGGAATGCGGATGCGCTCGACGTATTCGCCGAGCTTTCGATCCTGCTTGCCGTAGTCGATGTAGAGGTCCTCCATGGGCAGCTCGCGACGTCCGTCCGGGCCGCGCAGCACCACCGTCGCGCCCAGCGCGATCATGGCCGGCATGGAGTCGCCGATGGGCGAGCCGTTGGCGACGTTGCCGCCCACGGTGGAGGAGTTGCGGATCAGGCGCGAACCAAAGCGCCGCAAGAGCTCGCCGAAATCCGGGAAACAGCGCGCCAGCACCGGCTCGGCTTCCGTGTGCGGCACCGCGGCGCCGATGTCCAGATGATCCTCGTCCTCGTGGATGCCGTGCAACTCGGCCACGTTGCCGAGGTAGATCACGTTCGTCAGTTCGTGGTGCTGCTTGGTGACCCACAGGCCGACGTCGGTGCCGCCGGCCAGCAGGGTGGCCTCGGGGTCGGCGGCCAGCAGTTCGTCAAGCTGTGCCAGCGTGGTGGGCGCGGCGTAGCGCTGGCCCTCGTGCTGCAGCACCAGCAGCTCGTCATGATGCAAGGCCATGAGGCGACGCGCCGTCTCCGGTGCATGTTCCAGCACCGGTTCCTGCCAGTCGATGTCGTACATGGCCTGGGCGGCATCGGTGATGGGCCGGTAGCCGGTGCAACGGCAGAGGTTGCCGGCCAAGGCATCGCAGACTGCGCGATGCGTGGGCTTTTCGCCTTGCTGGTCCAGCGACAGCGCGAACAGCGACATCACGAAGCCGGGCGTGCAGAAGCCGCATTGCGAGCCGTGCTGTTCCAGCATGGCCTGCTGCGCCGGATGGAGCCGGCCGTCGGCGCGTTGCAAATGTTCGATGGTCAGCAGCTGGCAGCCGTCCAGTACCGGCAGGAACAGGATGCAGGCGTTGACGGCGCGGTATTGCATGCGGCCCTCGTCCACGGGCCGGCCGACCACCACCGTGCAGGCGCCGCAATCGCCCTCGGCGCAGCCTTCCTTGGTGCCGGTGAGGCCGGCATGCTCGCGCAGCCAGCGCAGCACGGTCAGGGTCGGATCGACGTCGTCCAGCTCGACAAGCTGGTCGTTGAGGAGAAAGCGCAGGTTCGACATGCGGGCTCCGTGGCTGCCTTGCGGCCGACCCGGACCCTGCGACGGGATTGCCTCGGACTCGCGGGGCGGCGCTGACAGATGCTATCGTCATCATTGCACCTGCATTGGTGATGTCAACTGCCGGTGTCACTGTTTGCCTTGCGGAGATTTGCCCACATGCCCCTTGAGCCTGCGCCCGCTGCCCTGGATGAGGCCGGGTTTGTCGCCCGCTTCGGCGGCATCTACGAGCACTCGGACTGGGTGGCCCGGCAGGCCTGGCGCACCGGCATCCCGGATGATGCCGTGTCGGCCTTGAGCGTGGCGCCTTTGCTGGCCACGCAGGTGGACGCCGCCGACGAGGCCGCGCAACTGGCCCTGATCCGCGCCCACCCGGATCTTGCCGGACGTGCTGCCCAAGCCGGCGAGCTCACCGAGCATTCGGCCCGCGAACAGGCCGGCGCCGGCCTCGACCGCTGCACACCGGCCCAGTTTGAGCGCCTGCAGCAACTCAACCGCGCCTATACCGAAAAATTCGGCTTCCCTTTCGTCATCGCCGTCACCGGCCTCGATGTGGACGGCATTCTCGCCGCCATGGAGCGTCGCCTCGACAACGATGCCGATCAGGAGCGGCGCACGGCGATTGCCGAGATCCACAAGATCGCCCGCATCCGCCTCGAGGCCATGGAACGCCCGGTATAGGTCGAGACCGGCACAGCCGGACCCGACGGTGGTACGTGGCTTGTCGGGTTCACGCTGCGCGTGATCCCGACCTACGGTCGTGGAGAGTCGGTACAGGTCGGGACCGGCACAGCCGGACCCGACGGTGGCGCGTGCATGTCGGGTTCACGCTGCGCGTGATCCCGACCAACCGGCCTGCCATGTTTACAATGGCGGTTCATTTCATGACGGAGCCCGACCGTGGCCGAGACCCCGCGTTTTGACAGCAGCGAGGCGCTGCGTGAGTTTGTCCGCAGCCTGCCGAAGACCGAATTGCACCTGCACATCGAGGGCACGCTGGAGCCCGAGTTGATTTTCAAGCTGGCGGAGCGCAACAAGGTGACGCTGGATTATCCGTCCGTGGAGGCCCTGCGTGAGGCCTACGCCTTCACCAACCTGCAGTCCTTCCTGGATATCTACTACGCCGGCGCCAGCGTGCTGATCACGGCGGAGGATTTCTACGATCTGACGCGGGCCTACGTCGCGCGTGCGCGTGCCGACGGCGTGGTGCATGCCGAGATCATGTTTGATCCGCAAACCCACACCGAGCGCGGCATTGCCATCGAGACCGTGTTCGAGGGCATCGCGCGCGCGCTGCGCGAGGCACGCGAGGAGCATGGTTTCACCAGTTCGTTGATCCTGAGTTTCTTGCGCCACTTGAGCGAGGAGGCCGCCTTCGAGACCCTGGAGGCGGCGCTGCCGCTGCGCGACCAGTACGCTGATCTGTGGACCACGGTGGGCCTGGATTCGGGCGAGGTCGGCAACCCGCCGGAGAAGTTCGCCCGCGTGTACGCGCGTTGCCGCGAGCTGGGCTTCCGCCTGGTGGCCCACGCTGGCGAGGAAGGCCCGCCGGCCTATATCAAGAGTGCACTGGACGATCTGCACGTCGAGCGTATCGACCACGGCGTGCGTGCCGAGGAAGATTCCGAGTTGCTCAAGCGCATCATCGAGGCGCAGATTCCGCTGACGGTGTGCCCGCAATCCAACCTCAAGCTGTGCGTGGTCGATGATCTGGCCGACCACAACATCGCCCGGCTGCTGCGTGCCGGTGCCAGCGTCAGCGTCAATTCCGATGATCCGGCCTACTTCGGCGGTTACCTGGTGGACAATTTCGTCGCCATCGCCGAGGCATTGGACATCACCTCGGACGAGATCGGCCAGCTGGCACGCAACAGCATCACCGGATCCTTCCTGCCCGACGCGGACAAGGCCCGCCACCTGGCCGTGCTGGATGCAAGACTTGCAGCGATCGCGAGCGCCTGAACGGTTTGCGTCAAGCGTCGGGGATCAGGTTCTTGCGGCGTCGTATGCAATGCCGAGCTTCGCAGCCACCCGCGCGAGGCGCTTGTCACGCGTCCACAATCGGGCACCGCCGGCCAGCAGGGTGGCGGCAAGCAGGTGGACGTCGACCCAGCCGATGCCGCGACCGGCCAATTGATGGCGGTTGACCAAACCCATGGCTTCCTCATGGCTGGCCGGTGGTGACGACGGAAGCTGCTGAAGTGTGGCCAGAATGTGCTCGCGTTGGCGCAGGTTGCCGCAGGCCAGTTCGCCGATAATGAACGGGTGGCACAGGACCAGGCTGGCTTCCAGCAGGTCGATCAGCGCTGGCTCGCCATGGCGCAGATGGTCGATCCAGACCGACGAATCAACCAGGATCATGGTGTCCCGGTCGGAAGGCGGTGCGTGTTTGTCTGGCGTCTTGGAGATGTCGCGGCATCCGGCTCCGTTCCACCCAGGCGCGCAAGACGGCGAGCCGCTTCCCGCTCGACGACGGCCTTCAGGGCCTCGCGTACCACAGCCGAGCGTTCACTCGTGCCCAGCGCTTCGCTGGCGGCAGCGAACAATTCGTCATCCAGGGTCACGGTCGTACGCATGTGGAGGTCCTCCTCACCGTGCATGATACATCAGGATATGCATCATTCGGTGAAGAATCATGCATCACCCGGGTCGTTCCCGCTTGCCCAGGCTCAGATCAACCAGGCGAAGTAGACGATGAAGACCGCGAACAGGACGTACATCACCGGGTGAACCTCCCGGTACCGTCCGGCGGCAATCATCGTCACGGGATACGCCACCAGGCCCAGGGCGATGCCGTCGGCGATGGAGTAGGTCAGGGGCATCATCACCACCATCACGAAGGCCGGGATGGCGATTTCCAGCCGTTCCCAGTCGATGTCCTTGAGCGGCGCAGCCATCAGGATGCCGACGATGATGAGCGCCGGCGCCGTGACCGCGGGCGTGACCACGGCCAGCAGTGGCGAGAAGAACAGCGCCAGGGCAAACAGCGCCGCGATCACCAGCGCCGTGAAGCCGGTGCGCGCGCCGGCGGCCACGCCGGTCATCGATTCGATGTAGGCATTGGCCGGCGAGATGCCCAGGGTCGCGGCCACCACGGTGGAGAGCGAGTCGGCCAGCAGCGCCCGGCCACCGCCACGCATGCGGTTGCCTTCCATCAGGTCGGCTTTCATGGCGATGCCGATCAGCGTGCCGCTGGCGTCGAAGAACTCGGCAAACAGGAACACGAAGGCCACCACCAGCAGCTGCGGGTCCAGCAGGTGGGCGGGATGGGCGAACAGCTCCGCGAAGGCCACGCCGAGCAGCGGCTCGATGGACGGAATGGCATCGACAATGGTTGACGGTGGGGCAATCACGCCGGTGGCCATGCCGAGGACGGCGGTGGCCAGCATGCCGATGAAAATCGCGCCCGGCACCTTGCGCAGCATCAGCACGGTGGAGACCAGCAAGCCGAAGATGGTCAAGGCCGCCGAAGGTTCGGTGAGGTCGCCAAGGTGCACCAGGGTGGCCTTGTCGGCCACCACGATGCCCGAGCCTTGCAGGCCGATGAAGGCAATGAACAGGCCGATGCCGGTGGTGGTGGCGCGCTTCAATGCCGGCGGCACGGCGTCGAGGATGATCTGGCGCAGGCGGAAGGCCGACAGGCCCACGAACACCACGCTGGCCACGAGCGCGCCCACCAGCGCCTTGCGCCAGTCGATGCCCATCCCCAGCACCACCGAGTAGGCAAAGAAGGCATTCATGCCCATGCTGGGCGCCACGCCCACCGGCCAGCGCGCCAGAAAAGCCATCAGCAGGCAGCCGGCGATGGTGGTGAGGATGGTGGCGGTGAACAATGCGCCTTGCGGCATGCCGGCGGCGCCGAGGATGGCTGGGTTGACGAAGATGATGTAGGCCATGGCGAGGAAGGTGGTCACGCCGCCCACGATCTCGCGCCGGTAGGTCGTGCCGCGCTCGGCGAAGCGGAAAAAGCGCGCCACCGGGTCACCGGTGATTCGCGGATCTGCGTTGTGCTCGCCTTGTGGCATGTTCACTCCCCTGGCCTACATTGTTCACAAGGTCGAACGGCACTTCCAAGAAACGCGTTCTGATACAGTAATTTCAATGCATTTTCCGGGAATATCAGCGTTCGCAGTGTGTTTCCGTGCCGTCCTGTCACGGTGCTTGCGGTTTCTCGCGGCGCCACACTCGGTCCTCAGTCAAACCGTAGGCTCCGCTACGCTTTTCCTTCGCCCCTTCGCGTGGCTTGCTGCGAATTCCGCAATCATCCGCGACCCTCATGAATAATGCAGGCTAGTGGATCGGCAACCCTTGCCGGGGAACTGTAGCTGCTCGCGTGTATCAGAACCATCTCGCTTGCCGGCGGCTCTTGGCAAGATATCTTGTCCTACGCATCCCCTGCGCTGCGGGTTGGCACTTCCCGGAGCCGGGTCATTGGTGCCGGGCCGGCTGCCAGCGGGCGATGATGGCGCGTTCGCTGTCGGTCATTTTCGTGAGGTTGCCCAGTGGCATGTAGCGGTTGCCGACAACCTTCTTGATCTGCGCACGGTGCTTGAGGACGTCGTCCCTGCTTTCCAGGAAGATGCCGGCCGGGGCGGAGGTGAAGCCGCCCAGCGTGGGATGTTTGGAGTGGCATTCGGTGCAGCGCTTTTCGATGATGGGGAAGACTTCGGCCAGGCCGGTTGGCGGAGCGCTCGCGGCGGGCTCCGATGCGGTGTCGACAGCAGCATGGGTCACGGGCGCACTGGTACGCGGCCAGGCCAGGGCCAGCGCCACCAGGATCAGGGCACTGCCGGCCAGCGGGAACAGCCAGTTGCGGGTGCCGCCGTGCAACAGCACGAAAAACTGCCGAATCAAGGCGCCGGCGAACATGAACAGCACCATCAGCAGCCAGGCATGTTCGTCGGTGTACAGGAACGAGTAGTGGTTGCTCAGCATCAGCAGCACCACCGGCAGGGTGAAGTAGGTGTTGTGCACCGAGCGCTGCTTGCCGCGTTTGCCATCCAGCGGGTCGGGATCCTCGCCGGCTTTCATCGCCGCCACCATGCGCTTCTGGCCGGGAATGATCCAGAAAAACACGTTGGCCGCCATGGCCGTGGCCATTACCGCACCGGTGATGAGAAACGCCGCGCGGCCGGAGAAAAGCTGCAAGGCCAGCCAGGCCACGGCCATCATCATCAGCGCCACGGCCAGCGACAGCAGGCCGTCGCGGTTCATGCGCGGGCTGATGCGCTTGCACAG
>CAZOXZ010000007.1:0-37826 GCA_964583865.1 uncultured Rhodanobacteraceae bacterium | reverse complement strand
GATGCCTTGTCCCGTGGGTCTCAATGCACACGCACAGGCGCTTCGCAGCTCGCGAACGCCCGGCAGGGATGCCGGGCCGGACGGCCCTTGGCAGGATGCCTTGTCCCGTGGTTCTCAATGCACACGCACAGGCGCTTCGCAGCTCGCGAGCGGCTGGCAGGGATGGCCGGGCCGGACGGCCCTTGGCAGGATGCCGTGTCCCGTGGGTATCGCTTGGTTCGTCCGAGGTGACAGGGTTATCGTCATTCCGGGGCCGGTCGCGTGCTCTTTGCGAGCGGAACCCGGAATCCAGTACCTTTCACGTTACGCAGGTCCATTTGGCCAAGAGGCACTGGATTCCGGATCGGCCTGGCGGCCGTCCGGAATTACCGCCGCCCCGAGTCCCGTGTCCCGTCTCCCGTCTCCCGAGTCCCGTCTCCCGGCTCCCGTTTCCCGATTCCCGTTTCCCGATTCCCGTTTCCCGTTTCCTGATTCCCGATTCCCTGCTCCCGATTCCCTGCTCCCGATTCCCGATTCCCGATTCCCTTCCAACCGGCCATTTGCGCCCTTGCGCCCGCTGCATGTACATTCCTCGCGGTCTTTTCAACAAAGGTGTCAGGTGCATGCCATCCAGGGTCAAGCAGGGGGACGAGCGCGGCTGGATCGTGCCGATTGGCGGGGGCGAGGACAAGGACAGTAACCCGCAGGTGTTGCAGCGCTTCGTGGATCTGTGCGGTGGCGCGGATGCCGATATCGTGGTGATCCCGTCGGCCAGCCGGTTGGCCGACATGGGCGAGCACTACGAAAACGTGTTCGGCTCGTTGGGTGCCGGCCAGGTGACGACGCTGGATTTCGACACCCGCCGGGACGCGGCCGAGGCCAACCGTGTGGCGCGCCTGCGCGAAGCCAGCGGCATCTTCTTCACCGGTGGCAACCAGGTTCGCATCGCGACCACGATTGGCGGTACACCGGTGGCCAAGGCCGTGCGTGAATGCAATGCCCGCGGCGTGCCGGTAGGCGGTACCAGTGCCGGGGCCAGCATCCTGTCTGATCACATGATGGTCGGCGGCGACAAGGGCGGTACGCCGGTGGCCGGCAATGGCCAGACGGCGCCGGGCCTGGGGCTGACAAATCGCTTCATTATCGATCAGCATTTCCGCGAGCGTGACCGCCTGGGGCGCCTGTTGGCAGCACTGGCCTGGAATCCGTATCCCATTGGCCTGGGACTGGATGAGGATACGGCGGCCTTCATCGGTCCGGACAATGTGCTGGAAGTCGAGGGCAGCGGCGCGGTCACCGTGGTCGATGCCAACGAGCTGCAATTCTCATCCATGGCCCAATTGCGTGAAGGTGAGCCGATCTGCATGCTGGGCATCAAGGTGCACATTCTTACCGCTGGCGCGCGCTTTGATCTTGACAGCCGTACCGCTTCTGCGGGTACGCTGGCAGCGTCGAAGTCTGTTGATTGAATCCGGCGATGACCGCCTCCGGTGGCCGTCGCCCTGTCACGAGGGAGGCCCGCATGCGCATTGTTGAACGTTCGGTATTCGTGGGGCCGTCGCTGTACGCCCACTTCCCGGTCATCCGCCTGGTCGTCGATCTCGGCGAGCTGGAGCATTGGCCGACGGTCCGGCTGGGTACGGATTTCATCGACAAGCTGCTGGAGCATCTTCCCGGGCTGGCCGAGCATGGCTGCTCCTACAAGGAACCGGGCGGCTTCATCCGCCGCATGCGCGAGGACGAAGGCACCTGGCTGGGGCATGTGCTGGAACACGTCGCCATCGAGTTGCAGAACGTGGCCGGTGCCGACGTCACCTTCGGCCGCACCCGTGGGGTGGGCACCGAAGGCGTGTACTCGGTGGTTTACCAGTACCAGCAGCGCGAGGAGGGCATTGCCGCGGGCAAGCTGGCCCTGCAGTTGCTGACCTCGCTGTTGCCGGAGGACCTGCGCGAGGCAGACGTGCTGCCGGAGGACTGGGACTGGGACACCGCACGCGACGAATTCATCCGCTATGCCCAGCGCCGGGCGCTGGGGCCGTCCACGGCCTCCCTGGTGCGGGCCGCCGAGGAGCGCGACATTCCCTGGCTGCGCATGAACGAGCATTCGCTGGTGCAGCTGGGTCATGGCAAGTACCAGCAGCGCATCCAGGCCACCATCACCGGGCGCACGCCCTACATCGCCGTCGAGCTGGCCAGTGACAAGGAAGAAACCAACAAGATCCTGTCGCAGCTGGGCCTGCCGGTGCCGCGCCAACGCCTGGTGCGCAGCTCCAGCGATGCCGTGCGTGCCGCGCAGCGCATCGGTTTTCCGGTGGTCACCAAACCGTACAACGGCAATCATGGTCGCGGCATTTCCATCGGCTTGAAAACCGATGACGAGGTGCGTGCGGGTTTTGACGCCGCGCGCGAGCATTCCCGTGCCGTTATCGTCGAGACCTACATGCCGGGCGCCGACCATCGCTTGCTGGTGGTGAACGGTGAACTGGTGGCGGCCACGCGGCGCACGCCGGGACACGTGGTCGGCGATGGCAAGCACAGCGTGGCCGAACTGGTGGAGCGGGTGAACGAGGACCCGCGTCGCGGTGTCGGCCACGAGAAGGTGCTGACGCGCCTGGAGCTGGATCGCGAGGCCGAGATGATGCTGGAGCGTGCCGAGCTGACCACGGGCTCGGTACCCGAAGCAGGCCGCGTGGTGCCCTTGCGTTCGACGGCCAACCTGTCCACCGGCGGCACGGCCACCGACGTCACCGACATCATCCATCCGGACAATCGCGACATGGCCGTGCGCGCCGTGCGCGCCGTGGGCCTGGACGTGGGCGGCGTGGACTTTCTCACCGACGACATCGCGCAAAGCTACAAGGCCATCGGTGGCGGCATTTGCGAGGTCAACGCAGCGCCGGGCTTTCGCATGCACGTGGCCCCCAGCGAGGGCCAGGCACGCGACGTGGCCGGGCCGGTGATCGACATGCTGTTCCCACAAGGCACGCCGTCCAAGGTGCCGATCACGGCCATCACCGGCACCAACGGCAAGACCACCACGGCGCGCATGGTCTCGCACATTGCCAACATGGCCAATTTCACCACCGGATTGACCAGCACCGACGGCGTCTACATCGACGGCCAGCGCACCGTGCAGGGCGACATGACCGGCCCGGTGTCGGCGCGCATGGTGTTGTCCGACCCGCATATCGACATCGCCGTGCTGGAAACGGCGCGTGGCGGCCTGCTGCGGGCCGGCCTCGGTGTGCCGGAGGTCAACGTCGGCGCGGTGCTGAACGTGCAGGCCGATCATCTGGGCCTGAAGGGCATCGACACGGTCGAGGAACTGGCTCGGGTGAAGCAGATCGTGGTCGAGGTGGCGCGCGATTGCGCCGTGTTGAATGCCGACGATCCCAATGTGCTGAAGATGTCCGGCTACACCGACGCCGAGAACATCTGCTACGTCACCATGAATGCCACCCATCCGCTGGTGCGCGAGCATATCCGTGCCGGTGGTCGCGCCTGTACGCTGGAAGGTGGCGTCAACGGCGAGATGATGACGTTGTTCGACTGCGGGAGCCATATTCCCTTGCTGTGGACGCATCTTATCCCGGCCACGCTGGAAGGGCGCGCCCGGCACAATGTGCAAAACGCCATGTTCGCGGCCTCCGTGGCGTTTTCGCTGGGCATCAAGCTGGATGCCATCCGCCAGGGCCTGCGTACCTTCGATACTTCGTTCTTCCAGGCGCCCGGCCGCATGAACATTTTTGACGAACACCCGTTCAAGGTGCTGTTCGACTACGGCCACAACGCCCATGCCGTGGCCGCCATGACCGATCTCGCCGGCAAGCTGGATGTCACCGGCCGGCGTATCGTGGTGCTGGCGGCGCCCGGCGATCGTCGTGACGAGGACATCGCCGACATTGCCCGTGCCGCGGCTGGCCGATTCGATCATTACATCTGCCGGCGCGACGACAACTTGCGTGGGCGCGATGGCGACGAGGTGCCACGCATCATGGCGCGGGCATTGCAGGAGTCCGGCGTGCCGGATGACGCGGTGTTCATCGTGCCGGACGAGCAGGAATCGGTGGCTGCAGCCCTGGATATGGCGCGTGCCGGCGACTTGTTGCTGGTCTTTGCCGACCAGTTGACGCGATCCTGGAAGCAGATCATCCACTTCAAGCCCGAGGGCGTCGAGCCGCGGCCCAAGGCCGGCGAAACGGGCACGGATCATGGCGGTGCCGAGCCACTGGATCAGCACAGCCTGGCGGCCATGGGCGACATTGTGCGGGACGAGCGCGGCCTGTACCTGTCCCCCGAGGAAGACGACTGAGACCGGCCATGGCCGAGCCTTTCGAAAGCCTGCGCCGGCTGACCGGCTGCAACCTGTTCATGGCCGGGCCGGGTGCGGCCATCGACAGTCGCCTGGCGGCCAGTGATCCGCGCATCGAGGCCGGCTGGCGCGAGTGCGTGGCAATCGCGCGTGCTGCCCTGGACTGGCCACTGGATGACGAAATCATCGTGCGACCGCATGCCCAGGGCCTGACGTTGGTGATGGCTGCGCCCATGGATCAGCTTTACACCGCCTGCGATGCCAGCGAGTGGGCCTTGTTGGCGACGCTGGAGGCCTGCGGCATTGATGTGCGCGAGCATTGGCCACAAGCACCGGGCCATGCGGCGGTATGGGACCAGCTGGCAGCCATGGAAACGCTGCGCCGGCATGCCCGCGCCGAGGCCGAGCCGAAACTGGCCGCGTTGGCCGCGGCGGCACGGGAACACGGCATCAACTTGCTGGTGGACGAGGACGAGGTCAGTCTGGGTTCGGGTCGTGGGGTACAGCTGTGGCCCATGACTGATGCGCCGGCAGTCGACGAAGTCGACTGGAGTGCCTTGTCCGACATCCCGCGCGCCCTCATCACCGGCTCCAACGGCAAGACCACCACCACGCGCCTGCTGGCGGCCATCTTGCGAGCCTCCGGCAAGCATGTCGCCCACAGTTGCACCGACGGCGTGTTTCTCGACGGTGAGGCACTGGACACTGGCGATTATTCCGGTCCGGGCGGGGCGCGCATGGCCTTGCGCCAGTCGGATGTTGATGTGGCCTTGCTGGAAACGGCCCGCGGTGGCCTGATGCGCCGCGGCATCGCGCCGCAACACGCCGAGGTGGCCGTGGTGACCAACGTCAGCGTGGATCATTTCGGCGAGTACGGCATCAACAACCTCGACGATCTGGCCCAGGCCAAGCTCACCGTGGCCCGGCCGCTGGGCAAGACGGGCCTCTTGGTCAGCAACGGTGACGATGCGGTGTTGATGCGCCAGCTTGCGGGCTTTGATGGCCGCCTGGCCCTGTTTGCCGTCGATGCCGACAGCGACGTGCTGGCCGCGCACCGCCAGGCCGGCGGCATCACCGCCGGTGTGCGTGCCGGCCGCCTGGTGGTCGACAAGCCATCCGGTTCGCTTGACCTGGGCGAGGTGGCGGCCATGCCGCTGACGCACGGCGGCACGGTGCGCTACAACATCGCCAACATCGCCGGGGCAGCCTTGGCGGCGCTGGCCCTGGAGGTGCCGCCGCAAACGGTGACCGAAGTGCTGCGCCGTTTTGGCGCCACGGCCAGCGACAACCCGGGCCGGCTGGAACGCTACCGTCTGGGCACGGTCGATGTGTTGAAAGACTACGCCCACAATCCGGACGGCATGCGCGGGCTGGTGGAAGCGGTGTCCGGCGAGCGCCCGGGCCGTCTCGGCATGGTGTTGGCGGCACCCGGGGACCGGCGCGACGAGGACATCCGCGAACTCACGGCCATGGCGGCGACGGCGCGACCGAATTTTGTGGTGCTCAACAGCCTGCCGGGCTACCTGCGTGGCCGCGAAGCTGGTGCGGTGCCCGCCATCATGCGCGACGAGCTGCGCCAGCGCGGTCTGGCGGATGATGCCATCGTCGAGGTTGCCGACGAATGGCAGGCCGCCTTGCGCCTGCTGGCCTGGGCCAGGCCGGGCGACCGGCTGCTGCTGCAGGTGCTGGGGCGTGAGGACCGCGAACGGATTGCGGCCCTGCTGCAACGCCTGGTCGACAACGACTGGCAGCCCGGCCAGCCGTTGCCGGATGATGCGCTCTGAGACTGTTCAGAAGTCCCAACCGATGCGGGCGTAAAACCAGCGCCCCGGGATCGGTGTCAGGCCGGCCTCGATGATGTCCTCGTCCAGCAGGTTGCGGCCTTCCAGCGAGACCTGCAGATGTTCGCCTTGCCAACCAATGCGTGCGCCCAGCAGCGTGGCCGTGCCCTGGTCGCGGTAGTCCGGTCGGCGTGCGTTGAAGCTGAAGCGTGCGTGCTCGCCGAATTTCAGCCTCAGGTGAGCATGCCAGTTCTGGCGCGGTACGCGCAGGGCGTAGACGATCTCGTGCCCGCGGCTGTCCAGGGCCACATCAAGGCCCTCCCAGGCCAGGCCGAATTCCTCCAGCCAGCTCGAATCCGGGCGCCAGTTCCACGCCAGTTCCAGGCCGTCGGCGCGGTAGCCATCAAAGTTGCCGGCCTGCCAGGTGACTTCGCCCGGCAGGCGTGACCAGTCAACCAGGTTATCCGTGCGCCGCTGGAACAGCGAGGCGCTGACATGCTGTGTGCCGACGCGGCCACGGACGCCGAGTTCGTAGAAGTCCGAGCGCTCCGGTTGCAGTGAGGCATCGCCGCGGTTGGCGGCCGTGTCCAGGTACAGCTCGGTGTAGGACGGTACCCGCGCCGTGCGTGCGGCCGAAGCAAAGGCGTGCCAGTGGTCGGCAAATTGCCAGGACAGGGCCAGTGATGGCAACCAGAAACTGCCGTAGTCGCTGTAATCGACGTGGTTGATGCCGAACTCGGCACTGAAATCTTCGCCGAGTTGCTGGCGTCGCAGCAGCCACAGGCCCGTCTTGTGGCGTTGGTGGTTGGCCAGGGCATTGGAGTCGATGTCGGCGTGCCGCAGGTTGAGCCCGATGACGGTGGTGCCGTGGCCGCCGGCCACCGCGGCCTTGCCCTTGTAGCCGGTCACTCGGGTCTGGTGCCGGTTGATATAGTCGTGACCGGCAATGCGGGTGCGGAACCAGTCGTCATGGCCGCGCCAGTACAGGCGCGAATCCAGCGTCCACTCGCCCAGCGGTTGTTGCCAGCGTGCCCAGGCCAGACGTGACTGGATGCGTTCGCGCATGTCCGGGAAGTTGGCGCTGTAAAAGCCCCAGGCACCGAAGTCCTTGTTGGCCGCGGCAATGCCCCAGCCCAGCCGGGCATCGGCGAAGCGTGCCTTGCCGGTGTACAGCGCACGAACCACATCGGCATCGGTCGGCTGGTCCGGATCCTCGCCGTCGGTTTGCATGCGGCTGGCCGAGAACATGTGGCTGGTGCGTTCATCCGCAAGTGTCAGCCACCCACCCAACTTGCGTGTGTCGTGCGAACCGGCCAGCAAGGTGATACCGCCACCGGATTCTTCCGGCGTCCTGGTGATGATGTTGATCACGCCGCCCGTGGCGCTGCCGCCGTACTGCATGGCGCCAGGGCCCTTGATGATCTCGATACGCTGGATCTGCGCCAGCGGCACCGGCACGTTGAGGTTGTGGTGCCCCGTTTGCGGGTTGCGCAGCGGGATGCCGTCCACCAGCATCAGGGTTTGCTCGAAATTGGAGCCGCGGATGCCGGCATCGGCCTGCGCGCCGGGCGCGCCACGACGGCGGATGGTCACGCCCGGCACCTCGGCCAGCAGGTCGGCCAGGTTGGTGGCCGTGGACTGCTCGATGTCCTCACGGGTAATGACGCTGGTCGAACGCGGCGTCTGCGACAGCGGCTGCGCCACCGGGCTGGCCGTCACCACCACCGGGTCGAGGGATGCGTGGCTTGCCGGTGCCGCCATCGGCGCGGGCGCGGGCCATGCCATGGCGAGACAGGAAAGGATCGGAGACAACAGGGTGCAGGCGACAGTCTTGTGCATCACCAGTGGATTCCGTGGACAAGAAAGCGCGCGAGTATAGCGACCTTGTCATACGCCTGTGACCTGGGGTATGCCGGCCGGCAGTGCTGCCGACTCATCGCCGCTTGGACGGCATACCTGCGGGAAAAGATCGGGATACGATCTGTTTTGCCGGCATGACGGCCCGGTCAGGCCAGCTTGTCCGGGATGCAATGCTCACACTGCATGTCCAGCAGCACGTCCGGCCGCATACGGACATGGTCGGTTTGCAGGGTGACATGGCTGATGCCGAAGCGCTCCAGCAGCACGGCCTCCACTTCCTCGCGCTTGGCATGGCAGTCGATGTCCGGATGCACGTACAGCCGGGCCGACAAGGCCGGCATGCCGGAGGTGACTTCCCAGATATGCAGGTCGGCCACGCCGGTAACGTCGTCGACCTCGGCCATGGCCGCGCACACGTCCGCGGGCGCCAGATCCTGCGGTGCCGCCTCCAGAAAGATACGGCCCGAGTCGCGCACCAGCACGTAGCCTGCACGCAGCATCAATGCGGCTACCACCAGCGCGGCCACGGCATCCAGGCGGTTCCAGCCGGTCCACCAGATCAGGCCGCCGGCAATGGCCGTGGCGATAAAGGCGTACAGGTCGGTGAGGATATGCTGGAAGCTGCCCTCGATGTTGAGGCTGCGCCGGTCCGCGCGCGCCATCATCCACACCGCCACGCTGTTGACCACGATACCGGCCAGGGCCGTGAAAAATACCGCAGGCCCGGCCACCTCGGGCGGCGTCACCAGCCGCATCACCGCCTCGACGACGAACCAAAGCCCCAAGAGCAGCAGCGTGATGCCGTTGGCTTGGGCGCTCAGGATCTCCACCCGCTTGAAGCCCCAGGTGAACTGCCCCTGCGCCGGGCGGGCGGCCATGTGCATGGCAAACAGCGACAGCGCAATGGCCCCGGCATCGGTCAGCATATGCCCCGCATCACTGATCAATGCCAGCGATGACGCGAAGATGCCGACCACCACTTCCGCTGCCATGAACAGCAGCAACAATGCCAGCGTCAGCACCAGCCAGCGCCGGTCCGCGTCGCGGGAAACATGATGATGGTGGTCGTGGTCGTGGCTCATGGCCCCAGCATGCGCCAACGCGCCGCTGGATGAAATAACAGTTGGCATAGAGATGTGACACGGCCATGGCAGCGTGCCGGCGAACAACGCGGGCGCGTGGTGTCCATCAATCAACCGGGCATTTTCCGAGATTGACGTCACGATCCATCAATCTCGGGTTCAGGAAAGTTTCAGGCAGGATCGACTCATACAAGGAAATGCCACGAGCCGGAGCGTCGATGAACACGTATCTTCCCCGCCACATCTCCGTCCGTTGCGGGTTGAGCCTGCTGATCGGGTCGGAACGATCACTGAAGTCGGTGTGTGCTGCGCTTGTTCTGTGCGCCGGCATGTTGTTCTGGTCTGCAATGTCGATGGCCGGACCCACGGCTTCGTTCACCATTTCGGTCACTTCGGCGGGCCACGGCACCGTGAGTCCGGCTTCGCAAACCGTTGCGAAGGGGGCGTCAGTCACGTTTCTTGCAACGGCGGACACGGGCTACCATGTCAGCAGCGTCCTGGCGGTTCATGGCACCAGTTGCGCCATCAGTCGCATCGACACCGACACTTGGCAGGTCATCAACGTTCAGGCCGATTGCAGCATAGAGGCGACGTTCATGCCGTACTTCTTGTTCCGCAGCGGTTTCGAGCCCGGCGTTGAAGGTCTGTGCTCCCTGGAGGGCATGTCGGCAAGCTCCGGGGTAGCGGATGTCACGTCGCTCTCAGCCCTGCCAACACCCGTGGTCAGTGGTAACCAGGTGCATTTCCAATGGTACGCCCAGGCTGATGTTTGCCGTTATGACGGCAGCGTGCTGCCGGGTCCGGTGGCGGGTTGGCAGGCGGACGGCTACGCCTGCATTGGTGCAGCTGACTGCAATACCACAAAGAGTTTCAGTTCGGTGCTGACGACGCCCGGACACTACGAATTCACGCTGACCTGCCACACCTGCAGCCCGTGAGCACGTTGAATGGTTTCGGTGGTGCAGTCTGGCCGCTTCTGCCACGGATCGGGGCATGCGTGGCGGTTCGTGGGGCCTGTGGAATGATCCCGCGGGTACGCCACAACGAACGGAGGATATTGAAGTGACATATCAGTGGACAATCATACCGGCCTGCCTGATGCTGGCATCACAAGTGATCGCAGGTCCGTCGCCGGTGTTGTCACCGGCAGGTGGGGACGTGGCCCAAGCCAATCAGGTGACCGGCACCACGGCGACCAAGACCGTGACCGTCGAGGTGCTTCCCGGCCCTCCGGTGGTTTCGTGTTCATCCTCGCCACCGGGCCGAGTCCATACGGATATGGTCACGTTCTTGTCTTACCAGACCATGATGGTGGATGTGACGAAGTGGAAGAACCTGCCGGGCTTCGACGTCAACACCGGGCAGCATCATCCCTGGCCCGAGATCATTGGCAACAGGTTCAACATCGGGTTGCGGGATGGCGAATACATTGCCCTGAAGTTCACCACCCCGCCGTCCGGCTATGCCTACAACCCGGCCGCGTATGGCCCTTGGGTGGGGCCCAGCACTTTTTACAACAACTCCACTCCAGGCGTGGCATGGTCCATGAGCGTGTCGCCCTGTCCCGGGGACTTTGACAACAGTTCATCAAACCCGAGCCGTATTTCGGCGTCGTGTTACCAAGTGTACGGGACGGCTGACTCTGCCAAGCTGCACATGGCGATCGATGCTCCGTCGAGCTTCTGTTCTCTCGAGCCGGGAAACACGTATTACCTCAATATCCGTCCCGGCTCGTTGACGGGATCGAATGGATGCCAGGGGCCGGGCGAATGCAGCATTTCAATTGAAATGGACGGCTACTTGCCGTAACCGCCGACCGGTTGATCTGCCTCAGCGCGCCGTGCCCTGCGGGAACTGCACGCGGTCGGGGCTGGCGTTTAGGGTGGGCAGGGCCTTGCCCAGCAGGCGGTTGCGGCGACCGGTGGTGTCCAGCGGTGTGACCGGGTAGGACACGACGGCTTCCAGCCAGGCGTAGGGGTTGCTGCGGAAGTACACGGCGGCCTTGTTGGCGTCGTCTTCGGCCGCTTCCGGGTGCTTGTCCCGGAAGTCGCTGTCGGCGGCGTCGCGCAACTGTTCGGCAACGAACTCAAGATCGCTGGTGTAGGCCACCTGGATGGCGGTCTCGTTCCAGATGAATGGCTCGAGTTGCCCGGAATAGTTGATCACCTGGGCTGTCAGGATGATGCTGTTGGGGAAATGGATGATGCGCCCGCTGGCGCGGTCATTGCCGAGGTAGCTGCCGCTGCATTCGCGGACTTGCGTGTCCAGATAATTGATTTCCAGCACATCGCCACGCAGGTTGCCCAGCTCGATGCGGTCGCCGACGCGGTAGGGGTGGCGGAAGACGATGTACAGCCAGCCGATGAAGGATGTGATCGGTGCCTGCAAGGCAAAGCCCAGGACCAGGGAGATGACGCCGAAGCTGAGTGCGGCGGCGTACAGGTTCTGGAACAGGAAGGCGATGCCGATGATGGCGATGAGGACGTAGGTGACCAGCCGTGTCAGGCGCACCAGGTTGTAACGTACGCCGGCGTTCTGTCGTGAGCGTTCGATCAGCTTCTCGATGAACTTGCCGATGGCCAGGATCACCATGATGGCGAACAGGGCGAGGCTGAGTCGTTCGAGGATGGGCAGGTACTCCTGCCATTTTCCGGCGGCTTTCGCATCCAGGTGCACGGCAACGCCGAAGCGCAGCGCGTAGTAGCTCAGCAGGAATACCAGCGCCAGAGTAATGTTCCAGCCGGGGCCGCGAGTCTTCGGTTGTGTCATGGATTGATCCTTTGCCGGGTGAATTGCACTCGGTATCTGTCGATTCGAGCCTTGCATAGTGACTTGTGTCAGTAAAGTCAGGTCGCGGATTGATAGGCTTGCCCTCGCAGCGATAACGCCAGTTTGCGTTACAATATAACGTCCCTTCCCAGCTATCCTCCAATGTCCCAGACCTTGTTCCTGACCACGGTGCTATCCGGCGTCGGCATTGCCTTCGTGCACACGCTGATTCCGGTGCACTGGCTGCCGTACGCGCTGGCCGGGCGGGCGCGTGGCTGGTCGCTGGGCCGGACGCTGGCGGTGAATGCCGCTGGCGGCGTGGGCCATGTGCTGGTGACGGCGGTGCTGGGCTTCCTGGCGCTGGCGGTGGGCCTGAGCCTGGATCATCTGGTGCACGGCCTGTTCGGCTGGCTGGTGGTGGCGGTGCTGGTCGGCTTGGGCCTGTGGTTTTTGTACCGCCAGTTGTCCGGACGGCGTTGCCGTGCGCATGCGGTGCCGGCCGGCGATCCACCGGGCAACCGTCGCAGCGACCATGCGGCCACGGTGGCGCTGGTGACGATGCTGCTGTTCTCGCCCTGCGAGGCCTTCGTGCCGGTTTACCTCGCCGGTGGTGGGGCCGGCTGGGCCGGTTTCTTGCTGCTGACGGCGGTGCTGGCCGTGGCCACGATGTCCTGCATGCTGCTGCTGACGGCGCTGGCCTGGCGTGGCATGGCCGGGCGCCTGGCCGAGCGCATGGCGGGCTGGCAGTCCGGCATTGTCGGCATCATTCTGCTGCTCTTGGCCGCGGTCATGTTGTGGTGGCATCCGGGTTGAGTGGCTTGGCCAGGTGCAGCATGTCGGTGGCGTAGCCTTTGCGCCGGTACAGTTCCAGGGCGCGCTCGTTGCCGGGGAAAACGTTCAAGGTCACCAGTGCGCAGCCTTGCTCGCCTGCCCAGGCCTCGGCGTGGGCCAGCAGGGTGCTGCCGATGCCGCGGCCTTCGGTGTGGGGCAGGGTGGCCAGGTCCGAGATGTGGCAGTTGGATGCCCCGGTGAAGAAGTCCTGCACCAGCTTCAAGTGCAGGAAGCCGCAGCGCCGGCCCGTGGCATCCTCGGCCACGAACAGGAACGAGCCTGGTACATCGTCGGCCAGATGATGGCGAAAGTCTTTCTCGATGCCGTGCAAGGCGACTTCCCGCGCACGCCAGGGCGGCAGTGGGAAGTCGGTGAAGCGCGGCACCAATGACAGAATGAAGTCGTGATCGTCGGGCCGCGCCGGGCGAATGCAAATGTCGCCGTCGGCCATCAGGGGCCGAAGCCCTCGTCCGGCAGGGACAGCAGACTGTCCGGACCGGCCTGGATGGCCATGGCATGGGCCCGCGTACGCGGCAGGATGCGACTGAAGTAGAAACGCGCGGTGTCACGCTTGGCCTGCTTCAGGGCCTCGTCGCTGCCAGCATCGGCCGCGGCCACGCTGCGCGCCCAGCACCAGGCCAGGGCGATGTAGCCGGAGTAGAACAGATAATCGTACGCCGCCGCTGCGATGTGTTCGGGGTTCTTCGCCGCGTCGGCACCCAGTTGCTGGGTCAGCTCGCTCCATTCGCGGGTCACGGCGGCCAGCGGCGCCACGAACTCGGCCAGCCCGGCGTCGTCCTTGTGGGCCTCGCAGAACGCGGAGATGCGTTCCAGGAAGACTTTCAGTCCGGCGCCCTGGAGTTGCATGACCTTGCGGCCCAGAAGGTCCAGGGCCTGGATCTGCGTGGTGCCTTCGTAAATGGTGGTGATGCGGGCGTCGCGGGCGAACTGCTCCACCTCGTTGTCGGCCACGTAGCCATGGCCGCCAAAAATCTGCACCGCGTCGTAGGTGGCCTCGATGCCGGCTTCGGTGAGCAGGCCCTTGACGATGGGAATGAGGAAGGACAGCTCGTCGCCGGCGCGCTGGCGCTCGTCGGCATCCTCGCTGCGATGCTCGATGTCCAGCAGACTGGCCGCATGCAGGTACAGCACCCGGCCACCCTCGGCAAAGGCTTTCTGGGTCAGCAGCATGCGCCGGATCTCGCCATGCACGATCAGGGGATCGGCCGGTTTGTCCGGGAACTTGGCGCCGGAGATGGCACGCATCTGCAGCCGTTCGCGGGCGTAGGCCAGGCTGGCCTGGTAACCGCGCTCGATCTGCCCCAGGCCCTGGATGCCGACGGCCAGCCGGGCCGAGTTCATCATGGTGAACATGGCCGCCAGGCCTTTGTTGGGTGCGCCGACCATCCAGCCCTCGGCAGCCTCGAAGTGCATGGCGCAGGTGGCCGAGCCCTTCAGGCCCATCTTGTGCTCCAGGGCCGTGCAGCTCACGCCGTTGGGGCCGCCCAGCGTGCCGTCGCGCGCGGTCTTCAGCTTCGGCACCACGAACAGGGAAATGCCTTTGCTTCCAGCCGGGGCATCCGGCAGGCGGGCCAGCACCAGGTGGACGATGTTCTCGGTCAGCTCATGCTCGCCGGCGGTGATGAAGATCTTGTCGCCCGTGATGCGGTAACTGCCGTCCTCGGCCGGCTCTGCGC
This sequence comes from uncultured Rhodanobacteraceae bacterium, assembly GCA_964583865.1. GTDB lineage: Bacteria > Pseudomonadota > Gammaproteobacteria > Xanthomonadales > Rhodanobacteraceae > DASSBG01. The sequence continues at coordinate 23,515 of CAZOXZ010000007.1, read as the reverse complement.
GCGTGCGCAGCAGGCCGAGGTCGGTGCCGCAATGCGGCTCGGTCAGGCACATGGTGCCGGTCCAGCGGCCCTCGACGATGGGTGTCAGAAACGTCTCGCGCTGCCATTCCTCACCGTGCTGCAGCAGGGCCGAGGTGGCGCCGTGCGACAGCAACGGGTAGGTGCTCCAGGACAGATTGGCGGCGTCGACCATTTCCTTGACCGCGGCGCCGATGAGCTCGGGCAAGCCCTGGCCGCCGTATTCGGGCGGTGCATTCAGGCCACTCCAGCCGCCGTCCACCCAGGCCTGCATGGCCTCGGCAAAGCCGTCCGGCACGCTGACCTTGCCGCTGGCCGGGTCCAGTCGGCAACCCTGTTCGTCGCCGGTCTTGTTTGAGGGCGCGAGCATCTGGTCGGCCAGTTTGGCCGCCTCGTCCAGCACGGCATCGACCAGCTCCGGCCCGAACTCGTCACAGCCGGGCAGGCGCGCCAGCAAGGCGTCGCTTTCCAGCACCTGGTGCAAGGCAAAGCGGATGTCGGCTACGGGGGAATGAAATTCGGCCATGGGTTTGCTCCTCGGGTTCAGCGGTAAGTGTGGGCCACGCCGGGCACGGGCGACAGCCAGCCGTCGTGGCTGACATCGTAATCGTGCGGGTTCTCGCCCTTGTTGCTCAGCGTAACGCTGCCCTTGACGGTGTACTCGAGGCGTTGCGCGGCGGTCGCACCCAGGGCCTGGCGCGCTGCATCGTTCGGTTGGAATGTGACCTGCACGATGTCGGAACTGCGCTCGGGGATGTCGCGCTGGATGGCCTCGTCAATGCTGCCTGCCACGCTGCCGTTGATGCTGAGCTCGAGTTTCAGGTATTGGAAACGGACATCGGCATCGTAGCTCTGGTTCAGCAGGCGCAGCGTGGCCGTCCACGCGCCATTCGGCGGCGTCGTCAGCTGGTCGACCGTCACCGAGGGCGGAAAGACATGGCGGATTTCGCCACAACCAGCCAGAAAGGGCAGCAACAGGCACAGGACAAGCAACGTGCGTTTCATGCGAGGATCCATGCAGGCGATAAAGGCCCAGATTAGCGCGTCGCGCCGTGCCTGTCGCGCCCATGGCGTTGTGCAGTTCCCCTGAGGCAGTGCATGATACGGTTTTGGCAACGGATTCCCGCCATGACCAGACGCTTCGCGGCCCGGCGCTCGCCCATCCACGGCAAGGGTGTGTTCGCATTGCAGGCCATCGGCGCGGGTGAGGAGTTGCTGCAGTACAGGGGCCGCCTGTTGAGCCACGACGAGGCCGATGATCTGTACGCCGACAACACCGACAGCGGGCACACCTTCCTGTTCACGTTGAATGATGACTACATCGTCGACGCCAACGTCGGCGGCAACACGGCGCGCTGGCTCAACCACAGCTGTGATCCCAATTGCGAGGCCGTGATCGTGGAAGATGCCGATGGCGACCCGCGTGGCGACCGCGTGGTGATCTGCACCTTGCGTGCCATCCGTCCCGGCGAGGAATTGACCTACAACTACGGCATCCGTCTGGACGAGGCGCACACGCTACGCATGAAGAAGATCTGGGCCTGCCATTGCGGCGCGGCCAACTGCAGCGGCACCATGTTGCAGCCCAAGCGGAAGTGACCAAAGGCCGTCGTGCCTCCGGTATCATGGCCGGATGACGAGAATTCTGCTGCTTGGAGCCAATGGTCAGGTCGGCCATGAACTGGCACGTCGCCTGCCCGTGCTGGGCGAGACAATCTGCGCTACGCGCTCAGGCCGGGCCGGTGGCATGGCCTGTGAAACCGTGGATCTGGCCGATGCGGCCTCGCTGGTGCGCCTGCTGGACGAGGTCCAGCCGCAAGTCGTGGTCAATGCGGCGGCCTACACCGCCGTGGACCGCGCCGAGCAGGAGCCGGAGCTCGCCGTGGCGATCAACGGCGAAGCCGTGGGCGAGATGGGCGCCTGGGCAGCCGCCAATGATGCCGCGGTGCTGCATTTTTCCACCGACTACGTTTTTGCCGGGCAGGGTGATCGACCCTGGCGCGAGGATGATGTTACCGGTCCGCTGGGCCAATACGGCCGCAGCAAATTGGCGGGCGAGGAAGCATTGCTGGCCAGCGGCTGCCGCCACATCATCCTGCGCACGGCCTGGGTGTATGCCGCACGCGGGCACAATTTCATGCTGACCATGCTGCGCCTGGCCGGTCAGCGCGACAGCCTGCGCGTGGTGGCTGATCAGTTCGGTTCGCCCACGTCCGCGCCCCTGATCGCGGCCGGCGCCAGTGCCGTGCTGGCGCGCTGGCTTTCGCAGGATGCCGAGGCCCAGGCCGGGCTATCCGGTATCTATCACATGACCTCGGCGGGCCATTGCAGTTGGCATGAGTTTGCCGAGGCCATCATCAGGCGTGGTCATGCGCTCGATCTGCTGCCGCGGGCCATCCCGGTCGAGGCCATTGGCAGCGAGGAGTACCCTACGCCGGCGACGCGGCCGGCCTGGTCGGTGCTGGATTGCGATCATCTTGCGGAGACCTTCGGCGTGCGCCTGCCCGCCTGGCCGCAGGGCCTGGACCTGGTGCTGGATGACCTGGCCGCGACCCGCCGCGTGTTGACGGAGACCTTGTAATGCTTGTACCCGTGATTCTTTCCGGCGGCGCCGGCAGCCGCTTGTGGCCCATTTCACGCCGCGCCTGGCCCAAGCCTTTCATGCAGATGCCGGATGGCCAGTCGCTGCTGTACAAGACGCTGGATCGGGCCTTGTCCCTGCCCGGTGTGGCCGAGGTGCTGACGGTGACCTCGCGCGAGCTGTTCTTCTTGAGCCGCGACGAGTACCGCAAGCACCCGCAGGCCGACAAAACCAGCCTGCCTTTCATGTTGGAGCCGATGGGCCGCAACACCGCACCGGCGGTGCTGCTGGCGGCCATGCAGGTCGAGGCCGCGCATGGCGCCGAGGCCTGCCTGCTGGTTCTGCCCAGCGATCACCTGGTCGCCGACCACACGGCCTTTGCCGCCGATGTCGCGCGTGCCATGACCCTGGCCGGTGATGGCCATCTGGTGACCTTCGGCATTGTGCCGGATCGGCCCGAAACCGGCTTCGGCTATATCCGTCAGGGCGAGGCGCTGGCCGGCGGTTTCGCCGTGCAAGCCTTTGTCGAGAAGCCGGATCGCGCCACGGCCGAGCGTTGGCTGGCCCAAGGCGGCTATCTGTGGAATGCCGGCATGTTCTGTTTCCGCGCGGGCGATCTGCTGGCTGCGGCCGAGCAACATTGCCCCGATGTGCTGGCGGCGGCCCGGGCCTGTTTCGCCGGCATGCAATCCAGCATGGGCGCACTGGAGTTCGATGCCGAAGCCTTTGCCGCCCAACCCGACATTTCCATCGACTACGCCATCATGGAGCGCGCCGCCAAGGTGGCCGTGGTGCCGGCCAGCTTCGACTGGAACGACATCGGCTCATGGAAGGCATTGAGCGAGCTGGCCACCGGCGATGATGCCGATGCCGAGGGCAACCGCGTGCAGGGTGAGGCCGTGGTGCTCGACAGCCACGATTGCTATGTGCAGGCCAGCGACCAGCGCGTGGTGGCGGCCGTCGGCGTCAGCAACCTCGTCATCGTGGACACGCCGGACGCCGTGCTGGTCAGTGACCGCGAGCATGCCCAGCAGGTGAAGCAGGTGGTGGAAAAGCTGCGCGCCGGCAACCATCCCTCGGCCTCAAGCCACATCACCACCTACCGGCCCTGGGGCAGCTACACCATCCTGCAGGATGCCGCGGACTGCAAGGTGAAGCGCCTGACGGTGAAGCCCGGCGGCATCTTGTCATTGCAGCGGCATCAGCATCGCAGCGAGCACTGGACGGTGGTCGATGGCACCGCGCGCGTGCGCGTTGGCGACGAGGAATACGATCTGGAACGCAACCAGAGTTGCTACATCCCCATGCACACCTTGCACCGGCTGGAGAACCGCACCGACCGCGACCTGCATCTCATCGAAGTGCAATGCGGCGACTACTTCGGCGAGGACGACATCGAGCGCCTGGAAGATGTTTATGGCCGTGCGCCGGCGAAACCCGTGGCCGATGCCTGAGAGAGACAAACCGCTGGCTGAACTGCTGCGCTCGGCGACGCAGGCGCTGGGCGACCGCTACGAGGCCGAGTTGCTGCTGGGCCATGCCCTGGGCCGCGACCGTGCCTGGCTGATGGCGCATGGCCGCGATGTGCCGGATGCCGCGCAATCCGAAGCGTTCGCTGCCTTGGTGCAGCGACGTCTGGCTGGCGAGCCGGTGGCCTACATCACCGGCGTGCGCGGCTTCTGGACCATGGACCTCGAAGTCAACCCGGCGGTGCTGATCCCGCGGCCCGAGACCGAATTGCTGGTGGAGCAGGCGCTGGCGCATCTGCCTCCCGAGGGGCCATGCCGCGTGGCCGACCTCGGCACCGGCAGCGGCGCGGTGGCTCTGGCCATCGCCGGCGAGCGGCCACAAGCCGACGTCGTGGCCACCGATGTCAGCCGCGAGGCACTGGCCGTGGCGCGCGCCAATGCTGTTCGCCTGGGCCGGGACAATGTCCGCTTTGCCGCAGGCGCGTGGTGGCAACCCTTGGCCGGCCAGAAGTTCGACGTGGTGGCCAGCAACCCGCCCTACGTCGCGGCCGGGGACAAACATCTGGACGAAGGCGATCTGCCGTTTGAGCCGGGCCAGGCGTTGGTCGGCGGGCCGGATGGCCTGGCCGACATCCGGGCCATTGTCGCCGCAGCCGGACAGCATTTGCTGCCCGGCGGCTGGCTGCTGCTGGAACACGGCTTTGACCAGGGCGAGGCCGTGCGTGACTTGCTGCAGCGGCACGGTTTTGTGGCGGTGTCCACGGCACGGGACCTGGCCGGCATCGAGCGGGTGAGTTGCGGGCAATGGCCGGAGGCCACGCAGGGAGGTCGCGCGTGAGCCGCGCCGGCAAGTCTGATCCTCTGCGCGACAAGCTGGATCAGGTGCTGACGCAGGACTATCCGCGCCTGTTGGGTCGCTGGCGGCGGTTGCATCGCAGCAAAGGCGACAGCGAAAAGGCTCGGGCTGCTCTGGCCCAGGCCATTGACGCCTCCATGGCCCGGCGTGAGGCCCGCGCGGCTTCCGTGCCCGACATCACGCTGGACGAGGCGTTGCCCATTGGCGCTCGCGCCGAGGAAATCATCGCGGCCATTCGCAAGCATCAGGTGCTGGTGGTGGCCGGCGAGACCGGTTCGGGCAAAACCACGCAGTTGCCGAAACTGTGCCTGGCGGCCGGGCGCGGCGTGGCCGGACTCATCGGTTGCACCCAACCGCGGCGGCTGGCTGCCCGTTCCATGGCGCGGCGCGTGGCCGCCGAGCTCGGCACCGAGCTGGGCGACAAGGTCGGCTACCAGGTGCGCTTCAGCGAGAAGCTGGGCGAGGCCAACCTGGTGAAATTCATGACCGACGGCATTCTGCTGGCCGAGACCCGGGCCGACCGCTGGCTGAACGCCTATGACACGCTGATCATCGATGAGGCCCACGAGCGCAGCCTCAATATCGACTTCCTGCTGGGCTACCTGAAGCGCCTGGCACGCAAGCGGCCGCAGTTGAAGATCATCATCACCTCGGCCACCATCGACACCGCGCGCTTTGCCGAGCATTTTGATGATGCTCCGGTCATCGAGGTGGAAGGCAGAACCTGGCCTGTCGAGCTGCACTGGCGTCCGCTGGAAGGCGACGACCTCGAGCGCCATGGCCCGCAGGGCAGTGCGGCCCATATTGCCCATGCCCTGGACGAGATCAGCGCCGAGGACCCACGTGGCGATGTGCTGGTGTTCCTGCCGGGCGAGCGCGAGATTCGTGATGCGCACCGCGTCCTGGCCCGGCGGCAGTACCGCCACACCGAAATCCTGCCCTTGTATGCGCGTTTGTCCGCCAGCGAACAGGACCGCGTCTTCAATCCGGGGCCGGCGCGGCGCGTGGTGCTGGCCACCAACATCGCCGAAACCTCGCTGACCGTGCCGCGCATTCGCTATGTCATCGACACCGGCACTGCGCGGGTAAAGCGTTACAGCCGCCGCAGCCAGATCGAGCGCCTGCACATCGAACCGGTGTCGCAGGCCGCCGCTGACCAACGCAAGGGCCGCTGCGGCCGTCTCGGCCCAGGCGTCTGTCTGCGGCTGTATGACGAGGAGGATTTTGCCGCCCGGCCGCGCTTCACCGATCCGGAACTGCTGCGCTCGTCGCTGGCCAATGTCATCTTGCGCATGTTGGACCTCGGCCTCGGCGACGTCGATCGCTTCCCGTTCCTGGAGCCGCCCGAGGCACGCGCCATCGCCGACGGTTACCGCCAACTGGCCGACCTGCAGGCCATCGACGGCCAACAAAAGCTCACCGCCATCGGCCGACAATTGCCGTCGTTTCCGGTGGACGTGCAATTGGCGCGCATGCTGGTGGAGGCGGACAAGCTGGGTGTGGCAAAGGAACTGCGCATCATCGTGGCGTTTCTCGGCATCCAGGACCCGCGCCAGCGTCCGGCCGATGCCCGGGGGCAGGCCGATGCCGCGCACCGCGAGTTTGCCGATTCCAAGTCGGATTTCAGCGGCATCTTGAAACTGTGGCAGGCTTTCGATGCCGCCCACCAGGCGCTGTCGCAGCGCAAGCTGCGCGACTGGTGCCAGCGGCATTTTTTGAGCTACCCGCGCATGCGCGAATGGCGTGCCTTGCATCGCCAGTTGAAGACATCCGGGAACCGGGTCCCGGGCCGCGGGGGCAGTCAGCCAGCCATGCGTCTGCCGTCTGGCCAATCGACGGAGGCCGTGGGCTACGAAGCCATTCACCGCGCCATTCTGTCCGGTTTGCCGTTGCAGGTGGCACGCAAGGACGAGGATGGCCAATTCATCGGTACCCGGCAGCGCAAGTTTCGCGTGTTCCCCGGCTCGGCCTTGGTAAAGAAGCCGCCGCCCTGGCTGCTGGCCGGCCAGATTCTGGACCTCGGCGGCCGGGTCTGGGGCATGCTTTGTGCCGCCATCGAACCCAGGTGGGTGGAGCAGCAGGCCGCGCACTTGTTGAAACACGCCGTGCGTGACCCGCACTGGTCGCCGAAGCGCGGCAAGGTCGTGGCCAGCGAGCAAGTCAGCCTGTTCGGCCTGGTGTTGGTGGCCAACCGTAGCGTCAGCTTCCAGCGTCAGGACCCGGCGCTGGCGCATGCCCTTTTTCTGGAGCAGGCATTGGCCACCTGCGACATCGACGCCCGGGCCGGTTTCATCAAAACCAATCGCAATGTGCTGGCCGAGGCCCGCGACATCGAGGCGCAGCAACGGCAGCAGGGCTTGTTGCGTGAGCCGCAGGAGCTGGCGCAGTTTTTCCGCGGCAAGTTGCCCGAGGCCATCAGCACACGCGCGGCCCTGGACCGCTGGTGGCGCAAGGCCGACGGCAAGGCGCGTGCTGCGCTGGTCTGGTCGCTGGATGACGTGCTGGAGGCGGGCACGGGCCAGGCGCTGGGTGATTTTCCGGCCGAGCTGGTGCTGGGCGATGAGGCATTGGCGCTGGACTACTACTTTCAGCCGGGCGACGACGCCGATGGCGTCAACTTGACCGTGCCTCTGGCGCTGCTGAATGCACTGCCGCAGGCCCGCCTGGAATGGCTGGTGCCGGGCCTGCTGCCCGACAAGGTCGTCGCCCTCATCAAGAGCCTGCCGAAAAAGCTGCGGCGCAATTTCGTGCCGGCACCGGACTTTGCTCGCGCCTTCTGCGAGGCCGAGCCGCCGCGCGACGCGCCATTGGCTCCGGTGCTGGCTGCTTTCCTGCAACGCACCACCGGCGTGACCATTGATGCCACGGCCTTTGCCAGCGCCACATTGCCGCCGCATCTCGCCATGCGCCTGCGCGTCATCGATGCCAAGGGCAAGACCATGGCCATCTCACGTGACATCGATGCCCTGCAGGCCGAGCTGGGCGGGCGCGCGCGCAAGGCGTTTGCGCATCAGGCCAACCACGACTGGTTGCATCAACCGGCCACAAGCTGGGAGTTTGGCGAGCTGCCGCAACAGGTCGATACCGCCAGCGGCGTGGCCGCCTGGCCGGCCTTGGTGGATCTGGGCGATGCCGTCACGCCGCGCCTGTTCGAGACCCGCGACGAGGCCGAGCGCGAACACGCCGCCGGCGTGGCCCGCTTGCTGCGCCTGCAACTGGCCGGCGCCGTGAAAACGGCCCGACGCAAGTTGCCCATCGCCGCCGATATCGAACTGAAAGCCCTGCCATTGGCCGGCAGCGAAGACTTGCGGGCCGAGGTGGTCGAGGGCGCCCTGCACGACCTTCTGGCCGAGGCCGACCTCGGCGTACGTGACGCCCCGGCCTTCGCGGCCCTGCAGGAATCCCTGCGTAAGGCACTGTTCCAGCGTGCCGTGGCGCGCCTCGAGCACATGGAAGCCATCGTTACCGCCCACGCCGAGCTGAAACCGTGGCTCGAGCCACCCATGATGGGCTTTGCCACCGCCAGTTACGAAGACATGGAAACGCAACTGGATCAACTGCTTGCACACGGGTTCGTGCAATCCCTGCCGCTGGCGCGCCTGGCCGAACTGCCACGCTACCTCAAGGCCATGCGCCTGCGCGCCGAACGCCTGCGCCAGGACCCGGCCCGTGACCGCCAGCGCCTACTGGACTTGCAACCGGTCTGGAACGACTACCAGGCCCTGCGCAAAGCGGGTGTCACCGGCAGCGACATGGACAAGCTGCGCTGGCTGCTCGAGGAATTCCGCGTCTCCCTGTTCGCCCAGGACATCGGCACGGCTGAAAAGGTCTCCGCCAAGCGCTTGACCCGCCTGATCGAACAGCTCGGCGCTGATGCCCCTTGAACCTGTCGTGATGCGGTTCACAACCCGTGAGCCCGGCGTCGGCAAATGTTCAGAAATACTTGCGTATCATTAACATGTCTGCGTTTACTGTCGGTTATACTCCGCGCGACTTCAGCCGACGGGCGGTGTCGCGTACCTGTGTGTCGACCCGCTCAGGACCTGCCTCCACGACATGGTGAATTTGGTGAGTTTCAAGAAATTTGGCCTTCTGGCGATGAGTTTGTTCTTGTCGCTGTCTGCGGCGCCACTGTTGGCTGCACCAGGCAACGCGAATGTGTATGTCAATAGCTCCAAGGCTCTGGAGGTGTCATCCAGCAGCGGAGCAAAGATCGAATACAGTCAGGTTTCAGGCCAGAGCCTGCTCAAATTGCCGTTGACGGACTTCTTGATGTGCAATGAGTTCGCGGATTTCGGCGACCTGACAGCCACGGAGATACGTGTGCAGGCCCAGCATGGTGGCTGGCAGTTCACGCCGGGTGACCCGAGAGTCAGCTTCCCCGATTTCCACAGCAGCTTCACTCGTGTCGATTCGTTCGACTATGCTGGTGGCTTGCTTGGGATCTTGGCGTGCAGTACGGATGACTCGTCTGTCGTCAACGATCCAGATTCAACCGTGTTCTATTGCGGCGGACCGGTGTTGCAGTGTTACACGGCAAATGCCGACGGCACTAACGCGGTGGACACCCGAAAGATTTTTGCCAACGGCTTCGACCGTTACACAGACGCAGGCAACAGCTGGGTGGACATCCAGGTCGACCAGGTCCCATCTGCTGCAGGCGGCATGTTCAAGTTCACAGTGGAGTATCACGCGCCAACGCAGGGAAATCAGCTGCTTGCCGCGGCTGGTGGCGCGTCCTACGACAAGACCGCCTATGTGTTGCAGTTGGGCGTGGATAGCGATGTGCTCGATATCAACACCAACAGTTGCATGAGCAGCGTGTCCCGCGCAGGAATGGTTTCCGGGGATGGATCGTTTGTTTTCCAGTGTCCGTATACCGGTTCGCAGTACGACATCTCCAAGCCGGTGGTTGCCGCCGCCTTGTTCGTCGGACCGGACGCACCATCCCCGAACGCGTCACGTGAGACGGATTTTGGTGACAACGTCGCGTTCGGATATCCGGTCGCCGACGCACTTGCTGTTCAGATCGACCAAACAACCCCCGACGTGCCTGTAGGAGATACCATTGACCAAGGCGCGTGGGTGGATTATCAACTGTCCCTGCAGGTGCAGGGTGGGCCGCTGCCGAGTGACCTGATTCTTCAAGTACCCGGGACAAATAATTCGGATCTTGGCTCCTTTGGTGTGTTGTCGGGCTCACCGCAGGTGGTGCCGGCCTACCTTGGTAACGGGTTGACGTTCACACTCTCTGCGGGCGCGGGCAACGGCACTTACACTGTGAACTACCAAGCGCAGGTGGCGGCTGCGGCCACGGGTACAGTGGCCAACAATGTGGCTATCGTGGCAGGTGGCACGGCGAACAATGCCAGCTGCGGCGCGTGCTCGTGGAGCCGCGAGATCACCGAGCCATCGATCGAGGTTTCCCTTGCTGCCAAGGATCCTCCCTTCGGCAACGAAGTGGCGGCCGGGGACTGGATCAAGTACGCCGTCACGGTGGTGATTGATCACGCTTCCTTGCGGAGTGACCTGGGCCTGAAGGGGGAGCTGGGGGCTGACTTGGACTGGGTGGGATCAATCAACAACGCGGGCTTCAAGGTAACGTCGCCAGATGTGAGCGCTCCCGATAGCTGGTTCCAGTCATCGGGCCTTGGTGATTTCGGTTTCATGGCCGGTGCGCCTGTGGGGACGTATTGGGTGGTGTACTACGCGAAAGTCAAGGCCATCGCCAGTGGCAACGGCATGAGCAGTACCCTCAGCGCACTCACCAATGGTGGCGACAGCGATGGTGTGTCGGTATGCGGTAATGCGTCGCCGTCCGCCACGTGCAGCGGCAGCCACACGCTCACTGCGGCGACCGCATCGTTGAAAATGGTCGCTGATCCGCCCCCGAAGGATGGGCAGGGACTGGATGTGCCTGTCCAGACGAATGACAAGATCAGTTACAAGATTACCGTTACCGTGACGGGTTCCAAGACTACGAGTAGCAGCAGCTTCAATGCCACGTTGATGACGGGTGGACAGTACGCTGCCATTGATACAACGCAGTCGTCTTGGCCGTCATCGTCTGGCTCGAGCTGTCTGTTGCAGGCGGGAGATTATGCGCTCAATTGTACTTTGGGTGCGGGAGTCATTCCGGGGGATTACACCGTCGTAGTTGACGCCACTGTTACCGCGAGTAGTGGTTCAGTCCAGAATGAGATCACGGGATCGATCAATTGCACCAGCGGCTGTACGATTACGCACCAGATTAGCAACTGACCGGCGTGTGTCGTAGACGTCGGGCTAGCGAGAACTCGTCGTCCATTGGGTTGTGTCGGATTTGCCATTGCAGAGACCACGCTTTTGGTGATTATCTGGCGGTACGTTGTGTCCTGAACGAGATTGGTGTCGGGAAATTTGATGGCTGTGGAGATTGCCAGCTTCGTAGCTACGATTGATGACGGAGTGCCGTTCTCAGACCGCGCCCAGATTCCTTGTGCGATGCTGGAGGCGTTGAGCTCAGTCACTCCCGTTTTGCAACATGATGGCCAGTTGAAGCAGCGCTGTGCCGCGGTGCTGAAGGTGCTGGAGGACCTGCACTGTGATGCTGAGACGCAGGCGGCCTGTTTGCGTTTCATGGCCTGGGAGGCCGGGGACGAGGATGGCGAACCGGATTGGCCTGAGGATTTGCCAGCTTCGGAGCTGCGCTTGCTGGATGGTCTCGTTGCCGCACGCCAGGTGTGGGTGTTGCACGAGCAGCGCCCCTCGGCGCGGGTGGTGGAGGGCTTGCGGCGACTTTTGCTGGCCATCATCGGTGATGTGCGCGTGGTGTTCATCCTCTTGGCGCGCCAGTTGGTGGCCCTGCGCGAGGCGGCGGATTGGCCGGAGGACAAGCGCCGTGCCCTGGCGCGGCTGACGGCGGATATCCATGCGCCGCTGGCGAATCGCCTGGGTATCTGGCAGGTGAAGTGGGAGCTGGAGGATCGCGCTTTCCGTTACCTGGAACCGGCAACCTACAAGCGCATCGCCCGCCTGTTGGACGAGCGCCGTACCGAGCGTGAGGACTTCATTGCCGAGTGCATCGCAAAGCTTGAAGACGCTTTGAAGGACGCCGGCATCAAGGGCGATATTGCCGGGCGGCCCAAGCACATTTATTCCATCTGGAAGAAGATGCAGCGCAAGGGGCTGGAGTTCTCCGATCTCTACGATATCCGCGCCCTGCGCATCATGGTGGACGATGTGCCGACCTGCTACGCCGCGTTGGGTGTGGTGCACGGCTTGTGGCCTAATCTTCCCGAGGAGTTCGACGACTACATTGCCCGGCCCAAGGGCAATGACTACAAGTCCTTGCACACCGCCGTGCATGGCCCCGAAGGCAAGGTGCTGGAGGTGCAGATTCGCACCCATGCCATGCACCAGGCGGCGGAGCTGGGCGTGGCCGCGCACTGGCGTTACAAGGAGTCGGGCGGCAGCGGCAAGAGCGAGAATGCGCGGTTTGATGCGCGCATGGCGTGGTTGCGCAGGTTGCTGGACGAACGCCGCGAGGACGAGGGTGAGTCCGGCTTGTTCGACGAGCTCAAGGACGATTTGCAGGAAGATCGCGTTTACCTGTTGTCGCCAGATGGCGATGTTTATGACCTTCAGGCCGGCGCGACGGTGCTGGATTTTGCTTACCACGTGCACACCGAGGTCGGTCACCGTTGCAAGGGCGCCAAGGTCAACGGTCGCATCGTGCCCTTGACGTACCAGCCGCGCAGCGGAGATCGTATCGAGATCCTCACTGGCAAGGAGGGCAAGCCCACGCGTGGCTGGCTGGCGCCTGCTGCCGGGGTCCTCAACACGTCCCGCGCACGCGGCAAGGTGCGGGCCTGGTTCCGGCGCAATGATCGCGAGGCCAATCTCGTCACCGGGTTGGCCATGTACGAGCGCGAGCTGAAGCGGCTGGATGCCGGCAATATCCCCGTCGAAGACCTGCTGGGCGAGTTCGGTTCGCAGACGCGTGACGAGTTCCTGGTGGCGCTGGCCCTGGGCGAGATCAGCCCGAAGCAAGTGGCACGGGTGGTGGAAAAGCGTTTGAACCCGGAGACCGAACCTCGGCCGGAACCACCGCCTGTCTCGGGTCGTGCCGCGCCGCAACAGGCGCCGGGTAGCCTGCGGATTGCCGGCGTCGGCAACTTGTTGACGCAGCTGGCCCATTGCTGCCAGCCCTTGCCGGGCGATGCCGTGTGTGGCTTCATTACCCGTGGCCATGGCATCACCGTGCACCGTGCCGATTGCAATGCCCTGGCGCGCTTGCGCGAGCGCGATGCCGATCGCGTCATCGAGGTGGAGTGGGGCCAGGCGCCGGAACGGGCCTATCGCGTGGACATCGAAGTGCAGGGCTACGATCGCAAGGGCTTGCAGAAAGATGTCACGGCGACCATCAGCAACAGCAACGTGGATATCATTGCTTCCAGCAGTCGCATGTTGGAGGCCAGCGCTGAAGTGCGGATGAATTACACTTTGCGCATTGCCGATTTCGTGCAACTGTCCGGTTTGCTGAGCCGAATCGATGCCCTGCCCAATGTCATCGATGCTCGTCGCCTGCAGGACCATTGACCGCGGAACCGTCGTGCCATGCGCCGGTCCAATGGGCTGGAGCCATGTGAGTAGGGATGCCTGGAAGGCCGCGTCATGAACAATCACCGAAGTAAATCCTCACGCACCGAGCCCGCCTTCGGGAGTTTCGGGCAGTTTGATGGTGCCGATGAAGTCGAGCCGCGCATTCCCATGGGCCAGGCCGGGCCGCCGCACCGGCAACACCGTTCTTCATCGATGTGGCGGCGTTGGGGTTGGTTTCTGGCGGCGTTCATCGTGATTTTGGCTGCCATTGGCTGGAGTCAGCGCGACAGCCTGCGGGCATTGCTGCCGCAGTCGCACTTCACGTCCCTGCTTGAGCGTGGTGATGCCGCGCTGGCAGCAGGCAAGTTGGATGGCACCGATGGCAACAGTGCACGCGAGATCTACACGGCGGCCCTGGTGGTGCAGCCCGGCAGTGCCCGGGCGCGTGCGGGACTGGAAAAAGTCGGGCAGGCCGAGCTTGCGCGTGCGCACAAGGCGCTGGCTTCCGGCGACCTGACCACCGCGGCCCACAGCCTGAAAGTGGCCCGTGCCTTGCTGGGAGGAGGCGATGAAATGGACAAGCTGGATGCCAAGCTGGCGCAACAACAGGCGCGTGGCCAGGAACTGGACGTGCTGCTGCAGCGGGCATCCAAGGCGCTCGTGGAGGGCAGGATCGACGGCGGCGACGGTGCCGGTGCCCTGTACCGGCAGGCCTTGGTGGCCGATCCCGACAATGCCATTGCCCGGCATGGCCTGGACAAGGTGGGCGCCGCATTGGCGGCACGCATCCGCCTGGCCGTGAATGACGGGCGGCTGGATGATGCCGAGGCCGACCTCGAAAAGTTGCACCAGTGGCTTCCCAACTCGGCCAGCCTGCCGCAGCTCAGGGCCTTGATGAGTGACGCGCAGCGTTCCCGGAATGAGGCACAAAAGGCCCTGCTCGCGGCGGCCGCTGATGACCTGGCAGCAGGTCGCCTGGCGGGTAGTGGCGAAAACAATGCATTGGCACGCTATCGCAAGGTGTTGGCTTCCGATCCGGACAATGCCGAGGCCAAGGCGGGCGTGCGCAAGGTCGCTGCCACGTTGATGGGGCGGGCCAGGCAGCGGTTGGCCGACGGTGAGCTGGACAAATCACACCGCTTGCTGCAACGCGCCGATGACGCGGGTGCCAGCTCTCGCGATGTACAGAAGATGCGCGAGGCGCTGGCGGAGGCAAAGATCGAGCACGCCGCGCCGCCGCCATTGACGACGGCTCAACATCGCAAGGTGGCGCGCCTGATCACGCGGGCATCCGCCGCCGCCGAGAGTGGCAAGCTCATGCTGCCGCCGGGCGAGAGTGCTTACGACATGTATCGAGCGGCACTGGCCATCGACCCCGACAACGCCGACGCCATGGCCGGGCTGGCCAGTCTTCCCGGGCAGACGCGCCGCCTGTTCCGCAAGGCGCTGCGCGAGAATGATCGGGCTCGTGCCAGCCAGCTGATAGATGTCTATGCACAGCTGGTGCCGGGAAGCCCGACCCTGGATGTCATGCGCAATGAACTGACAAACACCCGTTGGCGGGGTGGCTGAGAGTTTGTGAGTTTTTTACGTTCGAAGCGCGGCCATCGGTGAGTCGGACTGGGCGGCACTTGGCAGGATGCCCTGTCCCGTGGTTTTGGTGTCACGCGGATGGTTTGTATCCAATCGCGTGCAGGCACGCTCCTACAGGTGTCGCCAATGGTTGACACCGCTGGTGTAGGAGCCGGCCTGCCGGCGACGTAGCATGAATGACCCGCGACGCGGCCCGCCTATGTCAGCGGGCCGCCGCAAGAGCTTCAGGCCAGGTTGCTGGCTGCGAAGTCCCAGTTGACCAGGTTCCAGAAAGCCTCCAGATACTTCGGCCGCGCATTGCGGTAGTCGATGTAGTAGGCGTGCTCCCAAACGTCGCAGGTCAGCAACGCACGGTCGGAGCCGGTCACCGGCGTGCCGGCGTTGGAGGTGTTGACGATGGCAAGGCTGCCGTCCGGGCGCTGCACCAGCCAGGTCCAGCCCGAGCCGAAGTTGGCGCCGGCCTGCTTGCTGAACTCCTCGCGGAACCCGTCTACCGAGCCGAAGGCCTTGGTCAGCGCATCAGCCAGCTTGCCGGACGGATCGCCGCCGCCGTTCGGGCTCATGCTGTTCCAGTAAAACGTGTGGTTCCAGGTCTGGGCGGCGCTGTTGAACAGGCCACCATCGGCCTTCTTGATGATGGCCTCCAGGTCGAGATCGTCCATGTCGGTGCCGGCAATGGCCGCATTGACCTTGTTGACATAGCCCTGGTGATGTTTGCCGTAGTGGTAGTCCAGGGTTTCGGCGGAGATATGCGGCGCCAGGGCGTCGCGGCCGTAGGGAAGTGGGGGAAGTTCGATAGCCATGATCTACTCCTGTGTGTGCAATGAATGGAGACCGATTCTCCCAGTGTACACGTCGCGGCAAGTGTCGGTCGTCACGTTCGTGTGCTGGTACAATGGGAGTTCGCCCGCGAAGTTTGCCGACGGCGGCAAGGCGCGTGCACTGCGCCGCTTTTCCGGACAGACGCCCTCGGCTCGATACCGTGCATGTGCTGTGGACGCGGTTCCTCATTCGATCGCCCGATACGTCAGGTTTGCCGGGCGGAAGGTGCAAAACATGACTGTGCGTCGTTACATCGAGAACGTGGTACGCAGGCACCCCCTTGTGGTGTTCATGAAGGGCACTCCGCGTTATCCCATGTGTGCCGACTCGGCCAGCGCGGTGGAGGCACTGACACGTGCAGGCGTCCCGTTTCACGCCGAGGACGTGCAGCAAAACCCTTTCTTGCGTGCGGCACTGCCGCGCTATGCCAACTGGTCGGACATCCCGCAGGTGTACCTGCACGGCGATTTGATTGGAGGCAGTGCCGTGTTGCTGGACCTGCTCGAATCCGGTGAACTGGCGCGGATGGCCGAGGGCCTGACCGGAACTGACGCCTGATGGGCATGCCGACGACACGCCTGCCCGAAACCTGGGCCGCGAATGACACGACCCTTGCAGGGCGTACCATCATGATTACCGGGGCGACCGGTGGCCTGGGCCGTGCGGCGGCACTGGCCTGTGCCCGTGCCGGTGCCGAGGTGGTTCTCAGTGGTCGCAAGGTGCGCAAGCTGGAGAAGTTGCATGACGAAGTGGCTGCCGTGGCGGCGCGTGAGCCGGCGATCCTGCCGCTGGACCTCGCCGGGGCATCACCGTCCGATTACGACACGGTTGTCGAGGCGCTGGAGTCCGGCCCGGGGCGCCTGGATGGCCTGGTACATGCCGCAGCCCATTTTGATGGCCTGACGCCCCTGTCCATGAAATCGCCGGACAGCTGGCTGCTCGATCTGCAGGTCAATCTCACTGCGCCGTTCCTGCTGACCCAGGCCTGCCTGCCGTTGCTGGAAGCAGCGGACGACAGCGCCGTGGTTTTCGTTCTGGACGATCGTGAGCGCCTGGATCGGGCGCACTGGAATGGCTACGGCGCAGCCAAGGCCGGGCTGGAGCGCATGGCATCCAACCTGCACGAGGAAGTCGATGCCGGCCCGTTGCGCGTGCATGCCTTGTTGCCGGCGCCCATGCGGACCACGCTGCGGCGCGAGGCCTGGTACGGCGAGGACAGCATGCAGTTGCCGACGCCCGAGGCGAGCGCGGAGGCTGTTGTGTTCCTGTTGTCACCGGATGCAGGTGAAGCACGGGGAGCACTGCTGGATCTTCGGGCACCCGCCTCGATGTAACCGGCAAACGCCTCATACCCTGAACAAAGGCTGGCATGCCTGTTGCGCGGCGGTACCGAATGTCGTGTGTGCTGCAGTAAAATTGCGCGCCAACCTGGCGGGATCAACTTTTTGACACGCGTTCGCGGGCACCGATTGGTCCCGTGTTGCGCGTGTTGTTCGTGTCACCGTCCATTGTCGTGTTTCCCTCTCCTCCACTTTCGGCCTCGCCATGCAACCCGAGATGACCATCCTGTCGGCTGCGATCCTGCTGTTTTTGATCATGGACCCGATGGGCAACGTGCCGTTCTTCCTCAGCTTGCTGAAAGACGTGCCGCCCCAGCGCAGGCGTTGGGTGGTGGCGCGTGAGCTGCTGATTGCACTCGCCGTGCTGGTGGGCTTCCTGCTGGGCGGCAAGTACGTGCTGGACTTGATGCAGTTGAAGCAGGAATCGGTCAGCATCGGTGGCGGCATCGTGTTGTTTCTCATCGGCCTGAAAATGATCTTCCCGCCACCCGATGGCGGCATTTTCGGCAAGACCGGTGGCGGCGAGCCGTTCATCGTGCCGATGGCGATTCCCGGTGTGGCCGGACCGTCGGCCATGGCGGCCCTGCTGCTCATGACCAACAATGAGCCCGGACGCATGCTCGACTGGGGCATTGCCTTGTTCCTGGCCTGGCTGGTCACCGCCGTGGTGCTGCTCAGCGCAACCTGGCTGTTCCGCGTGCTGGGGGAAAGTGTGCTCACGGCCATGGAGCGCCTGGTCGGCATGCTGCTGGTGGTGCTGTCAGTGCAAATGCTGCTGGGTGGCATCGTGTCGTTCTGGCAGCATGCTGCAATGTGAAGATTGTGTGACACGGACCGCTTGATCTGTCCATGTCCTGCTCAAGGTGTTAAACTACGCTTAAATTATCCGTTCGTTTTCTTGAAACGAACGTTTGTCGCGTGTCAATTGGGGACGTTCAGGCTGGCCTGCAGTTTCCGTGAATGCTGCTGAACCCGCTTGTGCTCTCGTATACGCTGTTTTGTCGCAAATATCCGAGGATCCAACATGATCAACAGAATGCGCAGTGGACTTTTGCCGGCCGCCGTGGCCCTTGCCCTGGCAGCTCCGGCTGTCGTGATGGCGCAGAACGTGACTTCGTCGGCGCTGACCGGTGCCGTGGTTGATGCCAGCGGCCAGCCGGTTGCCGGCGCCACCGTGACCATCGTGCACGAACCGTCCGGCACCACGCGGACCGTAACGACCAACGAGAGTGGTCGCTACACCGCCCAGGGCCTGCGTGTTGGCGGTCCGTATGAGGTCAGCGTGTCCAAGGCGGGCGTTCCGGGCACCTTGCGCAGCAACGTGTTCCTGCAACTGGGCCAGGTCAACGCCATCAACCTGCAGATGGGCGCCTCCGAACAGGATGCCCAGGAGCTGGCCACCATCACGGTACGTGCCAATGCCCTGTCACAGGTCTTCTCGCCGGACAACATGGGCGTGGGCACCAACATCTCGCAGCGTGAAATCGAGTCGATGCCGACGCCGGGGCGCAGCATCCAGGACCTCGTGCGTCTGGATCCTCGGGTCAACATCGTCAGCCGCTCGGAAGGCAAGATCTCGGCCCTGGGCCAGAACTTCCGCTACAACAACATCACCGTCGATTCGGTCAGCGTCAACGATCCGTTCGGTTTGAATCCCAATGGCCTGCCTGTGAAGGGCACCGCGGTGTCGCAGGACACCATCGCGGCCTACAACATCTCCACCGCCAACTATGACGTCACCACGCGTCGTGGTCTGGGTGTGGACGTCAACGCCGTCACCAAGAGCGGAACCAACGAATACCACGGTTCGGTCTACTACGTGTACCAGAACGATGACTGGATCGGAAAGTTCCAGGATTCGGACTTCACCGGTTATGACCGCAAGTGGACCGGTGGCGCCACCTTTGGCGGTCCCATCGTCAAGGACAAGTTGTTCTTCTTCGTCTCCTACGAGCAGAGCGAACAGGACGGCGCAGGCACGAGCTGGGGCCCGACCGGCTCCGGTGCCGCGCAGCAGGTTGAAGGCTTGACGGTCGATGACCTCAACCAGATCCGCGAAATCGCGGCCCAGTGGGGCATGGGTGACATCGGTGCGCTGACCGGCGGCAACGTGCTGCAGGACAAGCGCTATCTGGCGAAGATCGACTGGAACATCAGCAACAACCACCGCGCCAGCCTGACCTGGCGCCGCACCAAGGAGTTCGAGCCGCGCCCGCGTGACGGTTATCCGGGTGGCTTGACGCTTTCCAGCGGCTGGACCATGCAGGATACGGATATCGAGAGCTACGCGCTGCATCTGTATGACGACTGGAGCTCCAACTTCTCCAGCAAGACAACCTTGTCCTGGTCCAAGTTCACACGCGACGCTGGCCCGTACACCGGTGTCGACATGCCCGCGATCACGGTCCACGTGGGTGGTTTCCGTGGCCCGTCGGTGGACTTCGGTACCAACTACTCCTACCAGGCCAACAAGATCGATACCAAGACGCTGTACGCGGCCTGGGCCGGCACGTATTTTGCCGGCGATCACCAGATCAAGTTCGGCTTCGATTACCAGAAGGACGAGAAGTACAACCTGTTCCTGCAGAACCATTTCGGCTCCTACTCCTTCGATACCATCGAGGATTTCGCCAACGGCAGCTATTCCACCCGCTACTTCGGGCGGCCGGCCGACGGCTTGCGCCTCGATGACGTGGCGGCATCCTTCACGCTGGAGCAGATCGGGTTCTTCGTGCAGGATACCTGGCAGGTGGACAACAACCTGTCCCTGCGCTACGGCGTGCGTTTCGACCAGCCACGGCTGGAGGAGCGGCCGCTTTACAACCCGACGTTTGCCGAAGCCGGGTTCACTACGCCGGACGGCAAGGTCCTGACGACCAACCAGTACACGCTGGGTGACACGCTGATCGAGCCGCGCCTGTCGTTCAACTACCAGTTCGATACCGATCTGATGATGCAGCTGCGTGGTGGTGTCGGCCTGTTCATGACCAACACGCCGGCCGTGTGGATTGGCAACATCTACTCCAACACCGGCATGAACGCCGTTAGCTACAAGTGCCAGACGTTCCGCGGCTGTGACGGCCCGGACTTCAGCCCGGATCCGTACAACCAGCCCGACGGTGTCCCGGGTTCCTCCCAGATGACGGTCAACACGCTTGATCCGGACTTCCACCTGCCGACTTCCTGGAAGTTCAGCCTCGGCTTCGATGCCGAATTGCCCTGGATGGGCATGATCGGCAGCCTCGAGTACGAGCAGGTCAAGGTGAAGCACGCCATCTGGTACCAGAACCTCAACCTGGGCGCGCCGACGGGTATCCTGCCGGACGGTCGGTTGACGTACTACAACAACCCGTATACCGATCCCCGTGGCGATGGCAATTATGATCGCGCAAATGCCAATGGTGACTTCACCGACGAGGTGATCAACCTGGCCAGCACCAACAAGGGGCGTGCCGACAACTGGACGTTCTCGTTGAAGAAGCCGTTCAAGGATGGCTGGTCGGCCATGGTCGGCATCACCTGGAACAACGCCACGGACGTCAACGCCGGCCTGTCCAGTGTGGCCGAATCCTCGTGGAACAACAACTTCATGGCCAATCCCAATGCCAATGTGCTGGGAACCTCCAACTACGAGACGGAATGGCGTGCCATTGCCGCATTCAGCTGGCGTCATGCCTTCTTCGGTGACTACTACACCAAGTTCAGTGCCTTCTACGATGGCCGTACCGGCCATCCGTTCAGCTGGGCCTTCGGCAACGACTCCAACGGCGACGGCATCAGCGGCAACGATCTGGTGTACATCCCGAATCCGGGCGAGGTGCTGTTCCGCGAAGGCACCACGCAGGCGCAGATCGACGGGTTCTACAACTACATCAACTCGACCGATTATCTGAGCTCTCATCAGGGTTCAATCGCCAGCCGCAATGGGGACCGTGCACCGTGGTTCAACCAGCTGGACCTGTCGTTCAGCCAGGAAATCCCGGGCATCTTCGAAGGCCACAAGGGAGAAATCCGTTTTGACATCTACAACTTCCTGAACCTGCTCGACAAGGACTGGGGCACGGAGTTGAAGGCTGACTACCCCGGCTACCGTTCCCTGGCGGACTACTATGGTGTCGATCCGGAAACCGGAAAGTACATCTACGACATCACCGGCAGCAGCTACACGGATGAGAATGGCAATTACCGGCCTGATCCGCTGCCGTACAACACCTACCCCAACGATCGTTCGCAGCGTTGGGCGGTGCAGCTGACGGTGCGTTACAAGTTCTGATCCGTCACGCAATCCGTATCGGCAAGTCGGCGTCCACATGGGCGCCGATTTGCTGTCCGTCGTTCGCAAAGCCGGCGGGCTTGACCGCATCGATCGTTGGCGCAATGCTGGTCGGTCCCGACGACGCAGAATCATGAGGAAACGCAACCAATGAGCGAGAACACCACGCACGACGGCAGTCACGCCACCGTAAGTGCCCGCGTCCGTCCCATGGGCGGCCTGTCCGTCCTTTCGCGGCACGAGGTGACGCGTCTGCGTGACGTCAGTGACTCCGGCCTGCATTCCCTGTTGCGCCGCTGTGCCCTGGCCGTGCTGACATCCGGTACCATCAGCGATGACCCCCGCGGCCTGCTCGAGCAGTACCCGGATTTCGATATCGAGGTCCTGCAGCAGGATCGCGGCATCAAGCTGAAGCTGGACAATGCGCCCGGCCAGGCATTCGTGGACGGCCAGCTGATCCCCGGAATCAACGAGCTGTTGATGGCCGTGGTGCGGGACCGTGTCGCCGTGTCCGGGAAACTCAAGCAGAACGGGTTCGACCTGGGCGAATCGGATGGCCTGACGCATACCGTGTTCGAAATCCTGCGCAACGCCGGTGTCCTGATCCCGGAGCGTGACCCGGATCTGGTCGTGTGTTGGGGCGGGCACTCCATTTCGCGCAAGGAGTACGACTACACCAAGCGTGTCGGCTACCAGCTCGGCCTGCGCAAGCTCGACATCTGCACCGGCTGCGGTCCCGGCGCCATGAAGGGCCCGATGAAAGGCGCCACCATTGCCCACGCCAAGCAACGTCGTTACCCCAATCGGTACATCGGCATCACCGAGCCCGGCATCATCGCCGCCGAGTCGCCCAATCCCATCGTCAACAACCTCATCATCATGCCGGACATCGAGAAGCGTCTCGAGGCCTTCGTCCGACTGGGCCACGGCATCATCGTCTTTCCCGGCGGCGTGGGCACCTGCGAGGAGATCCTGTACCTGCTGGGCATCCTGCTGCATCCGCAAAATGACGACACGCCATTCCCGCTGGTGTTCACCGGCCCGAAAGATTCGGCTGACTACTTCGAGCAGATCGACCAGTTCCTGCGCCTCAGCCTCGGTGACGAGGTGGCGAAGCACTACCAGATCATCGTCGACGACCCGGAGGCCGTGGCCCATGCCATGGTCGACGGTATCGAGAGGGTGCGCGAGTACCGGCGTGCCACCAGCGACGCGTTCTACTTCAACTGGGCACTGGACATTCCTTACGAGTTCCAGCAACCCTTTGCACCGGACCACGAAACCATGGGTGCCTTGCGCATCCGTCATGGCCGGCCGATGCATGAACTCGCAGCCGACCTGCGGCGGGCCTTTTCCGGCATCGTGGCCGGCAACGTCAAGGAACAGGGCATGCGCGCGATCGAGCAATACGGGCCTTTCGTCATCGATGGCGACGACGACATCATGCACGCACTGGACCGCCTGCTGCAGGCCTTTGTGGTCCAGCATCGCATGAAGCTGCCCGGCGGCAGCGCCTATGTGCCATGTTACCGCATCGGCGATGCCAGCGAGGGGGCTGCCGCCTGAATCAGAGGCCGGGCTCCCGGACACCGGCTCCAGGGTGTTGACAGTCCGTGCCGCGCCAGCCATACTTCGCGGCTCGATTTGTGTGCGAGCGGCAATCCCGGGCGGCGCGGGCGGAGCCTCGCACCAGGGATGGTTTTCGCAGTACACTTCACAATTCAGACAAGCCCGAATAGCTCAGCTGGGCGATCAGGCGCGTTTGCGAAGCACTGCTTCGCGCGCCTGTGAGCGACGCGCCAGGACGGCGCGGCCGGCGCTTCGCACCAGGGATGGTTTTCGCAGTACACTTCACAATCCAGACATGCCCGAATAGCTCAGCTGGGCGAGACCGACCGATCTGCCGGTGGCAGATCGCAGCGGTCGAGCGACGCGCCAGGACGGCGCGGCCGGCGCTTCGCACCAGGGATGGTTTTCGCA